>NZ_VZQP01000069.1:0-35578 GCF_014397655.1 Paraburkholderia sp. UCT31
GCGCGGCGGCCGGAATCCATTCGAGTGCGGCTTTTACGTTGGCCGGCAGGCCGCGCATCGACTTCAGCCTGGTCTTGTACGCGGTCAGTTCGGCCTGGGTCGGCAGCTTGCCGTGGACCAGCAGATACGCGATCTCCTCGAATTCGCACGCCTCGGCGATGTCGAGAATGTCATAGCCGCGATAGTGCAAATCGTTGCCGGTCTTGCCGACCGTGCACAGCGCGGTATTACCCGCGGTCACGCCCGACAGCGCGACGGATTTTTTCGGTTTGAAAGCGCCTGCGTTCGGCGTGCTGTTGTCTGCTTCGCTCATCGATTGTCTCCAGAAAGGGTTGGAATTTGGCCATTGCTTCGACTGGGCTGCCTTGTACGCAAAGAACGGGCCAGCCCGCTCACCGCCAGCTAAGTGCCTGATTTGGCGGGAGTCCGGCGAAGCAATGACGCGACCCCGTCCGACGCTCGATTTCATTAATGAAACTCCGGATTTCAAATCGGCAATGAATGCTCGCATAATGGAGGTCCCGAACCATCCCGTTGCGAGCCGTCCGCCTTGAGCACGCCTCTTTATGAACCGCCGCAGCGTCCGCGCGTCTGGGCGCTCAGCATTAGCCGCCTGCGCGATCTGTTCTTCGACATCGCCGGCGAATACGTGGAACGCGCGGATGTTCGCATCGTGTCGCACGCCTTCGAAGACGCGGTGCGCGAAATCGAGGCCGCGGGCGCCGCGCGGCCCGACGTCGTGCTCGCAGGCGGCTCGAACGGCGCGTATCTGAAGACGCGCGTGTCGGTGCCGGTCGTGCGGATCAGTCCGACCGGCTACGACGTCATGCATGCGCTCGCCCGCGCGCGTCGGGAAGGCGCGCGCGTCGCGCTCGTCACGCACGGCGACACGCCCGACGAAGTGCGGCGGTTCGCCGCCGCGTACGCGCTCGATGTCACGTTCGCGTCGTACCAGTCGGCGCAGGACGCGGAGAGCGTCGTGCTCGATCTCAGCGATCGTGGCATCGACGTCGTGGTCGGCCCAGGCATGGTCACCGACCTCGCCGCGAATGCCGGCATGGGCGCGGTGTTTCTGTACTCGCGCGCGTCGGTGCGGGCCGGTTTCGACACCGCGCTCGAAGTCGCACAGGCCACGCGCCGCGAAACCGTGCGACGCCAGCGGCTCGACACGCTGCTGCAGCACCTGCGCGACGGCGTGGTCGCGCTCGATGCGCAAGGCCGCGTCGAACTGATGAACCAGCGGCTCGCGGGCGTGCTCGGTATCGATGCCGCGAAGGCCGTCGGCCGCGCGCTGCTCGAACTCGCGCCCGACCTCGCGGGCAGTCTGCCGGACGCGGAGGGCGACAGCTTCTGCACGGTGCGCGGCGCCAGCTATGTCGTGCATCGCGGGCCGCTCGCAAGCAGCGGCGCGGCGCCGGGCACCGTGCTGACGTTTCAGGAATCGCGCGCGGTCGAACGGCTCGATCGGACGCTGCGCGCGCGTCAACGCGTGCAGCAGTTCACCGCGCGCTACCGGCTCGACGATATCGTCGGCGCGTCGGAATCGATCGAACGGGTGCGCGCGCTCGTCGTGCGATATGCGAGGTCGGACGCGACCGTGCTGATTCTCGGCGAAAGCGGCACCGGCAAGGAGATGGTCGCGCAGAGCATGCATCAACTGAGCGCGCGACGCGACTTCGCGTTCGTCGCGATCAATTGCGGCGCGTTTCCGGAGGCGCTGCTCGAAAGCGAGCTGTTCGGCTACGAGGAAGGCGCGTTCACCGGCGCGCGCAAGGGTGGCAAGGCGGGGTTGATCGAAGTCGCGCATCGCGGCACGCTGTTTCTCGACGAGATCGGCGAGATGCCGTTGCCGTTGCAGAGCCGCCTGTTGCGCGTGTTGCAGGAGCGCGAGGTGGTGCGGCTCGGATCGACGGAGCCGATGCGCGTCGATATCCGCATCGTCGCGGCGACGCATCGCGCGCTGACCGACGCCGTCGCAGAGGGCAGTTTCCGTGCCGATCTGTACTACCGGCTCAACATCCTCAGCATCGCGCTACCGCCGCTGCGCGAGCGGCCGAACGACCTGCTGCCGCTCGCCGCCGAACTGTTGCGCCAGGCGGCCGCGCGCGAGCCGAGGCTGGCGGCGCGCGTGCCCGACGCGCAGACCGCCGCTCGCATGCTGGAGGGTTTGGGCGCGGCGTTGCGGCGCTATGCGTGGCCGGGCAATGTGCGCGAGTTGCAGAACGTGATCGAGCGGATCGCGGTTGAACTCGCCGATGGCGATGCGGACACGGATGCGAGTGCGGCGCTCATCACGCGCGACATGCTGCGTGCGATCGCGCCGGAAGTCGTCGAGTCCATCGCGCGCGCGAAGCCGGCGGCGCTGACGCTGCGCGAGCGCAGCCGTCATGTCGAGGCCGATGAAATCCGCGCGGTGCTCGCGGTTCACGACGGTGATCGCGATGCGGCTTGCGCCGCGTTGGGCATCAGCAAGACGACGCTGTGGCGCAAGTTGAATGCGGGGCGGTAGAGAGGGTTACGGTTTCACTGCCCGCACGATCACGCCGTTCCAACCGAATACGACGCGATGCGCATCCATGCGGAATACGGCCGCGCAATTGTCGCTGTCCAGCAGTAGGGTCTTCGGGGGCAAGCCCGTATCTTCGAGGTTGATGCCGTAATAGTCTTTGAGCTTTGGCGCGGTCTCGACGGTGCGGACGTTGAAACCGCCGTGCGGACGACAGCGGTCGCCTGCGAATTCGATCTGCCCAGTCGATATGCTCAGCACCTTGCCGAGCAGTCGTTTTGCCTCAGGTATTCCGCCCGAGACATCGCTGTATCCGACCACATCGGTGACGGTCCATTTTCCGTTGAATGATGACGGGGTGGCCGTGACCCCGGTGGCAGAGCAGGTGGTCGCAATCAGGTAAATGATCAGCGCCGGGCACAGTGGTTTGAGCATCACGGTCGCTGCTTCCTGAAAGGCGCCGATTCCCGTACCCGCCGATTCGCCAGTCCCCGGCTTCTGCGGGGCGAGCCAATCGGGCGCCCCCGCCGATCGCGTGGGGTCACCATGATATTGAGCGACATGTGCTGCGCGACTCCTTCCATATCCCCCCGATTTGCAGGGTCCAGCGCTTCTCGTGTATTCCGATTCGTCGAGTTGTATGCGAAAGAGACTGCCTTGCTGCCATGTCATCTCCTCGAAAACAAATCCATAGGCGAGCGCTACAGACAACTTGTTCGCTGCCCGTAACGCGAGCGGAAATTTACCATCGCTTGCCCTACTTGAAGCGCTATGCAGTAAATTTTGGGCCGTCGCCCAAACAAACCGCATACCGTCGTCATCCGGCATGCCGCGCTGATAGTCGAACGGCTGCGCATTGCTGAGATTCTGTGGCACGCGGGGCTTTTGTAATAGCGCCCATAAAAACCGCCTCGATAGAGGCAGTAACAGTAATGCAACAGGGGTACCAGGGGAAACAGGCAACCATCGACTCTGCTGCTGGCGACCCGATCATCATACGGACCCTTGACTGGTGGATCCGACTTCGCTGACGCGGTACGGCCTACGGAAACGGAAACTGATCCGGCTCCACGCGCAAACGTTGCTGCACTTCAGGGTGATATATCGAGAGAACGCCAAGCGCCATAGCGCCGAGACGCTTCGCGATGTTTTCACCTAATTTGCCGCCCGGAATCGCTGAAAGACGCCAAGGCGCGACAACGGCGTTTTCGCGTAGAGCGGCCAAGTCGGAATCCTTGAGTGAATACATTTCAAACTGTTGCAGCTCTTCGTTATACGAGACGACGAATGATTTTGACGGGACCATAGTTCAGTATCCTCGACATTGGTTATACAACCGGAAAGCGTTGTCCTTGCACGCGCGCCCCGTTGCCGCAGCGACACCACCGCAGCCGGAGCAGTCGTGGCGGCGGTACTCGCAAGGAAGGGCGGGCAGCGGGCAGACGTGATCGTCTATCGCGACAGCACTGGGTAGTTCGAGGGGCTGCTGGTGGACGACGACGACAGCTTTGCCGGCTTTCTCCCACTCGGCGGCGCACGTTCGCTAGCGGAAGCGCTCGCGGCCCTGCGCGCGCCGGACGCGCAACAGTAGGTTTGATAACTCCCGAATGCCCGTTGCACGCACAGCGCATAAGTGCGCGGGCGGCGGGCTACGTCTGTGAAGGCTTGTCGATCGGCTCTTGCGTAACTGACATGTACTGCTTGATGTCAGGCTGACCGAGCGCAATCACGTTGAGTATTGCGACGCCGAGCCTCCGCGCAAATTCGTCGTCGAGTTTGAAATCGTACTCATCGAGAAGGATCGGCATTTCGATTTTCCCGGCCAGCAACGGAGCAAGCCTGGTGGGGTCAACGGTTTGCACCGTGAGCCGTTGACGGTCCTCTGTATAGGTTAGAACCACGGAATACGGCGGATGAGTAGCCATCAATATCCTCTGCACTGTTGATAGTTCTGGAACGCCTGCGTTTTGCATAGCGCGATGCCGCGTGTACCGCCCATTGGGACAGCCAGTGCGTTGCACAGGTCTATGTCCCGTTCGTACTGCGCGAAGCATTCGGTCTCGTGAAAATCGCTCACTCCGCGCGCCGCAATGTCCTGCACGTCGTCACTCACGGCATCTGGCTGATAGTTGAACGCCTGAGCATTGCCGAGGTTCTGCGGCGCGCGCGGGCTGTTGCCATAGAGCGAACTTAACACTGGGTACAGTGTCTTTTAGCATCACGGCCACTGCTTCCCGAAAGGCGCCGATTCCCGTAGTCGGAGATTCGCGAGTCGAATCGCCTACTCAGCGTCGATGTCGAGCGTCTCAAATTCCACAGCTAGCTCCGCCCCGGCCGTTGCGAGGACTAGCGCTACTTGAGACCCCGGCGTCTTCGAAAACCGCTCGCTTTTAGAGAGCATGGCGCGGGCGAGATCGTAATTCGTGTCCCCCGGCGTGAGGATCTTCATCTCAAAGACGATGTTATTGGACACGCTGAAATGTTCAACGGTGCAGCGACTGGTTCCGCTAAAAGTTGCCGTTGCTCGCTTCCCTTCATCCTCCAACATGACAATAAGTTTATGCTTATCCCGAACCACGAGAGCGTTGATATACCAGTCGTGGAAGTAACCAAATTCCTTGAGTTTGTCCATCAAACAAATCCTTTACCAAGGTAGCAGCGAAAATGCATTTCCCTTATCTCTAACGCCATTTTCCCAATTATGGGAGTGTGGAACGCCAAACCCGTGATCGTGACCGAAATCAATATCGACGGCCGCGTTACCGTCTCCGTCATATAAGCGCCATTGTTTCTTGCCCGATGTGTTTTCGACCCATTGGTTAGGTGACCCTCCTTCTGAGGGAAGCCATGCCGTTTGCATTTCACCGCCCGTGGGAATGTCCTCGCTGTACTCGAACGGCTGAGCTTCGCCTAACGAACCAACACGGGGAGAATACGACGGCGTACCGGCATTCTGCGGCACCCGGGGGCTGTTGCCATAGAGCGAACTTAGCATGTCCGCGTCGGCCGGTTGTTGCGCGCGCGCGGACGCTGTCCGGGACGCCTTTTCCCGCTGCTCCCGTATCGCCTGCACGCACTTGCGCATCTCGTCCCGCTCAGGGACGAAGATCAGCCTACCGTCCTTCACTTCGTTGTAGAGGGCTTTAGCAACCTCATCGTCTTTCATCCTGTACATATGAAAGCGGTTGTCACTCCGGCCGAGCATATCGCGTAACTCGTATGGCTGGTGCGACAGCAGCACGGATGGGCTATGTTGCAGCCACGCCGCGCGCGCTTCCTCCATGCCCTGCACAATGTCATCGTGCGCTTCGCGGGCTGTGCTCGCCGGCAATGCAAAATGGAACCACCGATCCACGTCAAACAACCAGCGAGACCTGATGTGAAGGTTGAACGATCTGTAAAGGCTGACCGAGAAGAAATGTCCGTGCCGCCTTTCACGGACCTCATGATAAGAACCCAGGGAAAGTGAAGTCATCGTGCCTCACAGTCAATAAAGGAGGCCCGATTGTGCATCAAGGTACCATCCCAAAAAACCCCTGGTTAAGCCTTGCAGGAGAGGCACGCCGCGCCTGGCACGGCATGATCGAATGCACCACGAATAAAATAACCACCACCACATCCCCAACCCAATTCTTCAAAGGAGAAGCCCAGCATGTCGAACAAATACCGGATTGCCGTCATCCCCGGCGACGGCATCGGCGTCGAGGTGATGCCCGAAGCGCTGCGCGTACTCGAAGTCGCGACGCAACGCTTCGGCATCCAGCTCGAATATCGGCACATCGAATGGGCAAGCTGCGACTACTACGCGAAGCACGGCAAGATGATGCCGGACGACTGGAAAGCGCAACTGCAATCGGCCGATGCGATCCTGTTCGGCGCGGTCGGCTGGCCCGACACCGTGCCCGATCACATCTCGCTGTGGGAGTCGCTGCTGAAGTTTCGCCGCGAGTTCGACCAGTATGTGAATCTGCGGCCCGCACGGCTCTTTGCGGGCGTCCCCTCGCCGCTCGCGGGACGCAAGGCCGGCGACATCGACTTCTGGATCGTGCGCGAGAACACCGAGGGCGAGTATTCGTCAGTGGGCGGCGTGATGTTCGAAGGCACCGAGCGCGAGTTCGTGCTGCAGGAGTCGGTGTTTACGCGGCATGGCAGCGAGCGCGTGCTGAAGTTCGCGTTCGATCTCGCGCAGCGCCGCGCGCGCAAGAAAATCACCGTCGCAACGAAGAGCAACGGCATCGCGATCAGCATGCCGTGGTGGGACAAATGCGCGGCCGGCATCGCCGCGCAGTATCCGGACGTCACGTGGGACAAGCAGCACATCGACATCCTGTGCGCGCGTTTCGTGCTGAACCCGGACCGTTTCGACGTGGTCGTCGCGACCAATCTGTTCGGCGACATCCTGTCCGATCTCGGCCCCGCGTGCACGGGCACGATCGGCCTCGCGCCGTCGGGCAACCTGAATCCGGACCGCAAGTTTCCGTCGCTGTTCGAGCCGGTGCACGGCTCGGCACCCGATATCGCCGGCAAGCACATCGCGAATCCGATCGCGATGATCTGGTCGGCCGCGATGATGCTCGACTTCCTCGGTCATTCGAGCGGCAAGGAGCGCGAAGCGCACGACGCGATCCTGAAGGCGATCGAGGCGACGCTGATCGAGGGTCCGCACACCGGCGACCTCGGCGGTAAAGCAAGCACGAGCGAAGTCGGCGAGGCGATCGCGGCAAAACTCGCCTGATATGAACGGCGCGCCAGGCCCATCAAAGCGCGCTGCGAATGCCTGGCCGCCGATCGTTCGACATGAAGGGATGACGGCGCAACGCCGGATGCGCCGTTATCGACAGTTGCGCCGCTCGTAGAGCGACCATTCGCCCTCGTGCGTCACCAGGGCGACATCGCATTCGCTATTGGCGAAGAAATCTTTCGGCAACGGCCCCTCCTTGCGAACGAAGAAATAGCGGTACAGACGGCCATTGTCCTTATTCCATTCGAAACCCGCCGGATCGTGTTCGAGCGTCAGCGGGGCCATAGGCATCATGCCCGGCCTGAAGCGCGCGATCTGCGGCACGTAAGTCGCGAAGTTCGGATCGACGAAACCGTGTTTCTCCGCCTGATACCACAGCGACTGGTGCTCGTACGCGGCCGGGCTCCTGTACGCGGGACTCGCGCGATCGAATATCAGACTTAGCGCGCGTTGATCCGGTTCGGTCCGCGACAGCAGCGCGTCCAGCGGCGCGTTCTCGACGGCGAAACGATGCAGACGAACCGTCTGGTCCGCAAAGAAGATCCAGCATCCGGCGATGATCAACGCTTGTACGGCGACGCCGGGCAGCGCACCCCGGTTCGAACCGGACGACGCACGGCGAGCGCCGTTCGCCGACGTTTGCGGTGCGCAGAACATCAACGCATACGCGGGCAACAGAAACAGCGCGAAACGGTGATACAGGTACGCCGTCTTCAGCGCCGTGCCGGGTACGACGAACCACACGAACGCCACGGCGAGCATCGGCACGATGACCGAGCGATCGGGATTGATCCTGTTGCGCCACAGCCACGGCGCGGCGAACATCAGCGCGACGAGCGGCAAATACACGGCCGCGCTTTTGTTCATGCCCCACACGTAGACGGGCAGCGAGAGCACCCGCTGCAAGTCGAAGCCCCATTTGAATACGTCTACGCCGGGCACCGTCTGCCCGAGCAGCGGATCGGTCGCGCGGCTCCACAACATATACGCGATGCACAGCACACCGAGCGGCACGAACGGCGCGAGCGCGAGGATCTTGCGGACCAACGTCTTCTGTTTGAACAGCACGAAGCCGACGCCTACCGCCATCGCAAGCAGAAACACGAGCCCGTGACAGAAGAACAGCGCCGTGCCCGCAACGAACATCCATACCCCCTTCCTGACCGAAGTCGCCTTCGCATAGTCGTGCGAGAGCCACATGAACAGAATGCCCAACGGGGTCGCGACCAGAAACGTATAGAAGCCCCACATGAAGGCGAAGCCGAAAAATCCCGGCACGAACAGCCAGTCGAGCCGTGGATCGCCGCCCAGATACCTGCGAAAGCCCACGCATGACGCCACGAACGCGAAATACGCGAGCATCAGCACGCAATTGAGCGCGGCGCCGATCGGCATCAGATACGTGAGCGGCAGCGCGAGGCCGTAGCCGACGAGGTACGGCGTCAGCAGATTGAGCTGCACGAGGTTTTGCCACGGCGACGTATGCTCGAGCAGATCGCGCAGCAACATCACCTGTCCCGCGTGTTGCGGCAGGTCCACCAGGGGCGGACGCGGCGCGATCCAGAACAACGCTCCGCCATACAGCACGGTGACGATGAAAAGCACGCGCGGAAGAATGGTGGCGAGCCGGCCGGAGCGCGAAAACAGCGCGTCTGCGGACACCGCGTCGGCGCCCGGGGTCGCCGGCGCCGAACGATCGACGGGAGAATTCATAACGTTTGCTCAATGATGAAACGAGGACGCTGCTTGGTTTCGGCGTACGTCTTCGAGATGTAGCCGCCGATCACACCGAGAAAGAGCAACTGGATACCGCCGAGAAAGTACATCGGGATTACCGTCGAAGCCCAGCCGGGCACCGTGAGGTTGGTGAAGATGCGCGCATAGGCGGCCCATGCGCCAAAGCACAGCGAGCCGATCGCCAGCAATGCGCCGATGCGCGTACTCCATTGCAAGGGAACGGCGGAGAACGACGTGATGCCGTCCAGCGCGAGGACGATCATTTTGCTGAGCGGGTATTTGCTCTCGCCCGCAAAGCGCGCGGCGCGCTCGTATTCGACGATCGCAGTCTTGAACCCGAGCAGCGGAATGATGCCGCGCAGGAAAAGATTGACCTCCTGAAACTGACGCAACGCTTCCACTGTCTTGCGGCTCATCAGGCGAAAATCCGCGTGGCCCGGCAGGATCTCGACGCCGAACGTCCGGAGCAGCTTGTAGTAGTTGCGAGCGGTGAAGCGCTTGAAGAATGTGTCCGACGTACGTTTGTGACGCACGCCGAAGACGATTTCCGCACCCGACTGATATTCCGCGAGCATGCGTGGAATGGCTTCGATATCGTCCTGAAGATCCGCGTCGAGACTCACGAGTACATCGCCTTGAGCCGTCATCAGACCGGCGAGCAGCGCATTCTGATGGCCGCGATTGCGCGAGAGTTTGATGCCGCCGCAGCGGGCATTCTGCGCGTGCAGCACTTCGATGATCGACCAGGTACGGTCGCGGGAACCATCGTCAATGAAAGTGATGCGGCTTTCGTTGCTCACCTCGCCGGCTTCGATCAATCGCTCCAGAAGTGCGAGCAGCCGCTTGCCTGTCTCGGTGATAACCTCTTCTTCGTTGTAGCACGGTACGACGAGATTCATCGTCGTCATAGGCAACTCCCCATTCTGAAGCTGGCTCGACCCAGAGTCAGGCACAGAGTCCGGCGTTTAACCTAGTTGGACATTAGTACGCATCGCCGACCACAGGCAAGCATAAGGACCTCTTTGTCCGAAATGTGCTAATGCATCGGAAAAAACGTCGAATTAGAGCCGCAACGGAGTTACCACATCGGAATGCGAACAACCACTTTTTACTGGCACTGGTCTGCATCAGCATGCCGATACGCGCAAGGCCATGCGATTGGTCGCGTGGTCCCGTATGATTGGGTCGTGGAGACAATGGAGAATGCATGAACCGTCACGCCAGATCGCTTTCCAATTGCCTTTGGAACCGATGTTCACGGAAAGGATGAATAGCATGGACAAGGCCGAGTTCGACAGCTTTGCTGACGAGTATCTTTCGCTGCACGCCCGTAACATCGCGGCATCGGGAGAAGGTCCGGAGTTTTTCGCCGAGTACAAGATCCGCGACATCGCCGAGGAGATGACGCGACGCGATGCGCTGCCCGCGCGCATGCTCGATTTCGGATCGGGCGTGGGCACGTCGATTCCATGGGTGAAGCGCTATTTGCCGGACGCACAGCTCACGTGCGCGGATGTATCGGAGCGTTCACTGGAAGTCGCGCAAAGCCGCTTTCCCGATTCCTCGCGCTTCGTCCACTTCGACGGTCACACGCTGCCTTTCGAGCAGGGCGAATTCAATCTCGCCTATGCGATGTGCGTGTTCCATCATATCGATCACGCCGAGCATGTTCATTTGTTGGGCGAACTGAAGCGCGTCGTGGGTCCGCGGGGCACGGTCGTCATCTTCGAGCATAATCCGCTGAACCCGCTGACCGTCAGGGCGGTCAACACCTGCGAGTTCGATGTGAACGCCAAACTGATCACCGCGCGCAACATGAAGCGGGCGTGCCTCGATGCGGGCTTTTCCGACGTTGTCGTGCGCTTCCGGATTTTCTTTCCTCACATGCTGGCCAAACTGCGTCCACTCGAAAAATATCTGACCCATGTTCCGCTCGGCGCCCAATACGCCGTCTACGCGAGCGCCGCATGAAGGCGGCCATTCGATGAACAGTCTACGCACGACAGCATCGCGTACCGAACCTCTTCGCCAGTTCATCAAGTATCTTCTGGTTGGCGGCCTCAATACGGTGATCTCGGCCGCCATCATCTTTATCGTGCAAGCGGCGGGCGCGATTCCTGTAGTTGCCAACATAGTCGGCTACGCGATGGGTGTGGGACTGAGCTTCGCGCTCAACAGCAGGTTCACGTTCAGGACGGAGGCCACGCGGCACACCGCCATCCGCTTTCTGATCGTCGTGCTGATCTCGTACCTGGCCAATCTCGCGACGATGGTTTCGGTGTTGCATCTCACGCACGCGCCCTATCTCGCGCAACTGTGCGGCATTCCCGTCTACGTGATCGTGGGCTTTCTCGGCAACCGGTATTGGGCGATGCGCGGGCGCGCACGCTGAAGATGCGCCTCGTATCCACACGTCATTGATATCCGTTCACGATTTTGTCGACGTGGCGGGATACGGTAAGCACATGTCTGAAGAACATTTACTATCTTTTGCGGAAGGCGCCAGGAATAACAACGTCTTACGAAAAGATTATCAATGCCATTCACCGAGGACGCCGCCATGAGCCGAGAAGCCTATCCGATCGAAGTCGAATTCCCCGATATCGCGCCGCACGAGCCATCGTCGTCGGGCGTTGCATACGTCCATACGTTCGATTCGGGCGTGCCCGGCCCGCACGTGATGATCAACGCGCTCACGCACGGCAACGAAGTGTGCGGCGCGATCGTCGTCGACGAACTGCTGCGCCGCGCGCTGCGGCCGCGACGCGGGCAGCTCACGCTGTCGTTCGCGAACGTCGCCGCGTACCGGCGCTTCGATCCGGCGAATCCGGACGCCGCGCGCTTCGTCGATCAGGACTTCAATCGCGTGTGGACGGCGGCGGTGCTCGACGACACGTCGCGCAGGTCGAGCGAGCTGCAGCGCGCGCGTGCGATGCGCCCGGTGATCGATACGGTCGACGCGCTGCTCGACCTGCATTCGATGCACGAGCGGTGCAAGCCGCTGATCGTCGCGGGACCGCTGCAAAAAGGCATCGACCTCGCGGTGCGGCTCGGTACGCCCGCCACGGTGATCTGCGACGAAGGGCATCCCGAAGGCCGCCGCATGCTCGACTACGAAGGGTTCGGCGATGCCGCGAGCCCGAAGAACGCGCTGCTGATCGAATGCGGCCAGCATTGGGAGCGCCGTGCGGTGGCGGTCGCGCGCGATACGACCGCGCGCTTCCTGCTGCTGGCCGGCGTGATCGACGAAGCGGATCTGCCGCCTGGATGGCTCGCGCCATTGCCGCCCGAGCAGAACATCGTGCGCGTGACACAGCCGGTCGTCGCGACCAGCATGGACTTCAGCTTCGCCGCGGCGTACACCGGCCTCGAAGTTTTCGCCGAAGCGGGCGCCGTGATCGGCTGGTCGAACGGCGAAGAGGTGCGCACCCCCTACGACAACTGCATGCTCGTGATGCCGTCGCTGCGGCAGTTACGCCCCGGTGTGACGGTGGTCCGGCTGGGGCGAATCGAGCGGACGGTGGCCAATCCCGGGGTGACGGCCTGACGGGCAGATGTCTCGACGCCGTTCGCCGGTTGCTTTGGCGCGTTGAGCTTGGCGCGCCTCGTCCTTTCTGCGGCCCTATTGCAGCGCGCCGCCTCCCACGCATCGGCGGGCACGTCCGCCACTGCGAAGCTCGGGTATTCCCCCGTTGACCGCATCGATTTCATTCCTTACAGTGGCGCGCGTTCGCATAGAGAATCACAGTTCTTTATGTGAACAAATTCCCTCGCCCGGCGCGATTCCGTCAAACCGATCCGTCCGGGATGATTCATTGCCGATGAACGGCCAGTTGGCCCGCCGCAGGCATCGTACGCCGTTGCCAGACGGCGTACAGTCTTAGAGAAGAATAGCTCGTCGTGTCGGGCCTTTCGCTGCCAGGAGACCATCATGAACCGCAGCCCCGCTGTGAACGTTCAAACCTTCATCAACGAGCATCCGTTTTCGCCGTTCCAATGGCTGATCTTTTTCATGTGCTTCATCATCGTCCTGCTGGACGGTTTTGACACTGCTGCGATCGGCTTCATCGCGCCTTCACTGATCACCGAATGGGGTATCGACAAGCCCGCGCTCGCGCCGGTGCTGAGCGCCGCGCTGTTCGGCCTCGCGTGCGGCGCGCTCGGCTCGGGTCCGTTGTCCGACCGCCTCGGGCGTCGCTCGATGCTGGTCGGCTCGGTGCTGCTGTTCGGCGTCGCCTGCCTCGCGTCGGCGTTTTCGACCGGCATCGACCAACTGACCGTGCTGCGCTTCGTCACCGGCGTCGGCCTCGGCGCCGCGATGCCGAACGCGGTCACGATGATGGGCGAGTACTGCCCGGACAACCGCCGCGCCACCATGATCAACCTGATGTTCTGCGGCTTCCCGCTCGGCGCCGCGTTCGGCGGCTTCCTCGCCGCGTGGATGATTCCGCATCTGGGCTGGCGCAGCGTGCTGATCCTCGGCGGCGTCACGCCGCTGCTGCTGTTGCTGCTGTTGCTCGCGAAGATGCCGGAGTCGGTCCGCTACATGGTCGCGAATAACAAGCCGGCCGAGCGGATTCGCGCCGCTCTCGCGCGCATTTCCGGCGACGCGGTGCAGGCCGTCGGTTTCACGATGACCGAAACCGCGCCGCAAACCGGCGGCAAGGGTCTCGGCGTCGTGCTGTCGCGCTCGTACATCGTCGGTTCGGTGATGCTGTGGGTCGCGTACTTCATGGGCCTCGTGATCTTCTACGCATCGATCAACTGGATGCCGATCCTGCTGAAGGACGCCGGCCTCACCCCGCAACGCGCGACGCTGATCTCCGCGCTGTTCCCGCTCGGCGGCGTCGGCGCGGTACTGGCCGGCGTGCTGATGGACCGCTTCAACGCGAACCGCGTCATTGCGGTGTGCTATGCACTGACCGCCGTCAGCGTGTACTTCATCGGTCAGGCGGCCGGCAACGTCGGCGCGCTCGTGCTGATCGTGTTCATCGCCGGCGTGCTGATGAACACCGCGCAATCGTCGATGCCGGCGCTCGCCGCCGCGTTCTACCCGACCGTGGGCCGCGGCACGGGCGTCGCGTGGATGCTTGGCGTCGGCCGCTTCGGCGGCATTGCGGGTTCGTTCCTCGTAGCCGAGCTGGCGCGCCGCCACTTCTCGTTCGGCGGCATCTTCGCGACGATCGCGGTGGCGGGTCTGCTGTCGTGCGTCGCGCTGCTGATCAAGCAGGCGGCACGGCCGCAGGCGGCGGAAGCGGGTGCGTCGAAGACGGAGTCGTTCGGCCATTGAGCCTGCAATGAAATGTGCGCGCCAGCGGACCGGTAACGGTTCGACCGAGTGGTGACCCAGAAGCCGCCCCGCGAATCGCAGGGCGGCTTTTTATTTCGCTGAATGCCTGGAATCTCTCGCTTACCTGAACGCGAGCTGTTGCTCGACACACAGCAGCACGGCAATCAGAACCATCGCCGCGCCTGAAACCTGGCTAAAGGATCGGCCGCTGCCGCTGTGACGCATCGACGTCACACCCGTTCGCCTGCGGCATTGTGATCCACGGCGGCGAAAAGCGCCCCGGCCTACTTCCCGATACACTACGCAACAATTTTTCCGCGCGCGGCCAGGCGCGGCGATCACCGCCGCTGCCGCGCCGCCGCCGTCTCATGTCAGGACTCCGGTAATGAAACGCGTAGTCGTATCCGCGCTCGTCGCGCTGTGCATCGCGCAGCCGGCCGCTCAGGCCGTCGCGCAGACCGTCAGCGATCAATGTTTCGCGCTCGGCGATATCGCCGGCCAGGTCGCGTCGTGGCGCGCACACAAAAAGACCAAAGCTCAGGCGCTCGAGCAGGCCGCCCACTACTACAAAGACCCGTCCGACCGCGCGGCCGTCGACGCGATCATCGAAAAGATCTACAGCCCCGACGCGCCACACATGACGCCCGATCAGGCGAGCATGGCGATCACGTCGGAGTGCGTGAACCAGCACAAGGGGCAGGCATCGCCGGCACAGTGATGCCGGCGTGTCACCCGCGATGCGCTAGCGCCGCCGGAACGCATCCAGCGACGACAGTGCGTTGCAGTGGAAATCGAACAGCGTGTTGTTGTCCCACTGGTCGCCGGCGCCGACTTTCCACCCGACGTTCGGCGTCGGAATCCACTCGGTTGACTTCCTGCCGTGACGTGACAACCACACCACGTCACGCGTCTTTCCACGCGCAGACGTCGCCGGTATTCAGGCGCGGCTCGCCGAGCACGAACGTCGCATTGCGCGGTGCTGGCGCCCGCACCGGTTGCGCGCCGAAATTGAATGCGAAGGTCAAGTCGCCGCGGCGGCGCAGCCTCAGTCCATCGGCGAGTACCTGCGTATCGAGGCCCGCATCGCGCGCCGCCTGCCGCAACAGCGTGCGATGCAGTTCATGCGACAGCCAGCCGGCCACATAGCGCACGTTGCCGTGCGTCAGCAGCGCGGGCCAGGCATCGTCGAAGCGCGCGGCAATGCCTGTCTCGCCATTGGCGCGCACATGCTCGCGCCAGTGCAGCGCGCGACCCTCGGTGCCGTCGATCGACAGCGCGGGCGCGAGCGTCGAGCGCAGCGTTTCGACTTCGAGCACCTGCATCGGCAGCGCGCGCTGCAACGCGCCGGGCGGCAGATTGCCGGGAATCGCGAACGCGTCGGTTTTCGAGCCGCTGCGTGGGCCGAACACCCATTGCGCGTTCGAACGCGCGATCTGCTCGACGAGCGCGGCGTCGATCACCGCGAGACTCGGTACCACGACTAGCTGGTAGCGCGAAAGATCTGCCCGGCTCGACACGATATCGACATCGAGCCCGAGTTCGCGCAGCGACTCGTAGTAGTCGAACGCGAGCGTCTGGTAGTCGAAGCCCTTGCCGTGACGCTGGATTTCGAACATCCACTGCGTCTCGTAGTCGAATACCAGCGCGGTGGCCGCGCGCGCGGGCGCGGCGAGCGTCGACAGCGCCGTACTGCCCGCGATCTCACGCGCGGCCCGTTGCACCTCGAGACCGCCCGGCGACAGTTCGTCGTTCGGCAGATTGAGCCCGGAATGCATCTGCTCCTGCGCATACGGGCACTGACGCCAACGGAAATACGACACCAGCTCCGCGCCATGCGCGAACGCCTCGTACGCCCATAGCCGCACCATGCCCGGCGCCGGAATCGGATTGCACGACGCCCAGTTCACCGGACCGGCCTGCTGCTCCATCACCCAGAAGCGCCCGCCGCCAATGCCCCGGTAGCGGTCGTGATCGAACGCGGACACGTCGGGATGTCCGGTACGCGCGAAGCGCGCCTTCTGCTCCTGCGGCAACGCGATCGACTCAGTGCGCGCAATCGGATAGCTGTCCCATGCGGCGACGTCGATCGCGTCGTCGGCGGCGAAGCGATAGTGATCGAAGGTCGTGAAAAAGCCCATGAAGTTGTGCAGCAGATCCGCGTTCGGCGCATGCTCGCGCAACACCTCGATCTGCTCGCGATGGAAGCTCGCCACCTCGTCGGACATGAAGCGGCGGAAGTCGAGCAGATGGATCGGATTGGCGTCGGTGGGTGTCAGCGTCGGCAGCCCGATCGCGTCGAACGACGGGTACTCCATGCTCCAGAACACGTTGCCCCACGCGTCGTTCAACGCGCCGATCGTTGCGTAGCGCCGCTGCAGCCACACGTGAAAGCACTGCAACGCCGCGGCCGAATAGCTCGGCACCGTGTCGTGGCAGCCGAGTTCGTTATCGGTCTGCCATGCGACGATCGACGGATGCCGGCCATAGCGCTTCGCCATCGCGGTGACGATGCGCACGCATTCGCGCCGGTACGTGTCGCTCGAAATATCGTAGTGACGCCGCGAGCCGAAACTCCAGCGTGCGCCGTCCGCGCGCACCGGCAACACGTCCGGATGCGCGTCGACGAGCCACTTCGGCGGCGAGGCGGTCGGCGTGCCGAGCACGAGTTTCAGGCCCGCTTTCGCGAGCGTTTCGACCGCTTCGTCGAGCCATTGCCAGTCGAATTCGCCGGCGCGCGGCTCCATACGGCTCCACGCGAATTCAGCGATCCGCACATGCGTGATGCCGAGTTCGACCATACGTTGCGCGTCGTCGGCCCACATCGCGCGCGGCCATTGTTCCGGGTAGTAGCAGACACCAAGTTGCATGTGAAAGTCTCGTGGTGAGTTGACGTCGAGCCGTCGTTTCAATCGTGTTTCAAGCGCCCTTTATCCCTTGCTCGCCCCGAAGGTCAGTCCGGCGACGAAGTGCCTTTGCATGCCGAAGAACATCAGCACCGAAGGCAACGCGGCCAGCACCGAGCCCGCCGCGACGAGGTTCCACGCAGTCGTCCACTGCCCTTTCAGCGCGGCGACGCCCACCGTGATCGGCGCGGCGGCGTCGCCTTGCGTGAGGCACAGCGCCCAGAAGTAGTCGTTCCACACGAACGTGAACACGAGGATCGCGAGCGCGGCGAGCGCGGGGCGGATCAGCGGCAGCACGATGCGCAGATAGATCGTCCACTCGCCCGCGCCTTCGACGCGCGCGGCCTCGATCATCTCGAACGGCAGTTGCTTGATGAAGTTGCGCAGAAACAAGGTGCAGAAGCCGGTCTGAAACGACACATGAAAGATCACCAGCGCCCACACGGTGTTGAACAGGCCGAACTTCAGCGCCATGTCGCGCACTGGAATCATCAGGATCTGGATCGGCACGAAATTGCCGGCGACGAACGCGAACAGCACGGCCGTGTTGCCCGGAAAGCGATACGTCGCCAACGCGAAGCCCGCCATCGACGCGAGCACGATCGCGCCGATCACCGACGGCACCGTGATCAGCACGCTATTGGCGAAGTAATGCAGCATCGGCGTTTGCGTGAGCGCGGTGCCATAGTTCTCCAGCAACGCGAAGTGTTTCGGCCACGTCCAGTAGTCGCCTTGCGACAACTCATCCGTCGAGCGGATCGAGGTCAGCAGCACGGCGAGCATCGGCAGCAGCCAGATAAACAGCGCCAGCGACAGCGAGGCCTTGTAAAGCGTGCGATTCAGCGGTTTCCAGCGTTCGACGGGAAGCGGATACATGACCGGGTACTCCTGACGTTCAGAGAATCAGCGTTCCTCGCGCAACATGCGGCGCAGATGGAACACGATATAGACGAGCATGATCGCGAACAGCACGACCGCAATCGCGGCGGAATAGCCTTCGCGGTAGTACTTGATCGCCTGGTCGTACATGAAATAGGCGAGCACGGTGGAACTGTCGAACGGACCGCCGCCACTCATCACCGCGATCAGATCGAAGCTGCGCAGTGCGCCGATCACGGTCAGCACCACCGCCATGAAGGTGGCGGGCCGCAATTGCGGCAGGATCACGTGCCACAGCAGTCGCAGCCCTTGTGCGCCTTCCATGCGCGCGGCCTCGACCACCTCGGGATTGATGCCGGTGAGCCCGGTCAGGTACAGGATCATGCAGAACGGCGCCTGCGGCCACAGCGCGGCGAAGATGATGCCGAACGTGACCGTATGCGGATCGCCGAGCACCGGAATGCCACGGCCGACGATCAGCCGCAGCAGCCCGAACGTCGGATCGTAGAACCAGCTGAATACGAGGCCGACCACGACGCCCGACAGCACGAACGGCGCGAAAAACAGCGACTTCACGACGCGCATGCCGCGCACCTGCTGGTTCAGATACAGCGCGAACAGCAGACCGAGAGGCGGCGCGAGCAGAAACAGCGCGAGCCAGATCAGGTTGTTCTTCAGCGCCGTATAGAACGTATCGGACTGAAACAGCTCGACGTAATTGGCGAGACCGGCGAAGGTCTTCGGCGTCATGCCGTCCCAGTGGTAGAAGCTCAGCGAAATGCTGCTGATGATCGGATAGATCACGCACAGCGCGAACAACGCGCAGCCCGGCAGCAGAAAGAAAAACGCGGCGCGATGCTGATGACGGCGCGTCGTCGAGACGCGACGGTGCCGCGCCGCGGGCAGGCGGCGCGCTGCGGTATGAGACATGGAGCGGCCTCGTCGGAAATCGAAGGCGGAATTGGGACCCGCAAGCCGGCCGCGCTCAGGCGGCCGGCGCGGCGGGACTTACTTCTGGTAGATGCGCTTGCGCGTCGCTTCGAGATGAGCAAGCACGCTGTCGAGTTGCGACGGATCGCTGTAGAACTGCTGCATGGCCTTCATGCCTTCGTCGGCCATTTCCTTCTGCATATCGCGATCGTAGAACTGCGCGATGCCGCCCTTCGTGTTCGCGAGCGTCTGGAAGCCGACCTTCGAGATCGCGTCCTCAGGCGCCGCCGCCTGGCTGTTCGACGGCAACTGTCCCCAGCCCTTCGCGAGTTCGGCGTTGATCTTCGGCGTCTCCATGAACGCGAGCAGCTTGCGCGCGTCGGCCTTGTTCTTCGCCTTCGCCGGAATCAGCAGCACGTTGACGGGGCCGTCCTCGGCCATCGGCACGTTCGCGTCGAGCACCGGAAAGCGGAAGAAGCCGATCTGGTCCTTGATCGACGGCGGGAAGCTCGCCGAGAAGAACGTGCCCATCAGCATCATCGCGGCTTTGCCGTTGTTGAGGATCGGGCCGATCGAATCGACGTCGTACGACAGCGCATTGTCGATAAAGTCGTGATTGTCGAGCAGCGTCTTCCACGTCGTGTAGACCTTCTTCACGCGCGGATCGGTGTACGGAATTTCGCCGGCCATCAGCTTCTGATGGAACTCGTTGCCGTTGATGCGCAGATCGAGATAGTCGAACCAGGCGGCCAGCGTCCAGCTGTCGCGTGCAGCCACCGCGATCGGCGCGACGCCGATCGCCTTCAGCTTCTTGTTGGCTTCGAGCAGTTCGTCCCACGTTTTCGGCTCGCTCCTGATGCCGGCCTTCTCGAACAGATCCTTGCGATAGAAGAAGCCGTACGCGTCATAGCCGAGCGGTGCCGCATACTGCTTGCCCTTGTACGTCGACGCGTCCTTGACCGACGCATACTGCTGCGACCAGCCGTTTTTCGCCCAGTCCGAGCTCAGATCTTCGAGCAGACCACGTTGCGCGTAATAGGCCATCCGCTCGCCGTCGTGCCACGAGACGACGTCGGGTGGATCGGTGGCGAGCCAGCCGCCCATCTGCACCTTGTAGGCTTCCTCGGTCACGTAGGTGATTTTCAGGTCGATGTCGGGATTGGCTTTCTTGAACTGGTCGAACGCATCCTGCCAGGTCGAGCGCTGATTACCGCGCGCCGATACGTTGACGTTCAGCGTGGCCGCGTCGACCGCGGCGCTGCCGAGCGCGCTGGTCATCACGGCGGCGGCGATCGACACCTGTGCGAAACGGCGAAGGCGAAGAGCAATCATCTATGTCTCCTTGTCTACCTTGTTGACCGGCTACGCAGCGTGGCCGGCGATGTAACCCGCTCTATGGCGGAATTCAGTCCGACGAAGCGCTGATGCAGACGCGCGATCTCGACGCGCGTCTGGCCGCGCAGCGCGGCATCGAGATTCGATAGCGGCTCGTCGAACAGAAACACGCCCGGCTCGCGCACGATCGCGCGGCCGATCGCGACGCGCTGCCGCTGGCCGCCCGACAGCGCTTTCGGATGTCGTTCGAGCAAGCTTTCCAGTTGCAGAATCCGCGCGGCTTCGCGCACCTTGCGCTCGATCACGTCCTTCGGCTGCTTCGCGAGCTTCAATCCGAACGCCATGTTGTCGAACACGGTCATGTGCGGAAACAGCGCGTAGCTTTGGAACACCATCGCGACGCCGCGCTCGGCGGCCGGCACGTCGTTGACGAGGCGGCCGCCGATATGCAGCTCGCCTTCGCTGAGGTCTTCGAGACCGGCGATCATCCGTAGTAAGGTCGACTTGCCGCAGCCCGAGGGGCCGAGAAAAACGCAGAATTCATGCTGCGCGATCTCGAGATTCACGCGCCGGATCACCGGCGGATGGTCGCCGTAGGCCTTTTGCACATCGCTCAAACGGATCGTCGCCATGCTGTCTCCGCCTTGATTTAACCGCTTAAATTTTGGCCGAAATAAAACGCCCCGGCCTTGTGCCGGCGGCATTTAATCGCTTAAATTCGAGTTCGACGGATAAAGTCATGGTGGGTGTCTCCGTTACATTTTTGAGAAAGTTAGCAATGTCGCAGGCCGTTTGCAACATTTGAATTGACCTCCCTAAATATGGGATAACCCGACATGGTCACGTTGTCCGAAGTCGCGAAACGCGCGCAGGTTACCGCCGCCACGGTCTCCAACGTGCTGCGCAATCGCGAGAAAGTCCGCCCTGAAACGGCTGAGCGCGTGCTGCAGGCGATCGCCGAACTCGGCTACCGGCCGAACCTGAATGCGCGCGCGCTCGCCGAAGGCCGTTCGTCGACGCTCGCGCTCATGCTGTCGAACATCTCGAACCCGTTTTACCCGGAGTTCGTGCTCGCCGCCGAGCGCGCGGCGCGCAAGACCGGCCACTTCCTGATGGTCTGCAATACCGACGACGATGCCGAAATCGGCCGCGCATATCTGAACCAGATCGCCGGCACGCTCGCCGACGGCGTGCTCGTGATGAACACGGACATCACGATCAACGACCTGTGCGCGTCTGCGACGCATAGTGCGCCGATTCTGCTCGCCATGTGGGAGCACCCCGAGTCGCCGCCCGAGCTACCGTGCATCGCAGTCGACTTCGCGCGTGCCGGCGAGCTGGCCGCGGGGCATCTGCTAGGACTAGGCCATCGCGAGATCGGCTTGCTGATCGGCGACGGCTGCGGCGGTTTGCAGGACGCGCGCTCGAACGGCTTTCGCGCCGCGATGCGCATGGCCGGCATCGAAGCCGATGCGGCCGCCGTGCTGCAGATTCGCGACTCGATCGACGCCGGCTTCGCCGCCTGCATGGAACTGATGGCGAACCGCCCGCAACTGAGCGCGATCTTCGCGACCAACGACCTGCTCGCGATCGGCGCGATCCAGGCGTTGATCACGCTCGGCCGCTCGGTGCCCGACGACGTGTCGGTGATCGGCATCACCGACATTCAGCTCGCGCATCAGGTGCATCCGGCGCTGACCACGGTCGCGATTCAAACCGCGGCCGTCGCGGAGCTTTCCATCAAGAGCCTGATCCGTTTGATCCAGACGCCGGAGCGGCAGCCGTCGATGGTGCTCGGGCCACCGCCCGAGCTCGTGGTGCGCGCCTCGACCGGGCCGCGCAGGAAACGCTGACGCGTTAGGGCCTGTTCACGCGCTCGGTCGCCATCCGCGTGACGATGTCGAACGCCTTCTGCGTCGCGCCGACGTCGGCCTTGCCCTGGCCGTGGATGTCGAACGCGGTGCCGTGCGCGGGCGTCGCGATCGGAACCGGCAAGCCGCCGTGCACGGTCACGCCGCGCCAGAAACCCATCAGCTTCATCGCGATCTGGCCTTGATCGTGGTACATCGTGACGACGCCGTCGAAGGCCTTCTGGTCGCGCGCGCGCACGAAGATCGTGTCGGCGGGAAACGGTCCCTGCGCGTCGTAGCCGAGCTTGCGCGCGGCCTCGACGGCCGGCACGATCACGTCGATCTCCTCGCGGCCGAACGCGCCGTTGTCGCCGTTGTGCGGATTGAAACCGCATACCGCGATACGCGGCTGCGGATGGCCGGCTCGCTTCAGGCCTTCGTGAATCAGCCGCACCGCGCCGACGATGCGCTCCTCCGACAGCTTCGCGCTGACGTCCTTCAACGCCATATGCGAGGTCACGCGCGAAGTCCATAGCTCGTCGAGCACGTTGAACTCGCAGAAGCTGCCCGTGTAGCCGAGCTGCTTCGCGAACCACTCCATCTCGTCGCCGGTTTCCATGCCGGCCAGATGCAGCGAGGTCTTGTTGACCGGCGCGAACAGCATGCCTTGGGTGACGTTGCTTTGCGTCAGCGCGAGCGCGTGCCTGAACGCGGCGAGACTATAGCGGCCGCCGTGTTCGGTCGCCACCGCACGCTCGAAAGCTTGATCGCCGGGCAGACGGAAATCGATCAGCGACGGCACGCCCTCGCGTTGAAACGCGGCATGCGCATCTTCGACCACGTCGTAATCGAAGCGCTGCTGCGCGATCTTCATGCCGGTTTCGAGCTCGCGCCGGTCGCCGATGACCAGCAGCTCCGCGCGCGCCCGGTTCGCCCGCTGCGCGAACAGACGCGCGATCAGCTCGGGACCGATACCGGCGGGGTCGCCAAGAAGGACTGCGATGCGTGGCTTCATGTGCTTTCCTCGGATCGGTCCACTCATTCGACGATGTTGAAGTCGGCAAGATACTTGTCGCTCAACTTGATGCCAAGACCCGGCACGTCGTCCGACAGTTGCAGATAGCCATTTTCCGGCTGCGGCTCGCCTTCGAAGATGTAGTAGAACAATTCGTTGCCAACTTCGACATCGAACACCGGGAAGAACTCCGACATCGGGCTCGCGGTGCTCGACATCGTCAGATGATAGTTGTGCATCTGTCCCGCATGCGGAATCACCGGCACCGACCACGCTTCGGCCATCGCGTTGATCTTGCGCGCCGCCGTGATCCCGCCCACGCGATTCGTGTCGTACTGGATCACGTCGATCGCGCGGCGTTCGAGCAGATCCTTGAAGCCATAGCTCGTGAACTCATGCTCGCCACCCGACACCGGCATCAGGTTCATCTTCTTCAACTCCTGATAGCCTTCGACGTCGTCGCCGATCACCGGCTCCTCGATCCAGCGTGGATTGAATTCGGCGAGGCGCGGCAGCATTCTGCGCGCGTATTCGAGCGTCCAGCCCATATAGCATTCGAGCATGATGTCGACTTCGTCGCCGACCAGTTCACGCAACAGACGCACCTGTTCGATGTTCTTCGCCATGCCTTTCGGGCCGTCTTTCGGACCGTAGCCGAAGCGCATCTTCATCGCGGTGAAGCCGCTGTCCAGATAGCTTTCCGCTTCGCCGAGGAAAGCGTCGCGATCATCGTTGTTGTAAAGCTTCGATGCATAGCACCAGATCTTTTCTTTCGTGCGTCCGCCGAGCAGCTTGAACACCGGCTTTTTCACGGCCTTGCCCATGATGTCCCACAGCGCGATATCGATCGCGGAGATCGCCGCCATGCCGATGCCTTTGCGGCCCCACGCGAGCGTGCGGCGATACATCTTCTGCCAGATGTATTCGTTGTCGAACGGGTCTTCGCCGATCGCGATCGGCGCGAGGTATTCGTCGATGATCTGCTTCGCGATGCGCGGCGCGAGCGCACAATTGCCGATGCCCACGGTGCCGTCGTCGCATTCGACTTCGACGACGAGCCAGCCGTGAAAGCGGAACGACCCCATCGCATCGCCACGCTCGTACAGAATATCGACCGCGTTCGTGCAGAAATGCGCTTGCGGCGGCACGACTTTGCCTTTCCACTCGAAAACACGCGTTCGGATATGCTTGATTTTCATGTTCGACGATTTCCTTCAGAGAATCAGAGAGTCAGTGGCCCGGGCGTTCGCCGAGCGGGCCGCTGCGATGAGAGACGGAATGGGAGGCGGCAGGGGCGAAGCGGAACGTCAGCAGCAGCAATGCGCCGATCAGTCCGACCACCGCGAGCGAGAACATACCCGCCTGCGAAGAGCCGATCGCGCGCTCGGCCAGCCCCTTCAGATTCGGCGCGACGAAGCCGCCCAGATTGCCGATCGAATTGATCAACGCGATGCCGCCCGCGGCCGCGGCCCCGCCCAGGTAACCGGTGGGCAGCGTCCAGAACAATGGCTGCACGCAGACGAAACCGATGGCGGCGAAACAGAAGGCGGTAATCGCAAGCGTGACCGACGACGTCATCGCCGACGCGGCAATGCCGAACGCCGCGAGCGCGAGCATCGCCGCGGCCCAGATACGGTGATGACCGTGGCGGTCGGCGTAGCGCGTCACCCAGAACGTGCCGATGATCGCGGCGATCCACGGAATCGCTGTCAGCATTCCGACCTCGACGCCGACATGGCCGCCGCTCGCGAGCCCGGCGATGCGGGTTGGCAGATAGAACACGACGCCATACACGCTCATCTGCACCGCGAAGTAGATCAGGCCGCAGAACAGTACGCGCGAATCGCGCAGCGCCGCGAGCACCGAAGCCGGACCATGCTCGAGCTTCTGGCGGTCTTCCTGGCGCAACGCGTGATCGAGCGCGTCACGCTCTTCGGCATCGAGCCAGTGCGCCTGCACGGGCCGGTCGGTCAGATAGAAGTAAGCGACGACGCCCACCACCGACGCCGCCAGCCCCTCGACGACGAACAGCCATTGCCACGGATGCATGCCGAACGGATTGCCCGCATCGAGCAGCAGACCCGAGATCGGGCTGCCGAGCAGGAGCGCGAGCGGGAAGCCGAAATAGAACATGCCCATCGTCTGCGAGCGCGTTTTCGCGGGAAACCAGTTCGACAGGAACAGGATGATGCCGGGAAAGAAACCGGCTTCGGCGATGCCGAGCAGCGTGCGCAGCACATAGAAGCTCGTGGCGCTGTCGACGAAGGCGGTGCACGCGGACACGATGCCCCACGTGACCATGATGCGGCTCATCCAGATGCGCGCGCCGAAGCGGTACATCAGCAGGTTGCTCGGTACTTCGAACACCGCATAGCCGACGAAGAAAATGCCGGCGCCGAACGCGAACGCCGCGTCGCTCAAGCCCGTGTCGGCCTGCAGCACGTTCTTCGCGAAGCCGACGTTCGCGCGGTCGATGAACGCCAGTACGTACATCAGGATCAGAAAAGGCAGCAGCCTCGTGCGCGCTTTGGTAATCGCGCTGTCGAGCGCGGGGCTCGCGGTCATCGTCATGCGTCGTCTCCGGTTTTGTCTTGTCAACGCGAACGGCGTTGCGATTGCCGTCCTGCGATAACCGCTAGTGTGCGAAACTATCCGATAACTGACCACTGAATAATTCGAATCGGCCGATTCGCTAAAGTTATCGCTCATGATCCCGCCCGCCTCCACCATTCGCAAACGCTTGCGCCTGCGTCATCTGCAACTGATGGTCGCGCTGTCGGAAACGGAATCGCTGCGGCGTGCCGCCGACGATCTCGCGATGACCCAGCCCGCCGCGACCAAGGCCTTGCAGGAACTCGAAGACACGCTCGGCGTATCGCTGTTCGTACGCCATGCGCGCGGCATGGAGCCGACGATCTTCGGCGAGGCCGTGATGCGCTATGCGCGCGTCGTGTTCCAGGATCTCGACGAGCTGCGCGAGGAGTTGGCCGGCATCGAGGCCGGCGACATCGGCAAGGTGCGCATCGGCGCGGTGATGGCGCCGTCGCCCGAATTGCTGACGCACACGATCGTCAAGCTGAAGGAAGCGCACCCGCGCCTGCAGATGGCGGTCACGATCGACACCAGCGACGTGCTCGTGCAGTCGCTGCAACAGGATCAGCTCGATATCGTGATTGGCCGGATTCCCGATGGTTTTCCGGCGCTCGATCTGAGCTTCGAGACGTTGGCGGAAGAGGCGCTGTCGATCGTCGTGCGGCCCGATCATCCGGCCGTGAAAACAGGCAAACAAACGGGCATGCGGCCGAAGCTCGCGGACCTCGCGCGCTATCCGTGGATCATCCAGCCGCATCCGAGCCCGATGCGCCAGGTCATCGATCAAACGTTTCGCGAGTCGCGCGTTGCGCCGCCGGTGAGCACGGTCGAGACCTCGTCGATTCTGACCACGCTGTCGTTGCTGCGCGACTCGGACATGCTCGCCGTGCTGCCGAGTTCGGTCGCGCAGTACTACGTCGCGCTCGATGCGATCGCCGCGATCGCGACGCCGCTGCGCGGCCGGCTCGCACCGTATGGGCTGATTCTGCGCAGAAACCGGCGCGTCACGCCGGCGATGCAACTGGTCATCGATTCGATTCGCGCGGCGTGAGGTTTTCTGCGAAGCGCAATTCGCCGCCCGCATTGATGTCCGCGAGATCCGGGTGAGCGCGAGCCGCGTCGAGCGGAATATCCGGCCGCATGAAGAAGGTCGCGACGATGCCGAGCGCGAGCAGTCCGAGCGAGCCCGCGAACGGCAGCGTCCAGCTACCCGTGCGGTCCACGATCAGGCCGAACACGATCGGCGTGAAAATCCCCGCAACCGCCGAGCCCGCATTCACGAGCCCGCTCGCGACACCGACGTGCCGCGGGCTGATGTCCATCGGCACGGCCCAGATCGGCCCGATCGTCATTTCGAGGAAGAAGAACGACAGGCTCATGCACGCTGCCATGACCGGCAGCGACTTCACGACCATCACCGGCGCGAGGAATACCAAAGCGCCGAGAAACGCGCAGATGATCACGTTGCGGCGCGCCGCGACGACGTTGCGCGTACGCTTCAACACGCGGTCGCTGAGCACGCCGCCCGCGGTATTGCCGACCACGCCGGACAGAAACACGCCCGCGGAGAACATCGCCGAGCTTTTCAGATCGAGGCCGCGACCGTGCATGAAGAACGTGGGCAGCCAGGTGAAGAACAGCCAGCCGGTCCAGCCGTAGCAGAAGTAGACGAGCATCGTTGGTGCGATGCGTTTGAGCAGACGCCGCCACGGCGTGGGCTCGCGCGTCGCTTCGACCGCGGATTGACGGACCGGCGGCAATTGCGTTTCCTGCTCCGCGGTCATATGGCGATGCTTGCGCGGGTCGTCGGTGAAATACCATGCGTAGACCACGACCCACACCAACGTCAGCGCGGCGACCGCGAGAAACGACACCCGCCACGACGAATACCCGACCAGCAGCGCGATCAGCGGCGGCGTGATCGCATTGCCGAGCCGCGAGAACGAATGCGTGAGGCCTTGCACGAAGCCCCGCCGGTTCGACGGGAACCAGTTGGTCAGCGCCCGCGCCTGCGCGGGCAGCGCCGCGCCTTCGCCGATGCCGAGCAAAAGCCGCGCGCCGAACAGCGACGCGAGCCCGCCCGCGAGACCGGTCGCGACCGTCGCGACGATCCAGATGCTTGCGCAGGTCACGAGCGTGAGCTTCGCGCCGAAGCGGTCGCTGACCCAGCCGCCGATCACCTGGCACAGCGCGTACGTGTATGCGAACGCGGCGAACACGAGGCCGACGTTGGTATTGCTCAGATGCAGATCGTCGCGGATCAGCCCCGCCGCCGCCGACAGGTTGACGCGATCGAGATACAAGATGAACGACATCGCGCACATGAGTGCGAGAACCGCCCGGCTGACCTTGGGTCGCAGCATCGTCTCCTCCGGATTGTCGCGTGAGCCCGCGCCGATGCTCCGACGGTGGCGTCCGCTATGGCTTGTTTTGTGCGCACATTATCAGAAGCCGGGTGATAGTTGACCAATGAATTGTTTGGATACAGCGATCACTGGGGGTTATCGCTTTCATCCTTCGCCCATAGCCGAGCGTTGACTGTCAGGTATAGATTTGGGGCTCCATGCGACCGACCCGCAGTACGGCGCAAAACTGATCACAGCATCATTCGCTCACGCCATCTCGATCAATATGACGTCCGGTAGAACAGACAAAACCTTGAGGACACGATTGGTGACCTTCGCTCTGCTTCTCGCCAGCGTGCACGCAATGGCATCGGGGCAGACGACCGCCACAGCGGATCAGGCAGCGGAAGTTACCCAGAGCCACCATCTATCCTCCAACCGCACCCAATGCCTGATGTTCGACGTATCCGATGAGAAGCGCTATTTCATCGTCGGGGTTCATGAGAAACACACCCCCGAATGCGGTGGCGATCCGGCTACCGCACCGGTACTGTTCTTCCTGAAGATACGCAAGCGAGATGGCTACGTCGTCACCAATCAACGTGACGGGGAACATTTCGCGCCGCTCGCACCGAAACCATGATCTCCGCACCCGCCACTACCACGGCGGGTTCGTCCTGTGTTGCCGCCCTCCCCGCACAAGTTATGCTCGATCTTCCCCAGCCAGGACCACCGACATAAACCTCAGGGCTCCACAGTGCTTCGTCGTTCTCGCGGAGGAACTGAACTTCTGCCGCGCCGCGGAGCGCCTGCATATCGCGCAACCCGCGCTGAGCCAGCAAATCTGCTCGCTGGAAGAACGACGCGGCACGCGACTGGTCGATCGTGCGCGGCGTTCGATGGCGTCATTGAATTCATCTTCGTGAAGGCGCAGCGGACAGGTGGAGGCGGTCACGGCGGCGCACAGCCAGTCGGAGCCGTACGGACGAGTGACGAAGATTACGGCTTTCACCAGTCGGGTGCGACGGACATGCCACCACTGCCCCCGCTGCACGATGTTGAAACTAGCTGGACAGGGCCAAATGGCTTTTTGCTCACGGCATCGCGTTAATCGGCGATGTCGCCTATGCTCAGTCGGGGTGGTGCCGGTTTGCGTGCCCTGGTCTTGCGGAGCCCAGCCGAACTGGGTCGTTCAACCCGTTTTAGATCGCGCAGGAATTCGTTTTGCTGTTTTCGGATCGAATAATGACAGCGCGCCTCCATGACGTCGCACATATCCACATGTGTTTTCGGCGGCTCTTCAATATTCCATATCATAGGCTAGTTTAGGGGCTAGACCGCGAGCCTTTGCCGATTCATCTTGTGCGCGCATGCACCGGTCAAGTTCAGCCTTGCTCGCCCTTTTGATGCCGCGTGCCGATTTAATTGAATTTGCCAGTTTCTTATTGTCAATTTCAAGGAATTTTGCATGATGTTCATAGCAATCAAAATCTCCAAATCCGCCACCGCCCAGGTACCGCATGCAATTTGAATCGTTGATCACCTCATCGGCAAATCGACCATTTGACCTCTGCTGGTTTTCCAGAACACACCCGACGAATTAGTCGGACCTGCAAAATTCATTTAGCGAGTTGAAGGAAGCCGCGTGCGGAGCGTGAAAGCAACGTTATCGACGTGAAGTCAACGAACAGGCGCAGAACCATGAGAACAAAAAAGGCAGGCTTGATGCCGAGCCGGGCGATGGCGCGCAGCAGCCAGCGCAGGTTATAGCCGACGGCGCACAGCACCGCATGCAGGGCGTCGCCAGTTTGCCCCTTCAGCCAGCAGCGTCGCATGCCGTGATCCTGCTTGACATGGCCGATGATCGGCTCGATGGCCTGTCGCCGTTTGAGCCAGCGGCGCTGGGGTGCCGACAACGTCCTGCTCTTGCCGCGATGCACGACCTGTACCGGCGCCACGTCTCTAGGCTGATTTGAAAGTAAATGAGTTACCATGCTAGCCAACTTCATGGCTGCGCTGTTACGATTGTTTCGCCCGCGATACATTCCAGAAATTCTTCAGGAAGGACGCGTTCCCAAACACCCAATGACGCGGTCACTAAAGCTAGGTACTGGTCCTCATCGCCTCCTTCGATTCGTCGCCACGCGCTTGGCATATATCGAACTAAAATCGAAAGGGCATACAGCGTTGTCGCCGCGATGGTCCGATATTCCCTCATACCACCGATGGCCGGAAAAAGGAGCGTCGTCCTATTGCGAAAGGGAGACGAGTGCGTCGGCAGCACGCTCCACAATGAGTCATGTCCAGAATGATCGACGCGCCCGCGGAACGCATTTCCATCTATGTTGGGACGCTCGACCTGCTGCACCTCGGTAATCAGCCACCCTGAATTTTCTAGTCGACCAACAGGAACCAAACCGGAGCGATCAACAAACAACGCGTACGTGCTGTCTACTTTCTTACCTGTCCCGTTTATGGCTGGCAAGCGGTTCTCGATCATGTCATAGACAGGAACAATCCACCCCGGAGTACCTCCAAAAACCTGCGCAAAGAGGTCGTCAATCTCGGGCATTGAAGCAAATAGACTCTGCAAGGTACAACTCATCCCTTTGGGAACAGCATCGAGGTCGCTTGCACTCCTAGGCTTTCGCTTGGGGAACGTCGAAGTGTCTAGACCCAGGAAGGCAAGCCACTGAGGTAGAAAACCCGTGGCCAGGACTCCTACGTGCACGTCCGCGAAACCGCCGTGCACCCCGGGCACTGCATACAACCCGTGCCCTTGTTTTGTCATTTCTTCCACACCATCTAGATCGGACGGTCCGCTCGGAGAGGCCAGCATTTCCGCAAAAGCGAATGCAATTGTTCCGTAATAGAGGCCGAGGATTCGTTTGTTCAACTTGTCAGTTGGTGAGAAACTGATGTAGTCCAAAGCGTTTCTCATGGCATACGCGATACCCGCAGCCTTCGTGGCTACTTGCTCTTGCGTCAGGATGACAGCCTCATGGTTGGCTCGCCGCTCCACTAGTCTGGCGGCTAGGTTCACGCTGGTGAATTGTTGCAAGCGGGCCAGGATTCCATTCAGAGGGTTCTCGTCCGTAATTCGCCGAACAGCTATTTTTGGCTTGGAAATTACCGCTGGAGTGCGGTCGGGCTCCAGTTGCTTGTTCAACGCGACAAGGAGAGGGAAAAAATCCCCCAACGGCTCCACAGGTACACTTATACCGTGGGCAAAACTGTCCAGCATGTAAGGCTGACCATTAAAAAAAATATGCCGGACTCGCTGCTCCAACCTTTTGTAAAACGCATTGTCCGTGGCGGTACTATAGAGAACCCCAAGGCGAACGGTTTTTCCCCCTTTCGTGGCGACAACTTCAAGACTCGACTGATAGTCGTGCTCTTGATCGATCTCAGCAACCCAGCCATGTGAGCGAAAAGGTTGAAGAATTCCTCGCTCCACATCTGTTCGGAGGATAGCGATACGGGGATTAGTTTGATTGGTTCGCGACAATTGTGCCGTCTCCACTAGTGCGAGGCTTTTCGGAGCAATCCTAGAGGGCTCAATTGTCAAAAGCCGATGGATGTAACTGAATTTTGGCCGAAGCAATCTGCTTGGCTGAAAGACGCAGCTTCGCGCGTAGCCACGAACGAATGCCTTCCAGATAGGTTTTATCTTTCGGAGTCGTGCTTTGCTTGATGCGTCTGGTCAGCTTGGTTTCCGCCGTGTAGACATCAAGGAGATTAATTGTCCTCAGATTTGTAGGCGTTGTGGCTTTTCTTTCGATTGCCAGGATGTGGGTCACGTCAGCCGGATCAAGAATCCCGGTCTTTCGAAACTCCTGATAAATGGTTTGAAGAGGTTGATATCTAACCATTGGATTGATACCAGGGATGTTCGCAACCTTCTCCATTCTGAGCAGCAGATAGCGTTTTGCAATCGCAGCATCGCGCAGCGCAGCGTCCTGCGGGTCTGGGCCATCACTACCGCCCGTCCCTCCACCCGATTCACCACCTCCCAGCTGGTCAGATTCCCGAGCCGTAAAATCGGGAATGCCCTTCAGAGCCTCCCTGCCACCCAACGTCTCTGCAGCGCAATGCGGTCCATATGGATGTTCGGTTCCATCGTCATGTTTCAGGAAGAATGCAACGCCGGAACTCAGCGCCCTGTTATTTCCATTCATAACGCATCGATGACAACAGGTGTCTGGGTCAACAAAGTCCTTGCGGTCAGCAGTCAATGTCATTCGGGTACCTCTCGAACAGTTGAATTCACTTCTTTATGCCAAATCCCACAGGAGTATCCGACGAAGTTTGGCTACGATGTCATCAGCCGTCTGCTCCAGTCAAATCGGCAGTGTTGGTCGCAATGTGAGTCTCACGCGCGATTTCGGTACCGGCTACTTTCACCGAGAAATCGAGCGCCAGCCTCCCTGAGGGCAAGCGCCAAGGGTGGGACTGACATACCTAACAATCCAGCACGATATGGCTCTTCGCGACGCGAGGGCGCGCACGCTGCGAAAACGGACAAGCTCTCAAGTCTGCCCGCTCGGGGTAATCGACGATCTACTCTGCGCTGTCGAATGTACCAAACTAGCCGTACTGAGACCAACGACCTCACATCGTCTGACCAACCAGGTCCTACCTTCTACAGCTTCAACTGCCTACCCGGCGACGGCGATGTTGCGGCCGAACGGACAAACCGGCTAAGCCGCTCCCGCGATTCGAGCGCCCGAAGGCAGTTTCATGTCGCATTGCCGACGATACGCAGTTGGCCGTCACTGTCGACCAGCTCGCGTCGCATCGAGAACAGCCGGCCACACCCAACACACGACCAGCCGCGGTCATCAGTGCGCTGCGCGCTTCCCGAGCGACCACAAAACGGACATGGTGTCGTCGCACCCGGTGCGACGCCCAGACTAATGCGCGACGAGAGGCCGCCGCTGGGTTCCAGCTGATCCGCGAATTCAGCGAACATGTTGCGCCATTTCCGGATCATTCCGGGACTGGTACCGACGATTTCCGACACCTGCATGACCGACAGCGGTAGCGACAGATACCGGATGCACTCCCGCATGCGCTCGAGTGTACCCATTTTCGTGTTCACGAACGGTGTACCGCGGCGCCGGGTGAATTTCAGTTTGCAGGCAGGGCATGAGAAGCGTGGAAAGCCGCCGTTCGGACGTTCGGAGAAGCGGGTTTTTCGGCTGCCGCAATCCGGGCACGGAGGTGGCCGGTGACTGATCGAATTCAGCTCGTCGAATTCGCGCATCAGGGCAGCGGTCAGTTTCAGGTCTTCGCATACGCCGATCTCGTCGAATACGAGCGGCGCGGGATCGACCTCGGTCGGTCGCCCGCCAAGCCGGACACGGCGTTCCCACTCACCGCCCGGATCGAGTTCCCGCAGCCAGAGACGAAAGGCCGTGACGCGCTCCTTGATGTCATCCGGCAGACTGCCCATCCGGTGTCCAGCTTCGACGCACGAAACCGGTTGCGACAGCAGGGACACGAATACATAGAGCTTTTTGAGGTGTTTTTCGCACAGCGGTGTGCCGACGGTGCGGCTGAACTGACGTCCGCACGTCTGACAATCGAATACTGGCATCCGGCGGGTCTGCCGTGTCCTGAATCCCGCGCTGTTGATGTGGTCGCCTCCACAGCGCGGACAATCCGGTCGCGGGTCGTGCCGTGGGGACAGCAACGCGTTGATCCGCGCGCTCAGGAATGCCGTCAGTTCCTTGTCCTCCCCCGCGTTGTCTGCGGCGGCAGGCGCCCGTGTGCTGATAGATCTTGCTTTCATCGTTCAGAATTGTGCTGTCGCATGAAACCACGACCGTCGTCCGCGTCGTCGCGAAGCCGGGTGCTTATAGACAGACGACCCGGCAAACAGGTCAAGCAGGAGCGAGCCGGTCTTCGCCGATGCGAGGGCCATGATGCCGAGGACCGCGTTCACCAGCTGGTCACAGTCGAGATGGACGGCGTTTCGGTGATATCCAGCCCCTAGTGGAGGCCCGCATGGAGCTACTGACCCCGTCGAGCCAGTTGGCCACTGAAGCTCGTCGCACCAGAAGAAGCCCATTTCGGCGGCGAGCATCGTCTCACTGTCGAAAGCGCGCGTGCCCCGTCCAGCGGGGCAAGATGGCAACCGGCGTGATCAGTCCGTGCCAGATTTCGGTGATCTCGGACCGTATAGCAGACCATTCGGCGGCCCCGCGTGCAGCAACCGGTAACTCGTCACGGCAGCAATGTCGTGACTTTTGTCCGTCAGGGAGTTTGAAATCTGCTTGACCGCCGCTGTCACGAGCATGCCGATCAGGCCGCCTCCGCTGTAGTTGTTCCCCTCGTTGCTGTTGGCACTTGCGCTGCCCTGCCACAGCACATCACCAGTCTTCAGGTCAACCAGCCTTGCCGACGCCGTGACGACAGTCGCGCTATCAACCACGTGGTACACGGTGCCGAAATGCGTGATCTTTGAATACAGCGCGGCGTCAGCACCGAAGATTTCGCGCAGCTTCGCCGGGGAGGTTGCCTGAATATTGGCCGGGACGGTCAGGCCGTTCTGACGGAATGTCTCATCCATCACCGCCACCGGCACCACGTAGTAACCCGATTCGGCGAGTGGCATCGTCATCTGCGAAAGCATGCTGTTCGTCGCCTGCACGTCGGTCGTCTCGTTTTCGGGCGGTAGAACGAGGATTGAGTGCGGCCGGCTGTTCCTGAAAGCGGTGTAATCGGCATGCTTGACGGGTTGCGCACACGCAGCTAACAACGCGAACGTCGAGAGGGCAAACCAAAGTCTGAAAGAAAGGAATCTGGACATGACGGCTCGCTTAAGGCTGTTTCGTTTTATGTTTCATCAGGAAATCCATGTAGGTCGAGGACTCCGGAAACAGGTCCTTCTCGGCCCCGAACTGTTCCATGGCCGGCCCGTCCTTGCCAACGCTCGCGTACAGCATCCCGAGTTGCGCATGAAAACCTGGCGGGGGCGTGGCGCCCTTTGCGCGGATTTCCTGCAGCGCTTTTTCCAGCGCATCGATCTGCTCCTGCGGAGCCTTTTCCCCCTTGAGATAGTCGTACACGGCCGGCTGGTAGCCGGTCCACTGGTAAAGCGGCTGGGGGCGGTTCGCCGCGCATCCCGTGAGGAGTATGGCTGTCGCCATTACTGGCAGACAGATTCCCCGCATCATGCGGCTATGTTTCATCGTGAATCGCATCATCACATTTATGGCAGGTGCGGTTGAAAGTGGATGGCCGCAATGGCCCGGCGCACTTACTGTGCGGCCTTCAGCGTGCCTGCATCGACCTGCTCGACCAGGTGATTGACGGCCTCCTGGATCGCCAGATCGAGCACCTTGCCGTTCAGTGTCGAGTCGTAGCCGGCGGTGCCCCCAAAGCCGATGACTTCACGGTTCGAAAGGCTGAACTCGCCCGCCCCCTGGCTCGACGCTACGACTTCCGATG
>NZ_VZQP01000070.1:0-35204 GCF_014397655.1 Paraburkholderia sp. UCT31
TCGGCCCTTCTGGCGGCCAGCCCCGGGAAGGATTTTTTTAAAACAGGGGAACGTGCCTTTCCGCGCGTATTGCGGCGTCGGTCGTCGCTTGTTTGGCTCGGCCAAACGGCGCTCCTCTCTCCTTGCAATACGCGCGGAAAGGCACGTTCGCAAGCCCGTTATTAGCGTGAACAGGCCCTAGGCTGCATTGGTATTCATAGGGCGCGGCCCATCGCTGGAGTCGGCGACAGAAGTTCGAGCGTCCAGACGCCTAACCATGTGCTGCCGAGTTCGGGCAGTAGCGGTCAGTCGGCACGATCGCCCAAATTGCCGACACCTGGACCAGGACTACATGTGACTTCGAGTAGACATCGAAGAGCGGGCGTTTGTGTGATTTCGAACAGAGCAGTCATGCCATAGCACGTAGTGTCGCGCTCATGCTTGCATTCGCCGTCGGAGTCTGGGTCGGTATTGATCGGGCCGATGCGTATTTCACGCTGGCAGTCAGCGCTGTCCTCATCGTCGAGCCTGCGACACGGCCGTGTAGAGATCGTGGAACTTGTGGCCGATGGCGGCGTGCAGCCGGTTCCACGCCTGCGAGAACGTGACGGAGGTGTCCGGCTTGCGGTGCAGCAGACAAGTCGCCACGAGCTGGTCCGAAACGCCGCTCGCGCGGTCCATGGCGCCGAGCTTCTGGTCCAGCACGCCAGCGAAGGCAAGCAGATTGTTAAGCTGGTTCTGCAGGGCAACGCGCGTCGCACCGATGCGCGATGGATCCTCCGGTTCGCGCCGATGAAGTTCCTCGACGATGAAGTCGACATTTCTTATCGCTTCTGAGGGGCAGCGCACGCAATACATCGCGGGCCTATACATTTCCCTAAAATTTTTACGTCACAATCGTGCGTAAGAGCAAACGAGAGAAAGGGCAACGGCACCTTCGCTTTTTCTGGTTATTTATCGAGATGAAATATGCAATGATCGCCGCGGAATCAGCGGAGCAGGTCTGAACCCCGCGCGAGCAGACGTTCCGGCAACCCTGCGGCGGCCTCAAGGACCTGTTCAGCGCAGAGCTGGTCGGTTACGCGATGAGCGAGCGTATGAGCAAGCATCTGGTGATGCAGGCGGTGTTTCGGGCGGTCGCGTCGCACCGGCCGCCGGCCGGTCTGATTCACCACACAGACCGCGGCAGCCAATCTTGCGCGCATGCTTACCAGAATCTTGTCAGCCAGTTCGGCATGCAAGCCTCGATGAGCAGACGAGGAAACTGCTTTGACAACGCATCGATCGAATAATGTTGGGGCACGCTGAAGAGCGAGTTGGCCTATCGTCGGCGGTTCGCCAGTCGGCAGCAGGCGCAGCAAGAGATCACGGAATACATCGAGATTCTTTATGACCGGCAGCGGACACAAGCGCAGCTTGACTATCTGTCTCCCGCGGTTTTCACGCAGCGTTTCTACTTGAACAAGATCGCTGCTAAACCCGTTGGCGTCCACGGATTCCGACCGACCTCATTAACTCTCATGCCATGAATCCACGTCATAACGCTACTACTGCGCCGCAACTCACCCGTCCGGCGCACGCGGCATACATCGACGGTTTGCGTGCGGTCGCAGTGTTGTCGGTCATCGTTTATCACCTGTACGCGCAGTGGTTACCCGGCGGGCTTGCAGGGGTCGACATCTTTTTCGTGGTTTCCGGGTTTGTTGTCAGCGCATCCGTTGGAAACCTCGAATCGATGCAGTTTTCGCGCTTCGTGTTCTATTTCTATTCGCGTCGAGTGCAGCGGATCGTGCCAGCGCTCGTGGTGTGCCTGCTGGTGACCGGCTTGTTTTCAGCACTGTTCATTCCAAACGCGTGGCTGAGCGATACCAACAAATACACCGGCTTCTTTGCTTTCTTTGGGTTGAGCAATGTGGTGCTCGCGTTCATCGGCGATGACTATTTTTCGCCACGCGCCGAATTCAACCCGTACCTGCATACCTGGTCGCTTGGGGTAGAAGAGCAGTTTTATCTGATCTTTCCGTTGCTTTTCTTCATGTGGGTGAGCAAACGTCCGAGAAAGACGCTTTGCGTTGTTCTGTTCGCCGGCGGGCTCGCTCTGTCCGTGTTGAGCGCATGGTGGCTTTCGAGGCGAAATGAGGGGCTAAACTTTTACCTGATTCCAGGGCGTTTCTGGGAATTGGCATCCGGTATCCTGCTATACCAGTTCCTTGCGCTCGCGAAGCGCCCGCTCGGCGTGATCGACCGCAATGGGACGCTGGGTTCGATGGCGTTGCTCGTTGGTTCGCTGGTGCTGCTTGCGGCCGGTTTCAAGGTCTTGCGCCCGGAGCAGCTTCCTTTTCCGGGAGCGCTGCTGCCGGTTGCCGGCACGCTTGGCGTACTGTACGCGCTGCACGGAAGAGCGCCGCGGGATTGGCTGCACAGGCTGCTCATTTCACCAGCGGTGACTTTCGTCGGCAAGATCTCATATTCGCTTTATCTCTGGCACTGGCCTGTGATCGTGCTGCTGCGGTGGACGACGGGGATCGATGCGCCTGTCTGGCGCGTGCTTGCGGCCGTACTGAGCTTCGCGCTGGCGACAGCGTCCTGGTACTACGTCGAGAATCCCGTGCGGCGCTCGGCGGTCCTGAAAGGCATGCGGCGTCCCGCTCTCGTAGGTGCGGGCGTAGCTACGTTGACGTGCGGAGCGCTGTTGTGGGTCGGCATTCAGGTAGCCCAACTGAAACTGGATATGTCGCTGAGCGTGGTGTCACAACGTGCCGATGACTGGTATCCGAGCCGCCCCCTTCAGGCCAGCAATGACGGATGTCTGGACACGTGGAATAGGACGAAGCTCAACGGGGGGCCCGTCTGGACATATTCACGTGCGGGATGTTCGCTTCCGGCGACCTATCACGGGCGCCTGTACGTGATCGGCGATTCGCACGCGATGGCCTACAACAGGATGTTGCGCGAATTCGCCCGGGATACTGGCGTGAAGGTCTTCGCGTACAACAATGGAGGCTGTCCGTTCCTTGCTTTGCTGCCGCGCAAACAAGATGAGGTGGCGAGCTGTGCACCGGAGACGGATGCGGCAATCGCTCAAATCGAGGCGCAGGTCAGGCCCGGTGACGTGGTCTTCATGCCTTCGCTGCGGCTGCCACGTTTCTCCGACGAGTGGGCCCGCTTCGACGACTCGAGCGCCTGGGACTACATGTTTGGTCCAGAGGCCGTGCAAAGCCGGGTAGACGGCGTGCGAGAGGCCATTCCAATCTTGCAGAAACTGGCAGCCAAAGGGGCGAAGGTCATCCTGGAGGGGCCGACACCCGAGTTTCGGAGCCAGCCGTTCCGATGTTCGGACTGGTTCAATCGCGACAATCCCATCTGTTCCGGCGGCGACCGCATCGCCCGTGCGGATCTGGAAGCCTTGCGGGCGCCGGTGCTCGAATCCTATGCGCACATCGTGCAGGCGGTCCCCGAAGTTAGCGTATGGGACCCGTTGCCACCACTGTGCCCAGATTCGGTCTGCTTAACGCACACCGCCGACGGCCGGCCGCTCGTCTTCGATGGCGATCACCTCAGCGGCTATGCGAACAGGCTTCTGTTGCCAAGCTTTAAGCGGGTCGTCAGCAAGCTTATGGAAGCGGGGTCCGCGAGCTGATGCGGGGAAGAGTTCCGGCGATGGCTGGCGAGGTAGTTAGTCCGAAGATCGAGTACCCGCTGTGCGAGCTTGGGTACTGTCAGGTTGACGGAGGGGCGACAAATATAATGAGGCATGCAGAAAGGTTCCCTCTCCGGCAAGGGGAGCCGAGGCTGCGGCGAACCGGTTCAACCTCACCGGTTGCAAGGTATTTCTGGAAAGCGAAAATCCGGCCAGCGTGAGCGTCCGTTTCGGATCAAGATAACAGGCCGTTGTGGGTCGACAACAACCGAGCGCATCGGGTGGTAGCCGGCCCATCTCCAGCCATTCGCTCGCGTGCGCCCGCACGTGCTCTATCGGCGCTTCCGCAGTAGCCAGCGGATGTTCACGCTCGTCGCGTCATCAGCCTTAATCAACAAATACCACAGGGGCAACAACTGCGGCGCAAAGGTTGAGCGCTGCCGGGAATTCCGATCTGAACCAGTTCTTCAAGCATTTGCTGATGGGTCTTCCGCTGGCTCGACTGAGCACAAACCGCCACAGCGACGGCGCCAGCCGCGGCGACCACGAAAGCTTCAACGAACGATTTCATGAGCCGTGGGAGCAAGGTGGCCGAAATGCATCGGCGTCGGCAGCCTCACCAAAACTGAGCCAGCTACAAACCACCTCAGTGGGCAAAGCAGATCTTGACTTCTCCCGATCGACCGCTCAAACCGACTCCCGCAGCACCAGCTGATGCTGCAGGATGCGCGACGCTGGGCGTTGGCCGTCGAGCAGCGCCAGCAGCATTTCGGCCGCCGCGGCGCCCAGCTCGACCATGGGCTGGGCCACGGTCGTCAGCCCCGGCTCGAAGATGCCAGCGATGGGTACGTCGTCGAAGCCCATTACCGCCACGTCGTGCGGCACCCGCCGGCCGGCTTTGCTAAAGCCCTTGATCGCGCCGATGGCCAACGTGTCCGACACGGCGAACACGGCGCTCGGCGGATCCACCACCGCCAGCAGCTTTGCCGCCGCCTGGCTTCCGGCGGCGTAACTATTGTCGCCAGTAACGCAGACAAGCTCGGGCGCAGGCGCGAGACCGGCGCGCAGTAGTGCTGCGTGATAGCCCTCGCGGCGCTGACGCGCATACAGGAAGCGCTCATCGCTGGTGATGAAGCCGATGCGCCGGTGGCCCTTGTTGATGAGGTACTGCACGGCATCCGTACCGGCCTGGCGGTGGTCGATGCTGACATAAGGCACGTCGCTACCGGGCAAGAATTCCGAGCAATTGACCCATGGCTTGCCGTTCGCCGCCTCGCGCCGGGCTGCCGGGTCGGACATGGGCACGAGATTGATGACGCCGTCGCTCAGACTGCCGGCCAGCGTCGGCAGCGAGGCGTCCGCCGTGCCAGTCCAGGCTTCCAGGTCCGCCGGAAGCAGCGTGTAACCGGCCTGGCGACTGACCGCGCCGGCCCCGCGCACGATCTCGGCGTAGTAGGGGTTGGCGAAATCCGGCATGAGCATTAGCAGAATGCGACTCTGACCGGTACTCAGGCTGCGGCCGAACGGATTGGCCCGGTAGTTCAGTGCCCGTACGGCTGCCTCGACCCGCTCACGCGTGGCCGCCGTCACGGCCTTCGTCCCGTTGAGCACACGCGACACCGTGGCAATGGAAACGCCAGCCTCGCGGGCAACGGCTTCGATGGAGGGTTTGCTTCGCATTGGTTCGTTCAGGCAGCGGCGGGTCTGTCACCAGCAGGAAGGTAACAATTTTAGCATCATGGGAAAATCTTTTCCCATCATGCGTCGTCGAACCTCGAAACTGAGCGGGGATTCAGACTCGGCTTGCGGGAATCCATGGTGTTGCTGCAAACCGCAGCGTTATGCAATCCGCTTATCCGAAGCTTCTCGCGTACTCCTGTTTGTGCCGGTCCCTGCTGCATAGGGTAAAGCCCCTGTTCCAGGTAAACGGGAAAGCGCTTACCTTTTGGCTTGCGCCCAGCTCCGTAGGCCATCCGTGCCGCATCCACCTTGACTCTTTGGATTGACGACCATGAATCAAGCCTTGCCCATTTCCATCCAGATTTACAGCCTGCGCAATGCGGGCGAACTCGACCGGCAGTTCGACATTGCCGCCCACGCCGGATTTCGCCAGGTGGAGCTGATCGGGTCCTTGCTCGAAAATGCGGCCGACACCCGCAACAAGCTTCAGGCGCGCGGCCTTAGCGCCTCCTCCAGCCACCTCAGCATGGCCATGCTGCGTGAGCGTTTGCACGAAGTGACCGCGGCGTGCGAGACCCTCGGTATCACCCAGTTGGTCATGCCCGCGGTGCCGCCCGCCGAGCGCGACAGTGACGCCGCATACTGGCGGGCGCTCGGCAACGAGTTGGGCAGTCTCGCCCATCGGCTAGCCGCTCAGGGCATCGCCCTCGCTTACCACAACCATGATTGGGAACTCAGCGCCAAGGAGAACGGCGCAACGGCGCTGGAACTGCTGTTCGAGTCCGCCGGGGCAAGGCCGCTCGGCTGGCAAGTGGATGTAGCCTGGCTCGTGCGCGGCGGCGCCGATCCTCTGCCATGGCTTCGTCGTTATACGGGCCGCGTGGTCTCGGCCCATGCGAAAGACCTCGCGCCCGCGGGTGAAAAACTGGACGAGGACGGCTGGGCCGACGTCGGTCACGGCGTCATGGATTGGCCCACGCTGGCCGCCGCCTGCCGCGAAGCGGGGGCGCGTTTCCTCGCCGCCGAGCACGACAATCCCAGCGACGGCGAACGCTTCGCCCGCAATGCCTTTGCCTATCTGCACCAGCTCGGAGCCTGATCCATGAAACCTGTCTTCGTCGGCATCATCGGTTGCGGCAACATCAGCGATGCCTATTTCACCGGCGCGGCGAATTCGGAATTCGTCCGCATCAAGGCCTGCGCCGACTTGCGTCCGGAGGCCGCCCGGGCCAAGGCCGTGCAGCACGGCGTTGCCGCGATGACGGTGGCTGCGCTGCTGGCCGACCCCGACATCGAAATCGTCATCAACCTTACGGTGCCGCACGCGCATGTGCCGGTAAGCCTGCAGATTCTGGAGGCGGGCAAGCACGTCTACCTCGAAAAGCCCCTAGGTACCGAGTTCGCGTCCGCACGCGCGATGCTGGCGCGAGCCGAGGCTTCGGGATTACGCGTGGGCTGCGCACCGGACACCTTCTTCGGCGCGGCCCACCAGGCGTGCCGCGCGGCGCTCGATGCGGGCCGCATTGGGCGTGCCATTGGCGGGGCCGTGGCCGTGTTGTCCCGCGGCATGGAGTCCTGGCATCCCAATCCTGAGTTTTTTTTCAAGCCTGGCGGCGGCCCGATTCACGACATGGGCCCGTATTACGTGACGCAGTTGGTCAACCTGCTTGGGCCGGTGGCACGCGTGTCTGCTTGCGCCACCATCGGTTTTCCCCAGCGCATCATCTCCAGTGAGCCGCTGAGGGGCCAGGTCATCGAGGTCGAGGTGCCCACCACGGTCAACGGTATCCTGCATTTTGCGGGTGGGGCCAACGTGGTGATGAGCGCCTCCTGGGACGTGTGGGCCCATCAGCGTGCGCCCATCGAGATCTATGGCACGGAAGGTAGCCTGCTGGGCGTCGATCCCAATTTCTTTGGCGGGAGTCCGCGCGTGGCTGAACGTGATAGCGGCTTTAAGCCGCTCGACACACAGGTCCATGCTTTTGGCGTCGACAACTTCACGTTGAGGAGCGGTGCGCGGGTGGCCAATTACCGCGCTGTGGGCGTGCTGGACATGGCCATGGCGTTGCGTCGGGGTCGGCCGCATCGCGCGAGCGGCGAACTGGCGTTACACGTGCTGGAGGTGCTGGATGCCTTCGAACGCTCGTCGCGCGAGGGGCGGCACATCGATATCGAGACCGTCGTGCAGCGACCGGTCGTCGTGCCATTGGGTCGAGGCGAAGAGGTGTTTCTCGCCGACTGACTCACCTGACTTCCGCAGTGGTCAAGCCGGTTGCGACGTGATCCGACTGCGACCATCAGATCACGCCCCGGCTGATACAGCTCGCGCGACTCACCTCGCCGCCGACTATCCACGACCGGGCACAGCCGCGCCGTCGCCGCTGCTGGCCGTCGCCGCGTCGCGCGTCTCGGGCATCGCCGCCCACACCAGCAGCACCGCGAGCGCACCGGCCGCCGCGAGGCCGAAGAAGCTCACCGTGTTGCCGAAACGATCGGCGACGAAGCCCGCCGCCGTCGTGCTCAACGTCGCGCCGATGCCGGCCGCGAGCCCGAACAGGCCGATACACAGGTTGTAGCGGCCCTTGTCGCCGGCGACGTCGGCGGCGATCAGCGGCAGCATCACGCCGAACACCGCGGCGCTCAAGCCGTCGAGCATCTGCACCGGCACGAGCAGATAGGGGCTGCTGATGCCCGCGAACAGCAGCGCGCGGATCGGCAACGCGGAGAAGCCGAGCAGCAGAATCGGCCGGCGGCCCCAGCGTTCGGCCGAGCGCCCGACCCACGGCGACATCATCGCGACGATCGCCTGCGGCACGATGATGCATGCCGCGATCACGAGCTGCACGTTGTCTCCCATGCCGGCCGTCACTTCGCCGGCGGCCAGGTTCAGCATCGCCGCGTTCGACAGATGGAACAGCACGATGCAGGCGGCGAACAGCAGCATGCGCTTGTCGCGCAGCAGCTCGCGCAGGCTTTCGCGCCGCTCGAGCTGCTCGGGGGTGGGCACCGCTTGCGGCAGCTCGATCGTGTCGGTGCGCTGGATCATCGCGAGCGCGATCAGCGCGGGAACCGCGAGGCCCGCGGTCAGGAAGAACACCGCGCGCGGCGAGTAGTACTCGCCGAACAGTCCCATCAGACCGGCCGCGACCGCGCTGCCGATCGACGCCCAGCGCGCATTGCGGCCGAGCCGGTCGCCGAGATTCGCGCGACCCACGAGCGCGAACGAGATCGCCGCGAGCGCCGGCGTCAGCATGCAGCTCGCGAAGCCGTGGAACACCTCGGCGGCGATCACCGGCAGCACGGTCGGGCTGATCGCGAGCAGCATCGCGCTGAGGATGATCGCGCCGATCGCCCACGCGGCCGCCGCTTTCTTGTTGCGCAACGCGTCGACCGCGGCGCCGCCGGGCACCTGGCTGACCATCGCGCTGATGGTGCCGACCGACAGCACCATGCCGATCTCGCCCTGGGTCCACTTGTGCGATGCGAGGTAGGACGCGATGAACGGCCCGAAGCCCGTCTGCACGTTGGCGACGAAGAAGTTGAGCCAATCGAGCGCGCGCAGACTTCGCGCCGTGACCATAGTACGGACCGTCATCGGACCGCCCGTGCGTTGGAAACCGCGACGGCAGACGACGCGGCCGGCGGCGCCGAGACCGCCGGCGCGGCGCTGGCGGCAGGCTGCGCGGGCGGCGCCGGCGACACCGCGCGAATCGGCTTGTCGCTCGCGTAGGGCGGCGTCGCGTTGATCTGCGCGTCGCTCAGATCGATCTGCGGATGCAGTTCCTTGTCGCGCGTGACGAAGCGCAGCGCCGACCAGTTCGCGGCGATCGTGCGCCGGTCGGGGCTGACCATGCCGCCGACGTCGAGGACGATCGCCTGCGGCTGCGCGTTGCCGTCGATCAGCACGTCGACCACACGGCCCACCTTGGCGCCGTTCGCGCGCTCGACGGTCGCATCGAGCAGCGCCAGTTCCAGCGGGTTCGATTTGTTCACGGTGCTCGGCACGGCCGTCGGGTTCAGCGTGATCGGCGCCCCCTTCGCGGTCGGCGTGAAGTGGAACGCGCCCCACGGGAAGTTCACCTTGCGATCGCCGACGCCGAGGAAGCCCTGCAGATTGACGACCATCTCACGCGGCTTGCCGGCCGCGTCGGCGATCATGTCGACCGCGCGGCCGACCACCTTGCCGTCGGGCTTCTGCACCTGGCTGTCGAGCAGCGCGCGCGCGTCGCTGCGCTCGATCGTGCGCAGCACGATCAGCGGCGGCGGCGGCGGGGGCGGCGGCGGAGCCGGCACGACCACGGGCGGCGGCGGTTCGACCTTGTGCGGCTTCACGACCGGCTTCTTCGGTTTCTTCGGCTCCTCGGGCCCCTCGTTCGCCTCGCTCTCGACCGGCTCGGACGCGGACGCGGCGACCGGCGCGCTTGCCGGCTCGACCGGCATCACCGTCGCATCGACGATCGGCGCCTGCTGCGTACCCCACAGCAGGCTGCTGCAGCCGGACAGCGCGGCGAACGCGAACAGCGCGGCCACGGTGCACAGCCAGCGCAACAGTCGAAGCACATCGAGCGAATGAGGCGAATCAGGCGAATCGAGCGGGCGAAGCGATCCAAGCGGTCCAAACGGGACAATCGGCAGGCGCCCGGCGGGGCGCGGAAAACCGCCAGTCATCAGGAAAAACTCCACGGGCAGGTGCGGACGGGCGCGATGAGCCGCCGCGGTTGGATGGGGTACGGCCCAGAGTTTAACCTGCGCTGCCGCGCGGGCAGCCTTTCGCCGGTTGCGTTGCAGACGGTATAGCGCTGCACGCCGCGTGCCTGGAACGCGATCGCCGGGGTGGGTTCGGCGCGTTTCGCGGCTGCCCGTATGCCGTAGGTGTATACGCGCGCAGCGCTCGCGCGAGCGACCGTCGCGCACAAGATATAAGTCGCGCGACATGTCCGGCATGCCATTCATGCGATTGGACACATAGTTCGCTTCACCTACATTTCGACTCAGAAAAGCGTTACCCACACCAACCAATCCACGAGACGAACCTGATGACGGCCGCTTTAGCGGCCGTTTCAGCGCGCTGATAAAGGAGGCACTCATCATGATGGAACCCCAGGCCCTCGCGAATTCCGACGTCGCGAGCGAATCCTTCGACACCGAATCATTCCGCGGTAAGGGCTTTCTCGACCGCTACTTCGACATTTCCGCGCGCGGCAGCACGCAGCGCCAGGAGATCGTCGCGGGCATCACGACCTTCCTCGCGATGGTCTATTCCGTGTTCGTCGTGCCCGGCATGTTCGGCAAGGCGGGCTTCGATACCAGCGCGGTGTTCGTCGCCGTGTGTCTGACCACGGCGTTCGGCTCGCTACTGATGGGCGTGTGGGCGCGTCTGCCGATCGCGATCGGCTGCGCGATCTCGCTCACCGCGTTCACCGCGTTCGGCCTCGTGCTCGGCAAGGGCCTGCATCCGACCGTTGCGCTCGGCGCGGTGTTCCTGATGGGCGTCGTGTTCACGACGATTTCGGTGACCGGCGTGCGCTCGTGGATTTTGCGCAACCTGCCTGTCGGCATCGCGCACGGCACCGGGATCGGCATCGGCCTGTTCCTGCTGCTGATCGCCGCGAACGACGTCGGGCTCGTGGTCAAGAATCCGGGCGCGGGGCTGCCGGTGTCGCTCGGCAATATTGCGGCGTTGCCGGCGCTGATGTCGGTCGCCGGACTCGCCGCGATCGTCGGGCTCGTGCGGCGGCGCGTGCCGGGCTCGATCCTGATCGTGATCGTCGCGATCTCGGCGATCGGGCTCGCGATCGATCCGGCCGTGGCGTTTCACGGCATCTTCGCGGTGCCGTCGTTGAGCGCGCCGGGGCATGCGTCGCTGATCGGCGCGATGGACGTGAAGGGCGCGCTGTCGATGGCGGTGCTGCCGAGCGTGCTCGCGCTCGTGATGACCGCCGTGTTCGACGCGACCGGCACGATCCGCGCGGTCGCGGGCCAGGCGGGGCAGCTCGACGAAAACGGCCGCATCATCAACGGCGGCCGCGCGCTGAGCGCCGATTCGCTGAGCTCGATCTTCTCGGGCCTGCTCGGCGGCGCGCCGGCGGCCGCGTATATCGAGTCGACGGTCGGCGTCGCGGCGGGCGCGAAGACGGGGATGGCGGCGGCGGTCGTCGGTCTGCTGTTTCTCGTCGTGATGTTCTTCTCGCCGCTCGCCGCGCTGGTGCCTTCGTATGCGACCGCGCCCGCGCTGATGTACGTGGGGCTGCTGATGCTGTCGAACGTCAGCAAGCTGCATATGGACGACATGGTCGACGCGATGGCGGGGCTCGTGTGCGCGGTGTTCATCGTGCTGACCGCGAACATCGTGACCGGCATCATGCTCGGCTTCGCGACGCTCGTGATCGGACGCGTCGTCAGCGGCGAGTATCGCAAGCTCAATGTCGGGACCGTGGCGATCGCAGTCGTGCTGGTCGGGTTTTATGTCGGCGGCTGGGCGATCTGAGTTTCGTTGCGGCTCCTTGACTTTCGCGTCAGCGTCTCTAAACCTTAACCTTGAGGTCAAGCCCTGCATCCGCAGGAAAGGAGACGCAGATGGAACCGCAACATCGCATCGGCAGCCGGGAAGAGTGGCTCGCCACGAGCCGCGCGCTGCTCGCCGACGAAAAAGCGCATATGCGCGCCGGCGACGAACTCGCGCGCAAGCGCCGCGAATTGCCGTGGGTCAAGGTCGACAAGGTTTATACGTTCGATACGCCGGAAGGCCGCAAGACGCTCGCGGAGCTGTTCGACGGCCGCAGCCAGCTGATCGTTTATCACTTCATGCTGGGCCCGGACTGGGAAGAGGGGTGCGTCGGCTGCTCGTTTCTGTCGGACCATATGAGCGGCATTCTCACGCATCTGGTCCATCACGACGTCAGCTATGTGACGGTATCGCACGCGCCGCTCGAGAAGATCGACGCGTTCAAACGGCGCATGGGGTGGACCTTTCCGTGGGTGTCGTCGAGCGGCAGCGATTTCAATTTCGACTACCACGTGTCGTTCACGCCGGAGCAGCTGGCGAGTAAAAAGGCGTTCTACAACTTCACCGAGCAGGACGTCGGCATCGACGAACAGCACGGCCACAGCGTGTTCTACAAGGACGCAAACGGCGACGTGTATCACACGTACTCATGCTACGCACGCGGCGACGAGCGCTTCGTGAACACCTACGCGCTTCTGGACATCGCGCCGAAAGGCCGCAACGAGAACAGTAATCTGACCCACTGGGTCAGGCATCACGACCGCTACGACGACCACGCGCGCGCGGCTTGCCCGGCGTGCGGATCGTACACGGTGTGAAGCGGTGAAGCGGTGAAGTGGTGAAGCGGGTCGACGAAGGGGGCGAGGGGCGCGCGCCGCGCTAGCTGGCGCGGCGCCTCTGTGCTGCACGAGCGCTGCATCAGTTCGCTACAGCGCCATTTCGAAGGCGGGTCTGAGGAACATTTCCATCGCCATCACGATGAGGCTCATCGCCGCGGCCGCGAGCGTCAGCACGCCGTATTCGTCGTAGCGCATGTCGTACAGACACGCGACGACGAACAGAATCGCCATCAGGTTGGTCAGCCAGTCGAAGTTCAGCGCGAAGCTCATCGGTCGAATCGGGGCGTGTGTGCGACGGTGGAATCGCACCGTCAGGTGCCCGCGATTTTATCGAAAGGAGCTTACGGATTCGCAACGACCGCGCTTACACAGCTTACGTTGCGCGGCGCGCAAAGCCGCGTCAAACGGTGCTTTGCGGCCCCATCATGTCGCGTTCGATCCATTCGATCACCGACGTGCGCCGCGGTTGCCAGCCGAGCAGTTTGCGCGCGCGTTCGCCGCGCACGCGGCTGTTCGAGCCAAGACCGTACGAGGCCATTTCGTAGCCCCATTCCTGTTTCGCGTCTTCGAGCGGCCAGTCCTGCGGCGCGCCGAGCTTCATCGCGTGTGCGATCGCGGCGCTCATGTCGCGGAACGACGCTTCGCCGCTTTCGACGAAATAGAACGTGCCGGCAGGGGTTTTATCGAGTGCGAGGCGATACAGCTCGGCGACGTCGTCGATATGCACGTTCGACCAGACGTTGCCGCCGCCGCCCACATGACGCACGACGCCACTTTTCTGCGCCTGGCGCACGAGTCGCGGCAACTGCACGCTCGCGCTGCCGGCCACCGCGCCGTGACCGTAGATCAGCGTGTTGCACAGCACGGCCGAGCGCACGTTGCGTTGCGCGGCGTCGAGCACCAGTTGATCGATCGCGACGCGCGCGGCCTTGTCGGCGGTCGGGGTGGGCAGCGCGTCTTCGTGATAGATGCGTGCTTCACCCGCTTCGCCGCCCGACGCATCGCCGACGATGCTCGACCCGCTCGTGTGCAGGAATACCTTGCCCGAACCGGCGAGTCCGTCGATCAGCGCGCGTACCGCGCCTTCGTGATCGCTGCTCGCGGCGTTGATCACCGCGTCGGCCGCTTGCGCTTCGGCGATCAGCAACGCTCGGTCGTCGAGCGTGCCGGGCACGGGCTCGATGCCGAGCCGCTGCAACTCGCCGCTGTGTTCGGGTTTGCGAATCAGCCCGCGCACCTGATGGCCGGCGCGCGCCAGATGCGCCGCGATCGAGCCGCCGATAAAACCGCTTGCGCCAGTAACGAAAATCTTCAAGACGTTCTCCTGAGGGAAATGCCAAGACCGCAATCTCTTGCATGGGATCGGAGTAAGCGCTAAAGCGCCAACTCCGATCGACAGGCACGCAGTATCGCTCGCGCGGATTCTCGCAAAAAGCGTGTTAGTCTCAAATCAATCTTGATCTGAAATCAACAATGAAAACCTCCACCGACGAATTGCTGGTGTTCGTCACCGTGATCGACAGCGGCTCGATTACCGCGGCGGCCGAGAAGCTGGGGCAGACCGTCTCCGGCGTGAGCCGCGCGCTCACGCGCCTCGAGCAGAAGCTCGACACCGCGCTCGTGCGGCGCACGACGCGGCGTCTGCATCTGACCGAGGAAGGCGACGCGTTCCTGCGGCGCGCCCGCGCGATCCTCGACGCGCTCGAAGAGGCCGAGGAGTCGGTCGCGCGCGGGCGGCAACGGCCGTCGGGGCGCTTGCGCGTCGATGCGGCGTCGCCGTTCATGCTGCATTGCGTGGCGCCGCATATGACCGCGTTTTCGGCGCTGTATCCGGAGATCCGGCTCGAATTGACCAGCAACGAGCGGATCGTCGATCTGCTCGAACAGAAGGTCGACATCGCGATTCGCATCGGCGCGCTGCAGGATTCGACGCTGCATGCGCGCGCGCTCGGCGAGAGCAGGCTGCGCGTGCTCGCGAGCCCGGCGTATCTGGCCGAGCACGGCGAGCCGACCACGCTCGACGCGCTGCACACGCATCGGCTGATCGGCTTTACGGCGCCGGAGCATTTGAATCGCTGGCCGTTGCGGGAAGGGGGCAGGGGAACGAAGCGCGCCAAGGGGCAGCGGGACGAAGCCGCGCTGCTGAAGATCGAACCGTCGATCACCGCGTCGAGCGGCGAAACCTTGCGGCAACTGGCGCTGTCCGGCTGGGGCGTCGCCTGCCTGGCCGACTTCATGACCGCCGGCGACGTGCGCGAAAACCGCCTCGTGCCGATTCTCGGCAACCTGCTCGTCGATGAACGGCAGCCGGTGCATGCGGTGTACTACCAGAGCGCATCGCTCGCGGGGCGCGTGCAGTGCTTTCTGGATTTCATCGCGGCGCGGGTCAAGCTCTGATCCGCGTCGCAGAGCCTTCTGTCCTATAACCCAGATATCGGCGGAGCCGGCGTGTCCGGCTTCCCGCCAGCGAGAGCGCGCCAATTTTGGCCAGATGGCGACCCGCGCCGCGAAGGTGTATATACAACTGTGGGCTAAATCACGGCGGCCACGCCGACCCATGCGTCCAGCACACGCCGCCTGCGACCTGCCGCCAAACCCACGCGCTCCCGCCGAGCCACGTGCCAAATAATGGAAATCCCCAGGCCCGAAATCTCGAAAAATAAGTTGTATATACAAGGCCCGCCGGCTAGACTTATTTGAACTTGTATAGACAGGACGACAACCATGATTCTGAAGCCCGGCTACCTGACCCTCCCGCAACTGCGCCAGATCGCGCGTGAGCAGCTCACCCTGCAACTCGATCCCGCGAGCCATGGCGCCATCGACGCGTGCGCGCAGGCCGTCGCCGACATCACCGCCCGGGGCGAGCCGGCTTATGGCATCAATACCGGCTTCGGCCGCCTCGCGAGCACGCACATTCCGCGCGATCAGCTCGAACTGCTGCAACGCAATCTGGTGCTGTCGCACGCGGTCGGCGTCGGCGAGCCGATGTCGCGCCCGGTCGTGCGTCTGTTGATCGCGCTGAAGCTGTCGAGCCTCGGCCGCGGCCACTCGGGCATCCGCCGCGAAGTGATGGAAGCGCTGATCGCGCTGTTCAACGCCGACGTGCTGCCGGTGATCCCGGTCAAGGGCTCGGTCGGCGCATCGGGCGACCTCGCGCCGCTCGCGCATATGTCGGCGACCCTGCTCGGCGTCGGCGAAGTGTTCGCGAAGGGCGAGCGCATGCCGGCCACCGAAGGCCTCGCGCTCGTCGGTCTGAAGCCGCTGACGCTGCAGGCGAAGGAGGGTCTCGCGCTGCTGAACGGCACCCAGGCTTCGACCGCGCTCGCGCTGTACAACATGTTCGCGATCGAAGACCTGTACCGCACGGCGCTCGTCGCCGGCGCGCTATCGGTCGACGCGGCGATGGGCTCGGTCAAGCCGTTCGACGCGCGCATCCACGAACTGCGCGGCCATCGAGGCCAGATCGACGCGGCCGCGGCGTATCGCTCGCTGCTGCAAGGCTCGGCGATCAACGTCTCGCACGCCGATTGCGACAAGGTGCAGGACCCGTACAGCCTGCGCTGCCAGCCGCAGGTGATGGGCGCGTGTCTCGACCAGATGCGTCAGGCCGCCGAAACGCTGCTGAAGGAAGCGAACGCGGTCTCCGACAATCCGCTGATTTTCCCGGACACCGGCGAAGTGCTGTCGGGCGGCAACTTCCACGCCGAGCCGGTCGCGTTCGCGGCCGACAACCTGGCGCTCGCCGTGGCGGAAATCGGCGCGCTCGCCGAACGCCGCATCGCACTGCTGATCGACGCGACGCTGTCGGGCCTGCCGCCGTTCCTCGTCAAGGATGGCGGCGTGAACTCCGGCTTCATGATCGCGCACGTGACGGCCGCCGCGCTCGCATCGGAAAACAAGACGCTCGCGCATCCGGCTTCGGTCGATTCGCTGCCTACGTCCGCGAACCAGGAAGACCACGTGTCGATGGCGACGTTCGCCGCGCGCAAGCTCGGCGATATCGCCGACAACACCGCGAACATCCTGTCGATCGAACTGCTCGCTGCCGCCCAGGGCGTCGATCTGCGCGCGCCGCACAAGACCAGCCCGAGCCTGCAGAAGGTGATGGACCTCGTGCGCAAGGACGTCGCGCACTACGAGCTCGATCACTACTTCGCGCCGGACATCGCGGCGGTCACGAAGCTCGTGCAGGCCGGCGCGGTCGCGAAGCTGAGCCCGTTCTCGTTCGCGTCGGAACAATGAGTCGTCGAGAGCGCGGATCACACCGATGAACGCACCCGCTTATCAGGGCATCAAGGACTTCATCCTCGCGCGCATTCATGCGGGCGAGTGGGCCGAAGGCGACCAGGTGCCCTCCGAAAACGAGCTTGCGCGCGAATTCAGCGTCGCGCGCATGACGGTCAACCGCGCGTTGCGCGAGTTGACCTCGGAGCAGGTGCTGACACGTGTACAAGGCTCGGGCACTTTCGTCGCCCGTCCCAAATACGAGTCGACCCTGGTGGCGATCCGCAGCATCTCCGATGAAATCGTTGCGCGCGGTCATCGCTATCAGGCGAGGGTGCTGAACATCGGCGCCAGCATCGCCGATGCGGCGCTCGCCGAAGAGATGCAGGTGAGCGCGGGCAGCCCCGTGTTTCATTCGCGCCTGCTGCATTTCGAAAACGAGGAGCCGGTGCAGCTCGAGGAACGCTGGGTCAATCCGGCCGTCGCACCCGAATACGCGCTGCAGGACTTCACGAACACCACGCCCAACCAGTACCTCGTGCGCGTCGCGCCGCTGCAGCGCGTCGAGTACCGCATCGAGGCGCTCGCCGCCGACGAGATCACGCGCGAGCTGTTGAACATGAGTGAACGCGAGCCGTGTCTCGTGCTGCACCGGCGCACGTGGTCGCAAGGCGAGGTCGCCTCGATCGCGAATCTGTGGCATCCGGGCACCCGTTACCGCTTCACTGGGCATTTCTGAATTCGCTTTTTCGTCTTCGCCGAATCTTTATCGAACCTCTTCACGCATTATTGGGGACACCATGAACAATCCGAAACACGTCGATCCGCGTCTCGATCCGACTCGCACGATCCGCGCACCGCACGGCGCGGAAAAGACCTGCAAGACCTGGATCGCGGAAGCCGCGTACCGGATGATCCAGAATAATCTGGACCCCGAAGTCGCCGAGCACCCGCATGCGCTCGTCGTGTACGGGGGCATTGGCCGCGCCGCGCGCAACTGGGATTGCTTCGATCAGATCCTCGCGTCGCTGAAGGACCTGAACGAAGACGAAACGCTGCTGATTCAGTCGGGCAAGCCGGTCGGCGTGTTCCGCACCCATGCGGACGCGCCGCGCGTGCTGCTCGCGAACTCGAACCTCGTGCCGCACTGGGCGACGTGGGAACACTTTCACGAACTCGACCGCAAGGGCCTCATGATGTACGGCCAGATGACCGCCGGCAGCTGGATCTACATCGGCAGCCAGGGCATCGTCCAGGGCACCTACGAGACCTTCTTCGCCGTCGCGAACCAGCACTTCAACGGTGACCCGACGGGCCGCTGGATTCTGACCGGCGGTCTCGGCGGCATGGGCGGCGCGCAGCCGCTCGCGGCGACGATGGCGGGCTTCTCGATGATCGCGGTCGAATGCGACGAGACGCGCATCGACTTCCGTCTGAAGACGCGCTACGTCGACAAGAAGGCGAAGACGCTCGACGAGGCGCTCGCGATGCTCGACGAAGCGAAGCGCGCCGGCAAGCCGATCTCGGTTGGCCTGCTCGGCAATGCCGCCGACGTGTTCGCCGAGTGCGTCGCGCGCGGCATCACGCCGGACTGCGTGACCGACCAGACGAGCGCGCACGATCCGATTCACGGCTACCTGCCGCAGGGCTGGACGGTCGGAGACTGGCGCGAGCGCATGAAGACCGCGCCGGAAAGCATCGTCACGCCGGCCAGGCAGTCGATGGCCACGCAGGTGCAGGCGATGCTGACGCTGCAGGAACGCGGCGCGGCAACGCTCGACTACGGCAACAACATTCGCCAGATGGCGCTCGAAATGGGCGTGGAAAACGCGTTCGACTTCCCGGGCTTCGTGCCGGCGTATATCCGGCCGCTGTTCTGCGAAGGCAAGGGCCCGTTCCGCTGGGTCGCGCTGTCGGGCGATCCCGAGGACATCTACAAGACCGATGCGAAGGTGAAGGAACTGATCCCCGACGATCCGCATCTGCACAACTGGCTCGACATGGCGCGCGAGCGCATCGCGTTCCAGGGTCTGCCGGCGCGGATCTGCTGGGTCGGCGTGAAGGATCGCTATCGTCTCGGCCAGGCGTTCAACGAAATGGTCAGGAACGGCGAGCTGAAGGCGCCGATCGTGATCGGCCGCGATCACCTCGATACCGGTTCGGTCGCGAGCCCGAACCGCGAAACCGAGTCGATGAAGGACGGCTCGGACGCGGTCAGCGACTGGCCGTTGCTGAACGCGCTGCTGAACACGGCGGGCGGTGCGTCGTGGGTGTCGTTGCATCACGGCGGCGGCGTCGGCATGGGCTTCTCGCAGCACGCGGGCGTCGTGATCGTCGCGGACGGCACGCAAGCCGCGCACCAGCGCCTCGGCCGCGTGCTGTTGAACGATCCGGCCACCGGCGTGATGCGTCACGCGGATGCGGGCTATGAACTCGCGCAGCAGACGGCGCGCGAGGCCGGTCTCAATCTGCCGATGCTGGGCCGCTGATCGTGACCATGGCCAACCACGCGGGCGGCATGGCAGGCGTCACGCTGATTCGCGGCGCCGACCTCGTGGCGGCGCCGTGGAAAAACGGCGGCGGGTTCACGCGTGAGGTCGCGGCGTTTCCGTCGCCAGGCGGCGGGCAGCGCGCGGCGAGCGCCGACTTCGTGTGGCGCGTGAGCGTCGCCGAGGTTGCGCAGGCGGGACCGTTCTCGCGCTTCGACGGCGTCGACCGGACGCTGGTGTTGCTGTCTGGCGCGGGCATGCTGCTCGATGAGCTGGGCGACGCGGGCGTCGCCTCGACGCATGTGTTGCGGCAGCCGCTCGACATCGCGCGCTTCGATGGCGCGACGCGCATCGACGCGCGGCTCGTCGACGGGGCAACGCGCGACTTCAACCTGATGGTGCGGCGCGACGTGGCGCAGGGCGAGTTGGACGTGTGGCGCACTGGCACGCAGCAGGATGCGCCGCGCGTGCTCGACGGCGACGTGGCGCTGCTGTTTTGCGCGGGCGGCGCGGTCACGGTCGGACTGGCGGCGGACCACGCGCAAGCCGTGCGGCTCGACACCGGCGACACGCTGCGCGTCGACGGGCCGAACGCGCTCGCTTGCACGCTGACGGGCGACGGCGCGGTGCTCGCGATCACGATCCGCTACACGCGATGACGAATCAACCGTGATAGGGCCTCACATGCACTCCATCGCGGACAACCCATCCACAGACACGCAACGAGCGGCAAAGAGCACGCGATGAAGCAAACCGTCTGGCATCACCTGAATTTGTGCCCGCAGGGCGATCCTCGCCACACGCTCGCCGATGCCGCGATTGCGGTCGACGGCGGCCGTATCGCGTGGCTCGGCGCTTTCGCCGATTTACCCACGCCCTATGCCGCATGGCCGCGCGAAGATCTGCGCGGCGCATGGGTGACGCCGGGCCTGATCGATTGCCATACGCACCTCGTGTACGGCGGCCAGCGCGCCGACGAATTCGCGCAGCGGCTCGCGGGCGTCAGCTACGAAGCAATCGCGCGACAGGGCGGCGGCATCGTGTCGACGGTGCGCGCGACGCGCGCGGCGGACGAAGCGTCGCTGTTCACGCAAGCGGCCGCGCGGCTCGAACCGCTGCTCGCCGAAGGCGTGACGGCGATCGAAATCAAATCGGGCTACGGCCTCGATCTCGCGAGCGAGCGCAAGATGCTGCGCGTCGCGCGGCAACTCGGCGAGCGCTATCCGGTCACGGTCTATACGACGTTTCTCGGCGCGCACGCGTTGCCGCCGGAATTCGCGGGCCGTGCGGACGCGTATATCGACGAAGTCTGCAACACGATGCTGCCGGCGCTCGCGGACGAAGGCCTCGTCGATGCGGTCGACGTGTTCTGCGAGCGCATCGGTTTTTCGCTGGAACAGAGCGAGCGCGTGTTCAACGCGGCCGCGCGCTACGAGCTGCCGGTCAAGATGCACGCCGAGCAGTTGTCGAACGGTGGCGGCACCGCGCTCGCGGCACGGCATCGCGCGCTGTCGGCGGATCACCTGGAGTTTCTCGACGAAGCCGGCGTCGCCGCGATGAAGGAAGCGGGCACCGTCGCGGTGCTGCTGCCGGGCGCGTACTACTTCATCCGCGAGACCCAGTTGCCGCCGCTCGAACTGCTGCGGCGCTACGAGGTGCCGATCGCGATCTCGACCGACAGCAACCCGGGCACCTCACCGGCGACTTCGTTGCTGCTGATGATGAACATGGCGAGCACGCTGTTTCGCATGACCGTGCCCGAGGTGCTGCAAGGCGTCACCACGCACGCTGCGCGCGCGCTCGGCAAGAGCGATCGGCACGGTGCGCTGCAGGTCGGTCGCGCGGCCGACTTCGCGGTGTGGTCGGTCGATTCGCTGGCGGAGCTCGCTTACTGGATTGGCCGGCCGCTCTGCGCGCGCGTCGTGCGCGCGGGCGAAACCGTCTATACGCGGCGCGAGTCGCGTGTGACCTGAACTAGAACCTGAGAGATGACGCAATCCAATCAATCGCTGTTCGCCGCTGACGCGTATCTGCCTGAGGGCTGGCGCCGCAACGTGCTGCTCGAATGGGACGCTCACGGCACGCTGAGCGCGGTCGCGACGGATCGACCCGAGGCGCCGGCGGGTGTGCCGAAGGCGGCGGGCCCGCTGATGCCGGGCATGCCGAATCTTCACTCGCACGCGTTTCAGCGCGCGATGGCGGGGCTCACCGAATATCGCGCCAATGCGACGGATAACTTCTGGTCGTGGCGCGACCTGATGTATCGCTTTGCCGCGCGCATCACGCCGGAAGGCCTCGCGAGCGTCGCGCAGTGGCTCTACATCGAGATGCTGAAGGCGGGCTATACGTCGGTGTGCGAGTTCCACTACGTGCACCACGCGCAGGACGGCCAGCGCTACGCGAATCAGGCCGAGCTTGCGCAACGCGTGGTGGACGCTGCATCGGCGAGCGGTATCGGCATCACGATGCTGCCGGTGCTGTATCAGTACAGCGGCTTCGGCGCGCGCGCGCCGCGCGACGATCAGCGGCGCTTCATCAATACGCCCGAGAGCCTGCTCGATCTGCTCGGCACGCTACGCGCCGCGCGCCCCGAACATGCGGCGCTGCGTTACGGCGTGGCGCCGCATTCGCTGCGCGCGGTATCGGAGGCGTCGCTGCGCACGTTGCTCGGCGGCATCGACGCAACCGTGCCTGTCCACATCCATATCGCCGAACAGACCGCCGAGGTCGACGCCTGCCTCGAAACCGAAGGCACGCGGCCGGTGCAATGGCTGCTCGATCGTTTCGATGTGGACAGCCGCTGGTGTCTCGTGCACGCGACCCACGTCGATGCGAACGAAACGCTCGCGCTCGCGAAGAGCGGCGCGGTCGCGGGTTTGTGTCTGACCACCGAGGCCAATCTCGGCGATGGCATTTTTCCCGCGCAAGACTATCTCGACGCGCACGGCCGCATCGGCGTCGGCTCGGATAGCCATGTCGGCGTCGATTGGCGCGCCGAGTTGCGTCTGCTCGAATACGGTCAGCGTCTGACGCGCCGGCAGCGCAACGTGCTGGCGTCGGCGCAAGCTCCGCATGTCGCGGATCGTCTGTACGCGGCCGCGCTCGACGGCGGCGCGCGTGCGACCGGCCGCGCGGTCGGCGCGTTGCAGCCGGGCCATCGCGCGGACTGGCTCGTGCTCGACGCCGACCATACGAGCATCGCCGGGCATGAGCGCGAGGCGTGGCTGTCAGGCGTCGTATTCTGCGAGCACGGCGATACGCCGATCCGCGACGTCTACGCGGGCGGCGTCAAGGTCGTCGACGATCGCCGGCATCGCGACGAAGAGGGTGCCTATGCGCGCTATCGCGCGGCGCTCGCGGAACTGCTCAAATAACGGCCATGGCCCGCCGAACTGATTCACCGATCCCACTGATTCCGGACTGACATGACTGCTTCGAACCTCACGCCGGTTTTCTCGCTGCATCAGGGAAGCCTGCCGCTGCTGATCTCGATCCCGCATCTGGGCACGCAAATCCCCGCCGACATCGCCGTGACGATGACACCGGTCGCGCAACGCACCGACGATTGCGACTGGCATCTCGATCGCCTGTACGCATTCGCGAAGCGCCTCGGCGCGTCGATCCTGACGCCGACCTACGCGCGCTACGTGGTCGACCTGAACCGTCCGCCCGACGGCGCGAACCTGTACCCGGGGCAGGACACTACGGGTCTGCTGCCGGTCGACACGTTCGACAAGGAGCCGCTCTATCGCGACGGCCATCTGCCCGACGACGCCGAAATCGCGCGCCGTCGCGACGCTTACTGGAAGCCGTATCACGACGCGCTGACCGGAGAGCTCGCGGCGCTGAAGGCGAAGCACGGCAAGGTGCTGCTGTGGGAGGCGCATTCGATCCGCTCGCGCGTGCCGCGGTTTTTCGACGGACGTCTGCCGGATTTCAACTTCGGCACGTCGAACGGTGCGAGCGCCGCGCCGGGCCTGGCTGACGAACTGGCCGCGCTGGTCGGGCGTCACGGCGGCTACACGGCAATCGCGAATGGCCGCTTCAAGGGCGGCTATATCACGCGGCAATACGGGGAGCCCGAGCAGGGCGTGCATGCGGTGCAACTCGAGCTGTCGCAGATCACCTACATGGAAGAGCGCCTGCCTTATGCATACGATGAAGACCTCGCCGCGAAGGTCGCGCCGCTGCTCGAAGCGCTGGTAACGACGGCGCTCGCTCGCGTGAAATCCGCCTGAAGCTTGTATTCCTTTCTCACCACGCGGATCACGATTGCTGCAGGAACGCGCGGCATCGCGGTCCGCGTCGGCCTGCATCGGTCAGCGTATCGCGAAGGTGTAACAGCATGTGTCCGTGATTGCGTGCCGGCGCGTTCATATGGAATGGTTTGAGCGTCGAGCGCGCACAGCGTATCGTGCGCCGGCTGTTTCAAGACGCGGCGCGTCATGAAAAAAAGCCCCGCGAAAACGGGGCTTTTTGATGTGCACCGCGTCCATCGGACACGGTTTCACCGCCATTAGTGGCAGCGCTTTTCCCAATGATGATGCACGTGCACCTTATGGCACTCGTGGTGATGCTCATCGGCCTGAGCGGGGGCGATCGCGCTCAGGGTGGCAACGGCTGCGGCGATGGCGAGAACGATTTTCTTCATTACAAAACCCTTAAGTCAGTGTTGTGGAGCAAGCCATGCAGCACGACGCGTGCCGCATCGGCGTGTAAGCATGCCACATCAAGCGGCCGCGGATAGGACCGGCGCGCGAATACGTGTGTCAATGCAACACGCGATGTGTCGTAAGCCCTGTTTTAACGCGCTTTGCGCTGAATTGGCCGGTGCGTACCGGGTCAAATGTGTACCTTCGACATCTGGGCCCCACCGCACGCAAAGCGGCATAGCGGCATTGCACGCGACACCGCGAGACGACGACCCTTTCAAAACGATGACATGCGCGAAGCGGTCATCGATTCATCAGGCGAAAAGATGGAAGACCCAGCGATGGAAGATTCCGACGAATTGCTGCTGCCAGTCTGGCGCGCGAACCTGGTGTTGCTGACCAGCGAGGTCGGCGCCGCGAGCCGGCTCGCGCGCATGATGACGTTTTCCGCGAGCTACCTGAAGCTGATGCTGTCCGGGCAACGCGAATTCAGCGAGGAATTCGTGCGCGGCGTCGAGGCCGTCACCGGTTTGCCGGGCGGCTGGATGAACGTGCCGCACACCGGTCACGAGATTCCGGCGAATGCGCGCGAGGCGATCGACAACGAGCAGCCGCTCGCGCGCTTTCGGGGCACCGCGCATCCGGTGCGCAAGAAGACGGTGTTGCGGCCCGAGCCGATTTTTGGGCAGCCGCCGCCCGCGCGACGCATCGAGGAAGAAACGCTCGATGTCGAAGCGCACCGCCGTCACGCGCATTTTCGCAAGGTGCGCGATCTCGCGACGCAGGAAGTGCGGCGCTTCGAGCGGCATCTGCTGCACGCGCCGGTGGAGCTCGCATCGATGCGCGCGAAGGTCGAGGACGTAATGGCCGCGGCCGAACTCGACGACCGCATTCAAGCCGACCTGGAGGGCCGGCTTGAACAGATCGACAAGCACCGGCACATGCTGCTGCGGCACGTGGAAAAACTGCAGGCGCTGCTGAGCCAGCTCGACGACGGCGAGTGAAGACGATCGACGCCGGCCGCTGCGTCGGGGGTGCGCCGGTGACTTCAATGCCGCTCGAGCTCGACGCGGCAACGCCGACCCCGCCCCGAAACGCAGGGGTCGGCGATGTGCTACAACGACGACACGAACCTGTCCGAGGTGGATCTTGGGGAACGTCGTCGTCACGTTGGCGCACACGTCGATCGCGATGATCGGGCTCGCGTGCCGCGTGCGCGGCGTGCGCGCCGCGGCGTTGCTTGCCGCGCTATCCGCCGCGAGCGGCATCGTCTTGCCCCTTGGCGCGGCAGCCGGCGAAATCGCCACCTCCACCAACGAACGTGCCCCTGCGACGATCGAGCGCGACGTCCATTTGTTCGTGATCCAGAAGGACGGTTCCATCGAGGAACACGACGACACGCTGATGCGCGCGGACACGGCCAGCGGCGTCGACGAGATCGCGCAACGCTACGTGTGGTTCAACAAGGACATCGAGCAGGTGCAACTGCTGGCCGCCGAAACGATCGACCCCGACGGCACCGCGCATGCGGTCGGTCCCGAGGCGATCCGCGACGTGCAGGAGCCGCGCTCGTCCGGCGCGCCGAGCTTCGAGGACGGTGTGTTGCGCACCGTGATCTTCCCCGGCGTCACGATCGGCTCGCGCGTGCACCTGGAATTTCGCAAGACCCGCGCGAAGCCGCTGCAAGCGGGCACCTTCGCCTATCTGGTCGAGCCGTCGCTCGAGCCCGTCGACGAGCAGCGTCTGATCTTCGATCTTCCCGTCGACGTGCCGCTCTATGCGGATGCGCGCGGCTACGTCGCGATGCCGCCCGTCACCGCGAACGGCCGCACGCGCTACGAGTTCGACTACCGGCACGGCCCCTATGCGCGGCTCGAAGCGGGCGCGGTCGGCTACGCGAACTGGGGCGACCGGCTGATGGTGTCGACGGTGCCGGACTTCGCGAGCTTCGCCGCGCGCTATCGCGGTCCCGCCGAGAACGACGCGACCCGCGACGATCCCGCGATCATCGGTCTCGCACAGCAACTGACGGCCGGCCTTACCGATCCTCGCGACAAAGCCCGCGCGCTGTACGACTGGATGCGTCTGAACATCCGCTACGTCGCGCTTTTTCTCGGCGAGACGGCGGCGATTCCGCACAAGGCGGCCGACATCCTGCGCAACCGCTATGGCGACTGCAAGGACCACGTCGCGCTATACGGCGCGCTGCTCGCGGCCGCCGGCATTCGCAGCGAGCCGGTGCTGCTCAATCTCGGTCCGTACTACACGTTGCCCGAGGTCCCCGGCTACGGCGCGAGCGCGATCAATCACGCGATCATCTGGATTCCCGAGCTGGCGCAATTCGCGGACACGACGGCGGGCGGCACCGCGTTCGGCTATCTGCCTGGCGGCGTCATGGACCGGCCGGTGCTGCTCGTCGACGACGGCGTGCTCGCGCGCACGCCGGCCACTCAACGGCGCGAACGCAAGGCGCGCGTGCAGATCGACATCGACGAAAACGGCACCGCACATTATGCGTACCGCGTCGAGGATCAGGGCTATACCGCGGAGCTCGAACGCAACACGTTCCGCCGCGCGACGCGCCAGGGGGCGCAGCAGCTTGCCGCCAGGCGTCTGCTGCAAACGGGCTTGCACGGCTCCGCGCAATTGCAGACCGACGACGTCGCCGTGACCGGCGGTCCGTTCGCGACGACGATGCAGGGCAGCGTGCCGCATCTGATCTGGCCGGACGGCACGACCGCCGTGCGGGCGCTCACGAGCCTCGCCGGCGGCATGGGCTCGCAGGTCGAGGCGTGGCTCGCGGAGCCCGTCAGAACGCAGCCGTGGGCGTGCATCGGCGGGGAGTTCGATGAAACGCTGGAAATGAGCTTGCCGCGCTTCGTGCGCGTGACCGACCTGCCGACCGACAGCACGGTCGAGGACCCGTTGCTCACGTTTGCGTCGCACTACGTCTTCGATCCGGCGACGCGCACGTTGCAGGTCAACCGGCATCTGCGCGCCGCGTTCGGCCATCAGATGTGTACGCCAAACGAATTCGCGGCGATTCGCGACGACCTCGTGCGCATCGAGCGCGATCTCGATGCCGAGGTGGTCGTCCGGGCGGCGAGCGCGTGGCAGTAGCGCGCCCCGCGCCGGCCACGCGCCGCGCAGGGCCGCGACGATTTACTGGACGTGGAGCTTAGGTGCCGCTCTTCGTCACGACCGGCACCCACGCGCCGTTCTTCACCTGATACAGCGTCGACGCGCCGCTCTTCAACGCGCCGGTGCTGTCGAACGAGATCTTGCCGGTCACGCCGTCGTAGTCGATCGACTTGAGCGCCGGACGGTACACGTTCGGCGAGTCGGATCTGGCCTGCTGCATTGCCTTGATCGCGACCCACGCGCCGTCGTAGCCGAACGGCGCATAGGACAGCACGTCCGCGCCGAAGCGCTTCTTGAACTTCGCGTTGAAGTCCTTGCCACCCGGCAGTTGCGCGAGCGGGCGGCCGTATTCCCAGGCCATCGCGCCGTCGGACGCATCGCCCGCGAGCTTGATGAAGTCCTCGTCCATCACGCCGCCGCCGCCGACCAGCTGTGCGTTCAGGCCGAGCTGCTTCATGCGCCGCGCGAAGCCCGCCGCCTGGCTGTCGAGGCCGGCGAAGAACACGAGGTCCGCATTGGCGCCCTTGAACTTGGTGATCTGCGTGCTGAAGTCGACCGCGTGGTTGTCGGTGTAGTCGCGCGCGACGATGTTGCCGCCGTGCGCCTTCACGGCCTTCTCGAACTCGTCGGCTTCGCCCTGGCCGAACGCGGTGCGATCGTCGATGATCGCGATGCGCCTGGCCTTCGTCACCTCGACGGCATAGGCGCCCGCATTGCCGGCGTTCTGCGCGTCGGTCGAAATCACCATGAAGGTGTTCGCGAAGCCGCGGCCCGTGATGATCGGATTCGTCGCGGCGGGATCGAGCACCGGAATGCCAGCCTGCTCGTAGACCTGCGAGGCCGGGATCGTCGTGCCCGAGTTGAAGTGGCCGACGACCACCGCGACGCCCGAGTCGACCAGCTTCTGCGCGGCCTGCACGCCGACGCGCGGGTCGGCCTGGTCGTCCTGCGAGACGATCTCGAAGTGCGCGACCTTGTCGCCGATCTTGATCTTCTGCGCGTTGGCTTCGTCGATCGCGAGCCGCACACCGTTTTCCAGATCCTTGCCGTAGCCGGCATTGGCGCCCGTCAGCGGCGCGGCAAAACCGATCTTGACCGGCAGGTCGTCGGCGAAACTGGCAACAGGCGCGACGGCAAACATCGCACCCACGAGCATGGCCAGCGGTTTCAGCGTGTTGCGAAGACTCATGGTCTCTCCTTGCATCGACGGTTGTTATGAAAGCGGTACGACAGCAAAGCGGTACGACACGTGAGGCCGAGGCAAGCCCTCGCGCATCGCAAGACTACGAAGGATCGCTCGCCGCTCACAATGCTGGAATACGCGCACTGGCGTTGAGCCTCGCAGCGTGTTCGCGACGTCAATCTGGGGCGAATATAGAAAGCCAAATTGCCGTCGTCTTGGCAATTCGTGGCGTTTTGGATGAGCATTTCGGCATAGGCCGCAACAGGTGCATGTTGTGCACATGGAGCGTGCGTCAGGCATGCAAGCTGGCTTGCCGTGCGAAGGTCCGCCTGGGCTGCGGATTACGGCATATGCTTAAGAAGCCGGCGCGAGCGCGCCGGCCGGTGTTGCGGTATTGCGTTGTCGGAGGAGATTCGGGCCTTTTGCCTAGCGCTCGCCTTGCTGGCGCAGCAGCTCTTCACGCAGACGCAAAAGCGGCGCCTTCGCGTCTTCGTCGGCCCACGTGTCGAGATCGTCGATTGCGCGCTGGCAGCCGTCGAGCACCACGTCGAGATCGACCGGCACGCCGTTGTTCAGCGCGAATTCGATCGTCTCGGCGAACTGCTGGCAGTCGTCCTCGCCGTACGAGATGTCGAGATTGTCGGCGATGATTTCGGCGATGTTGCTGCGTGCCTTGTCGTCGGCCGTCACCATCTCGACGATGCCGCGCGCGACGGCGGCCGAGTAGTAGAGCGCGATATCGAGCCATTGCGCGGGATCGAAGTCGGGCTGGTCGAACTGGTTCTCGAAGAACTCGATCGCTTCCTGTTCGTGCGCTTCGTCCGCGTCGACGCTGATGCACAACTGCTCAAAAAATTCTTCCCGCTCGCTGCGGATATGACCGTCCATCGAATGCCTCGTCTGCTGAATGCCGGATGCTGAAATGCCGTGGCGCGAGGGCGCAAGCCCTGGTCCACGCGGCACGCATTATAGGACGGCCGCCAGCAGGGTGCTGGCGAGGGCGCTCGGCAACGAGCGACGTGCCTAAGTTATCTAAGCCGTCTCCGCGACCCACGCATCGAACCACTCGCGCGGCTGGGCGATTTCGTTTTGCATCGCCACCAGCTCGAGTTCATAGCGTCCGGCCTGCCAGGTCGCCTTGACGACCGCGTTGACCGCGGCGAGCGTGTGCTCGAAGGCCGAGCGGATCGAATCGCCGAGCAGCGTGCGCGCGACGAAGACCGCGCTCGTCAGATCGCCGACGCCGACCGGCTGGCGCGCGAACGGATAGAGCGGACGCTGTCCCATCCACGCTTCGCGTTCAGTGACGACGAGCATGTTGAAGCGGTCGGCGGGGCTGTTGCGATCGAGCAGATGCTTGACGAGCACGAGCTTCGGCCCACGCGCGAGCAGCTCGCGGCACGCGGTGACGGCTTCCTCGAACGTCTCGATCTCGCGACCGACGAGGCGCTGCAATTCGATGTGATTCGGCGCGATCCCGTCGGCGACTTGCGGCATTTCTTTCACGAGGAATTCCTGGATGCCGGGCTCGACCCTGTAGCCGCCCGTGGCGCCCATCACCGGATCGCAAAAGTACCAGGCGCGGGGATTGGCCGCCTTCACGGCCTTGACGATGTCAATCACCGCCTGCGCCTGTTCCTTCGTGCCGAGATAGCCGGAGAGCACTGCGTCGCAGCGCGGCAGCATGCCGATCGCGCCGATGCTGTCGACGAGATCTTCCATCTGCGATGCGTCGATCGCGCTGCCGCTCCAATGCCCGTATTGCGTGTGATTCGAGAGCTGCACGGTGTTGAGCGGCCACACGTTGACGCCGAGCCGGCACATCGGAAACACGGCCGCGCTGTTGCCGGCGTGACCGAACACGACATGGGACTGGATGCTCAGAACGTTTTTCGTCATGGTAAGGCTCGCGCAACCGGTCATGCGCGGTCAACAAAACACTGGAAGGGGAGGCTCGCGCGGGCGGGCCGATGGCCCGGGCGCCGTGCGGCAGACATGCCTGATACAGATGGTGCAGGAAAAACCCACGAACTGCATGGCCGGCAAGTCAGCAAACGATACAGGAGTTTGACAGCCGCGAGTTGATCCGTCCCCGTGCTGTTGCGCCGAACCATCAAACGCGCGTGAAGATTAACGAAACCTGACAGTTCAGCGTGCGGCCGGATGCTTCAGACGAGTTCGCGATACAAGGCCAGATAGCGGTCGGCCGACGCGCCCCAGCCGAAGTCCTGGCGCATCGCGCGCCGCTGCGTGGCCTTCCATTCGGTGCGGCGTCCGTACAGCGCGAACGCGCGGCGGATCGCCGAGGCGAGTCCCTTCGGATCGAAGCGTTCGAACACGAAGCCGGTGGCGAAATCGTCGGCGAGGTTTTCGAGCGATGCGTCGGCGACCGTATCCGCGAGACCGCCGATGCAGTGCACGAGCGGCAGCGACCCGTAGGCGAGCGCATAGAGCTGGGTGAGCCCGCACGGCTCGAAGCGCGACGGCACCGCGACCACGTCGCTGCCGGCGATGATCGTATGCGCGAGGGTTTCGTCGAAGCCGAGCTCGACCGCGACCGATTCGGGATGCGCCTGCGCGACCATCCTGAGGCCATTCTCGAGCGCCGGATCGCCGGTGCCGAACACGACCAGTTGCCCGCCGCGCTTGACGATCTCGGGCACCGCGCCGAGCAGCAGATCGAGGCCTTTCTGCTCGGTCAGCCGGCTGACGACGCCGAACAGCAGCGCGTCGCTTCTCTGCGCGAGGCCGAAGCGCTTTTGCAGCGCTTCCTTGCAGGTGAGCTTGCCCGCCAGTCTCGACGCGCTGTAGTGCGTCGCGAGCAGCGTATCGGTGGCGGGATTCCACACCGTGTAGTCGACGCCGTTCAGGATGCCGCTCAGATCGTGCGCGCGATGGCGCAGCAGCGCATCGAGCCCGCCGCCGTGCGCGAGCGTCTGGATTTCGCGCGCATAGGTCGGGCTGACGGTCGTGATGCGCTCGGCGTAGTAGAGCCCCGCCTTCAGGAACGACAGCTGACCATAAAACTCGACGCCGTGCATGTTGAAGAAATCGTGCGGCAGGCCGAGCAGGCCGAACTGATGCGCGGGAAAAATCCCCTGGTAGGCGAGGTTGTGGATCGTGAACACGCTGCGCGCGGGCGCGCGGCCGTGCTCGCGTTCGGCGGCCTTCAGGTAGGCGGGCGCGAGCCCCGCGTGCCAGTCGTGCGCGTGGACGATCTGCGGCGACCACGTCGGGTCCGTTTGCTGCGCGAGTTGCGCGGCGACCCAGCCGAGCAGCGCGAAGCGCTGCGCGTTGTCGCCGTACGGCACGTGTTCGTCGTTCAGATACGGGTTGCCGGGGCGATCGTACAGCGACGCGGCGCGGATCACGTAGACGGCCAGCCCGTTGGTGGGCAGCGTGCCGCGTTCGAGCGTCACGTTCGGCGCGCCGAAGCGGCTGCCCAGTTGCGCGACCGGCTGCAGATCGCGCAGGCCGGCGAGCACGGCCGGAAAGCCCGGCAGCAGCACGCGCACGTCGGCGCCGCGCTCGATCAACGCCGACGGCAACGCGCCCGCGACGTCGGCGAGACCGCCCGTTTTGAGGAGGGGATACAGCTCGCTTGCGACGTGCAGGGCGCGAATCGTCATAGGCCGGGTCTCTGTCGGGGTGGCAGGGTTGCTCGGGGTCGGCAAATAGTCAGCGGTGGTTCGGGCGAAGCCGGGTGAAGCAAGGTGAAGCCAGGCGACGCCTGGCCGCCGGCGCGGGCAGGCGGCGGGCGCGCTACTACGGATGCTCGCGCAACGCCTCCTGCGTGACCAGCACGACGCCTTCGTCGGTGCGATAGAAGCGCTCGGCGTCGCGCGCCGGGTCTTCGCCGATCACCGTGCCTTCCGGAATCGTGCAGCCACGGTCGATCACGACCTTCTGCAGGCGGCAACTCGCGCCGACCGTGACCTGCGGCAATAACACTGCCTCATTGATATTACAGAACGAACTCACTTTCACGTTCGACGACAGCACCGAGCGCGAAATCTGCGAGCCTGAGATCACGCAGCCGCCGCAGACGATCAGATTGGTTCCCGAGCCCTGCAGCCCCTTCATGTCGCGTACGAACTTCGCGGGCGGCAGCTGTTCCTGGTATGTCCAGATCGGCCATGACTCGTCGTACAGGTCGAGCGTCGGTATCGTCGACGCGAGATCGAGGTTCGCGGCCCAGTACGCGTCGATCGTGCCGACGTCGCGCCAGTACGGCTCGACGCTCGGGTCCGACGACACGCACGACATGCTGAACGGATGCGCGATCGCCACGCCCTGCGTGACGACGCGCGGCAGGATGTCCTTGCCGAAGTCGTGATCGGTATCGATCGCGGCGATGTTCTCTTCGAGCTGCGTGTACAGGTAGTCGGCGCTGAACACGTAGATGCCCATGCTCGCGAGCGCCGTGTCGGGGCGACCGGGTATCGCAGGCGGGTCGGCCGGTTTTTCGACGAAGCCGGTCACGTGGCGATTTTCGTCGACCGCCATCACGCCGAACGCGACCGCTTCCATGCGCGGCACCTCGATGCAGCCGACCGTGCAGTCGGCGCCGCTGTCCGCGTGATCGGCGATCATGCGCGTGTAGTCCATCTTGTAGATGTGGTCGCCCGCGAGCACGACCACGTACTTCGGGCGGATCGAGCGGATGATGTCGAGGTTCTGGAACACCGCGTCGGCGGTGCCGCGATACCAGTGCGCGCCTTCGACGCGCTGCTGCGCGGGCCACAGGTCGATGAACTCGCCCATCTCGCCGCGCAGGAAGCTCCAGCCGCGCTGCAGATGCCGCAGCAGCGAATGCGCCTTGTACTGCGTGACCACCGCGATGCGGCGGATGCCGGAATTCAGGCAATTGGACAGCGCGAAGTCGATGATCCGGTATTTGCCGCCGAAGTGCACCGCCGGCTTCACGCGCTTGTTCGTGAGCGGTCCGAGCCGGGTACCGCGTCCGCCGGCGAGGACGATCGCGAGGGTAGTGCGCTGTAAGTCATTCAGCCGTGCCGGAGTATTCATATTTGTCTCCTGTCGATCGGAGTGAGCCCTTCAGCACTCGCTCCGACCGCATGCAAGATGGTTGCTTGATTGATATACCCCCGGGGGTGATCTGGTCGCTTCCTCTGCGCTGATGATTCGGGCTGCCTGGCAGTCGTGCCGCATTGCCGTTCTTCGCAGCCTGTTTTCGCGGGTCCGTCAGTCAGTTCTAGCACCGATTGGACGCGAGCGAATAATCTTTATTGCGGGGGCCGCGTGGCGGACCATCCTCAAACGATCGCCTGTTACGGCGCGCTTTTCGGTGCGGCGCAACACATTGGCCACGAGGTCGTGTCCGGACGATGCTTGAGCCCAGAAGGCGCAATATGCATGCCACATCTCCGCGGCCGCGTGCCGTGCCCGCAGTGCGCGACTGGCGGCGGAGTTCGGCGGCGCATCGTAGAATCGTGCGCTCCCTGCCTCGTGCATCCCTATTGCGTTTTTTGCAGAGCATCCCGATGAATCTTCACCGCCCATTCCTGCTTGCCCTGTCGAGTGTCTGCGCCTGCGCCATGTTGTGCGCGGCGTCTGCCGCGGAGGCCGCCACGCCGGCGGGCGTGCCGGTCAGCGAGGCGAGTCCGGCCGTCGCGAGCGCCGCGGCCGCGTCTTCGCTCGACGATTCCGGCCCGGCCTACGGTGCGGAGCTGCAGGGCTTCAGCTACCCGGCGCCGGTCGAACGCTTCGAATTCACCTCGCAGGGCGTGCCTTTGCAGATGGCCTACATGGACGTGAAGCCCGCGCATGCGAACGGCCGCACCGTGGTGTTGCTGCACGGCAAGAATTTCTGTTCGGCGACGTGGGACGCGACGATTCGCCGGCTGAGCGATGCCGGCTATCGCGTGATCGCACCGGACCAGATCGGCTTTTGCAAATCGAGCAAGCCCGAGCATTACCAGTACAGCTTCCAGCAACTCGCGCGCAATACGCATGCGCTGCTCGATTCGCTCGGCGTCAGCGAGGTGACGGTGGTCGGCCATTCGACGGGCGGCATGCTCGCCGTCCGCTATGCGCTGATGTATCCGCGCGAAACGCAGCAACTGGTGCTCGTGAACCCGATCGGACTCGAGGACTGGAAGGCGAAGGGCGTGCCGTCGCTGTCGGTCGACCAGTGGTATCAGCGGGAGCTGAAGACCACCGCGGACGGCATCCGCCGCTACGAGCAGGCGACCTATTACGCGGGGCAATGGCGCGCGGACTACGAACCGTGGGTGCAGATGCTCGCGGGCATGTATCGTGGGCCGGGCAAGCAGATCGTCGCGTGGAATTCCGCGCTGCTCTACGACATGATTTACACCCAGCCGGTTTTTTATGAGCTCGGCCAGCTCAGCATGCCGACGCTGCTGCTGATCGGTCAGAAGGACACGACGGCGATCGGTAAGGATGCAGCGCCGCCCGAGGTGCGTGCGAAGCTCGGCCATTACCCCGAATTGGGCCGCGCGGCCGCGGAGGCGATTCCCCATGCGACGCTGGTCGAGTTCGCGGGGCTCGGTCACGCGCCGCAGATGCAGGACCCGCAGGCGTTTCATAAGGCGCTGTTGGAGGGGCTGACAGCGGCGCCGGAAAACCGTTGATCGATTACGTGGGTTTCTGTCCCGCAGTCATAGTCCTGCGTCGCTCTCCGTTAAGCGAAGCTGTCTGGGGCTATTTTGCGGTCCATCGCGGCGTTGCGGAGAGGGCCGGCTGCGGATAGGCGGTAGTCGTTAAGGGTTATTCGACGTCTGCCCTCATTCACATGGCTGTGAGTGTGCCGCGGCGCGTGTGGGCAGGCGTCGGATAAGCCTCGAGGGAGGAAACCGCGGGATGGTCCGAGACGCTCGGAATTT
>NZ_VZQP01000071.1:0-35204 GCF_014397655.1 Paraburkholderia sp. UCT31
CGGGAAACCGCCGAAGAGACTCGCCATCTGCCGTTGCAGACGGTCGAACTCGCTGAAAAGGTCGGTCCCGAAGTAGAGATCACTCATGATCGTTTCCTCCTTGGATGCAGCAGGGAAACGAACCGGCATACGCGCTCCAGTCCGTCTGCCATGCTGCGGCAAACAAATCGAAACACGCAGCGCGCCGGAATGCCGGCGCGACTGCCTGAGCGATATCTAAGATAGGATTGGAAACAGAAATTTCAAGGGGGTCATGGCGACTTTTTGTTCTTGAATTTGGATTGCCACACCCCTACGTTCACGACACCCATGCAACACCATGCGAGGACACCATGGAATTCGAATACGATTGGCTCACTCTTGGGCGTCACCGTATCCGGTTGCGCTCAACAAAGGGGTTCCCGACCGAGACGATGCGCACGGCGGTCGAAGTCATCCGGCTGGCGATCGACAGCAACATGAGCGCCCGGGCGCGGCTGGTTGAAGTGGTGTTCCGGCAGGAGTCCGCTTACGAGATTGCTGTCGGCACCACGTTCGCCGACGACCGGCTATGCGCGCCGCAGCTGGAAGCGGCGATCGCGACGGTGCTGGGCCTGCAGCCCGCGCAGATCACTATTTTCGTGACCGTGGTCACCCAGGAAGAGGTCGATCTGCACTTTGGTGTCTACGAAAGGATGCTGGCTGAAAAGCTCGGCGTGGTGCCGCTGATCCAGTGACGTCGCGGCAGGCAAGGAGCGGGGGATCGGCAAGGGGCGAACTGCGCGCCTGCCGGTGCGGACGGCGGCGGCGCCTTTGCTGCAATGCAATGAGGAGTATCCGACCGGATTCGGCCGCCCTCATTGCGGAGCATCCTGCAGCCGGATGCGGGAGGGTCTCGAAGAGCGTGTCATATCCCTGATAGCGCATTCGAACGCAGATTGTTCGCCGCCTGGATTCGATCAATCGGCTTCCGGAACGGCGCGACACAACTGATAAGACGCCCGCATGCGTCAAAATAATGGCGATTGTCGACGATGTAGCCTACGTCGTCGAGGGTCCCCTTGTGGGCGGTCAGCCTCGCCGACATCGTCCAGGATGTTCAGCGCGCCATCAACGAGGGGCTCGACGACGCGCCGCACTTTATCAATATCGTGATCGGCGCCAATGCGTTCCGGGGCGCGTTGCCCTGCACGCCCCGGCTGTTGCAGACGATGATCGATCATCTGCCCCGCAACGCCGTCTTCAACGTCAGCGCTATCGGCGCCGCGCAGTTGCCTGCCGCGATGAACTCGCTGTTGCTGGGAGAGGACGTGCGCGTCGGACTCGAAGACAACTTCTACTAACAGACAAGGTCAGTTGGCCACCAATGTTCACCTGGTCGAGCGGCTTGTTCGCCTGGTCCGCGAGATGGGTTACGAGCCGGCCACGCCGGCTGAATCACGGAAGATCATTGGGCTGCGGCCGTTGCGCGAAACAATCCACGCTGCCTGCCAGGAGGGCTAACCGATGACAACGCGAGCCGTCACCGTCGCCGTCGTCGGCACTGACGTCATTGGCGCGGGTTGGGTGACACACTTCCTGGCTCATGGTTTCGCCGTCACGGCGACCGATCCCAGCCAGGGGGCCGCGTTGCGCCTGCGCAACTGGATCGACGATAGTTGGCCTGTAGTGGAGAGGCGCGGGCTTGCAGACGGCGCCTCGCGGGACCAGTTGACGTTCCCGCCTGACGTGGGCTCGGCGGTGCGCAACGCCGATTTCTTTCAAGCAAGCGGCCCTGAGCGTCTGGATATCAAACACGCGTTGATCGTGAGCATCGAATCGGTGGCAAGGGCAGAGGCGATCATCGCATCGTCGTAGTCGGGGCTGGCGATCAGCGACATTCAAGCAGGCGCGAAGCACCCGGAACGAATCGTCCTGGGACTGGATGCAGATATCGTTGGCACACATTGAATCTGCCATTATTGCGGCAGAAAAGATGCTACTCGTTGCGCGGTATGGCCGTTCCACTTTGATACCTGCCGTTTGAACCGCGACGACTTGACCGTCGGCAACGCGTCGAAAAGAGCGACTCTCGAGGACCGAGACTCCGCCGATGCAAACCTCGCGCGATCCTGTTCGCGGCGCGCCTCGCTGACCAACCTCCGCGGTAGCCGGGAGGAACGATGCTTGCGGCTCCCGCGGCGGATCAACCGAAGGAGCGTGATAGGGCCGAAGGGCACAAACCGGGCGAGAAGGTTCAGACGTGTGGCATCTGCAAGGTGGTGAGAAAAGGTGACGCCGGTTCCGGCTTCGAAGTGACATGCGTCGAAGGCGGGCATTTTCACCCGCAGCGACAACGGTGCGCACTACGAGCTGGTTCACGGCGCGGCGCAGGGAAGGAGACGTACTATGAGAAATCGGCCTGGAACACAGTCAATACTTCCCGCTCTGGTGATTTTGCTCACCGGCTGTGTCGCTGGTGGCATGCCGTATACCGGGCCGCACCTCACTCCGACAGAGTGCCGCGACCTGGCGGCGCTCAAGACAAACGCGCCCCCTACGATGGCGCAGCACCAAAGCGAACTCGCTGCCTTGAGGAAAGCGGGCTACGACCCGTCACCGTGGTTTGATGATCCGTATTACCCGGATGATCTACAAGCGGCACAGCGCCTGGTCGACTATTGGTTCCAAACGGAGTGCCAGCACCTTCAACCCGGCTGAGATAGAGAGATCGAGGACTGACCCGGATGTCTCCGCCGCCAGAAGCGGCCGATCGATCAAGTGCGGTAATGGCCATTCGAGTGTCGGCTCCAGTCAGCTTTCCGCCGTCTGGTTCGAATCCCCGGGGCTTTCCTGGTAGGAAAGTATGCGTCGGCGATCTGATTCAACACGTTGCCTTCTCGACATCGTTGCTCGACCGGTTTGTCAGGATGGCGCTCGTAATAATGTGAAAGAGATGATCCCCGCGTGGCGCGAATCCGGGTTGGCCGTCGAGCCAGCCGAGCGCCGACATCAGGGCGAACAGGTCGACCCCATCGATATCGGCGCGCGCCGTTCCCTCGGCCTGAGCACGGCGCAGTAGTCGCGCGCCCGCTGAACGCAGCGCTGTGCTCGAAGCGTGAAGCGCGGAGTCAGGGTCCGCGTGCGCGGTCGCGAACAAGGCGCAAATGCCGCTATAGCTACGAACGAATGCAACCCCTTCGCGAAACCAGGACACCAGCGCTTCGTCAGGCGGATTCGACGTTTCTAGTTTGGCTGCCTGCTGTATCAGTTCGTCCACGTTCATACGCAGCAACGCTTCGAACAAGGCTTCTCGTGTCGGGAAATGGCGAAACAGTGTGGCCAACCCGACGTCGGCCCGGCGGGCGATATCTCGCATGGACGCATCGGCGCCATGCTCGGTGACGACGTCACGCGCGACCGCAAGTAGATGGCTGTAATTTTTTCTGGCGTCGGCTCGCATAAATCGCCTTGACAATCGGATCGGTGATCCGTATAAAATGAAGCTGTATCTGGATCAGTGATCCACAAGATACAGCACATTTGTGCAAATGGGAACCGAGACGCTGTCCGACACCACGAAAGGAGATGTCATGGGAAAGCTTGAGGGTAAGGTTGCAGTCATCACGGGGGGATCGAGCGGCATGGCGCTGGCGAGCGCGAAGCGGTTCGTCGAAGAAGGCGCCTATGTTTTCATCACGGGACGGAGGCAGGAGGTGCTCGACGAGGCCGTCAAGCAGATTGGCCGGAACGTGACCGGTGTGCGCGGCGACGCGGCCAATCTCGACGACCTTGACCGTCTGTTCGATACAGTCAGGCGTGAAAAGGGCAAGATCGACATCCTGTACGCGAGCGCTGGCACGGGCAAAGCCGTCCCGCTGGGCGAGATTACCGAGCAGCACTTCGACGCGGAATTCGGCCTGAATACGCGCGGTACGCTGTTTGCGGTTCAGAAGGCGTTGCCGCTGTTCAACGATGGTGGATCGATCTTCATGACCGGGTCAGTTGCTTCGGTGAAGGGTTTTCCTGGTTACGGCGTGTATGCGGCGAGCAAGGCGGCATTGCGCTCATTCGCACGCACTTGGCTCAACGAACTGAAGGGCAGGAATATCCGGGTGAACGTGCTGAGCCCGGGGCCGATCGCCACACCGATGCAGGACCAGGTTCTCACCGAGGAGGCGAAGCGGATGTTCGAATCCCTGATCCCGCGGGGAAAGATGGGGCGTCCTGAGGAAATTGCGGCGGTCGCGCTGTTTCTTGCTTCAGACGATTCGAGCTTCGTGAATGGGGTGGAATTGTCTGTCGACGGTGGCTTCTCGGCTATCTGAAATCGCGCCGAAAAGCGCGTAGGGGGCCTGTCAACCTGACGAAGATGGTCCGAGTTGTGTCTACAAATATGAAATCCTGATCAATAACCTGGATTGGTTTCGGTGATTGTCCAGCGGGTATTGTCACGTCTGCTCGCGCTGTTGTCGCTGCAAACGGCGTTGAAGGCGCTCGGTTCCGCGTGTCTGCTGTGGCTCGCATGGCGCATCGCGCGCAGCGGGCCGCCTAACGCGGGCAACGGTCCCGCGCGCCCGGTTACCAATAATCACCATGGGTCCATGGTTGATCAAAACGTCACCTGAATGGAGAGTTCGCATGAGCTATTCGATTATTGGCTTTGGCGCGGTAGGCCAGGCACTCGCTCGAGCGTTTGCAAGAAAGAACATCGACGTAACGGTCGCCAGCCGGCGCCCTCCCGAGACGTTGATGCAGCAGGCACGAGAGATCGGCCCTACCGTCGTCCCCAAGACGCTGCAGGATGCAATCGCGTCCGACACGATCTTCCTGGCGGTTCCTTTCTGGGAGCACCGCGAGGTCGCGAAGCAGATCAAGAGTTGGAAGGGCAAGACGGTCATCGACGCGACAAATGCTTATGGCGTTCCCGTCGAAGAGCTACAAGGTCTGCCGTCCTCCGCAGTTGTCGCCAAAGCGTTTACCGGGTCCAGGTTCGTAAAGGGTTTTAACCATCTGCCCGCTGCCGTTCTGGCCGCTGATCCGAGTGTGAATGGCGGCAGCCGCGTCGTGTTTCTGTCGAGCGATGACGAAAGTGCGGTGGCACCGGTCGCGGCTCTGGCTGAACAACTCGGTTTCGCGCCGATTGCGCTAGGACCGCTCAAGGATGGCGGTTCGCTCGTCCAGGCCAGGGGGAATACCTGGGCTCAACTGATCTTCAAGGATCTCGTCAAGTTCAAATAGCGGCGCGTCACGGCAAAGTCACGTCCGCCCAGCATTTCCGAGCGAGTCCAGCTACCGAACTCGAGCCTTCGGTAGACGCGCCGGTGCATCCCTTGAGGCGGTGTTTCCGGGTTCAATTCGAACGGAAGATAACGAACATCTAATTCGGGAAGTTCGTCAAGGGCCTTGCCGGCCTCCAGATTTCGATGTCCGATCCAGCACCATCGACAAATGAAGTCGTAGGCGATCGTGATTTTTGCGCGTTCCATGGCATGCCCCGTGGGCAAGTTGCGATGCTCACCAGGCAAAACAACACGAGCTCCCAGCTGAATATACTCAGCGCGCGAGCTCGTGTTGCGCGTGGCGCAATGGCCCATTCGATGGGAAAGCGCTTCCCCTAGGGTTGCTGGTCTCTTCAGAACTATTCAGCTTCGCAACAAGAACTTTTGGGCTTGATGTCGCTAACATCCGGACTCGAACTCAACGCGGCCGGCAGGCGAGGCGAATATGATCGACGCAGGTAATACGAACGCAAGCTCACTCGACTCTGAACTTCCGTTTTCGTCCCTTGAATATCGGCAGCATCAAATGTTTCCACGCCTTTCCAATCCGGAGATACGCAGTGCGAGCCGCTATGGCCGCCCGAAGTCGTTCAAGGCCGGCGATTCGATCTTCAGGACGGGGCGCATTGCAGAAGGGCTATTCATCTTGCAGCGCGGGAGTGTGCGGATCTATTCGTGCGACCCGCAAGGGCGTACCACGGTCGTGACAGACCATCATGACGGCCATTTCATGGCCGAAATGGCGCAACTCACCGGCAAGCCGTCGCTGGTGGACGCGATTGCCATGACTGACTGCGATACGCTCGTCCTGAACTCAGAGCAGTTGCGGGCGCTGATCATCGCGGACGCCCAGTTGGGCGAGCACATCATGCGCGCGTTGATCCTGAGGCGTCTCGGGCTCATCGAGCAGGGGCTCGGTCCCATTATCGTCGGCAAGGGTGACGACGCGAGGGTAGTCCGCCTGCAAGGCTTTTTGCGGCGCAATGCCTATCCGGCTGCGGTGATCGATGCACACAAGGATTCGGACGCCGTGCAGCTGCTCGCCGGCCTCACTTCGAAGGCCGACGATTTCCCGCTTGTTTTTTGCCCGGACGGGTCGGTCCTGAGGGCGCCCGACGAAGTGGAGCTCGCCACCCGGCTCGGCCTGGTGCCGACGTTCTGTGCGTCGCAGTGCTACGACATCGCTATCATCGGCGCGGGTCCGGCGGGCCTGGCGGCGGCCGTTTACGCGGCGTCGGAGGGGCTTTCGGCCGTCGTTTTCGATCGGCGCGCGCCAGGTGGTCAGGCCGGTGCGAGCGCACGTATCGAGAACTACCTTGGCTTTCCGACTGGCATATCGGGGCAAGCTCTTGCAGCACGCGCGTTTCAGCAGGCATTGAAATTTGGTGCTCACGTGGCCATTCCCACTGCGGTCGATCGGGTCGAGGGCGCGGCGGGCAACTTCGTGCTCGCGCTTTCCGATCGACAGTGCGTGCGTGCGCGGACAGTCGTGGTCGCGAGCGGAGCGGTGTATCGAAAGCCTTCCGTGACGGGCCTTGAGCGCTTCGAGGGCAGAGGGATCTACTATTGGGCGTCGCCCATCGAGGCGCGTCTAGTCAGCGGGAAAGACGTTGTGCTGATCGGTGGCGGTAACTCGGCTGGGCAGGCTGCCGTCTTTCTCGCCAACTTTGCGAAAAGCATACGCGTTTTGATACGTGGCCATAGTCTCGAAGCCACCATGTCCCGTTACCTGGTAGACCGGCTCAGCGCTCTGCCAAACGTGTCGATCTGCGCAAGATGCACGCTTGAATCACTGGAAGCGAGCGACGGTGGTCTTGAGCGAATTCGCGTCTTTCATCACGAACAGGGCAGTGAGCTCATTGAGATACAGCATCTTTTCCTGTTCATCGGCGCCGATCCAAAAACAGACTGGTTGACATCGATGGGCGTTCAACTGGATGAGCGCGGCTTTGTCGAAACGGGGCCGCCCGATGCGAACGCAGGCACTGAGCGCTTCCCACTCGAGACGAATGTGCCGGGGCTTTTCGCGATCGGCGACGTCCGATCAGGGGCGCCGAAGCGGGTGGCCGCAGCGGTAGGAGACGGCGCAGCGGTAGTCAGCCAGATTCATGCGTGGCTCGGTCGAGACGAAGCGCGCGTCAAGGCTTCTTGAGGCGCGCAATGAGCGGCATGACGGGCCAAACGCAATCGCTCCCCAAGTCGATGCTCAATGTGCGCCACGCTCGGGTTGAGGCGTCCACTCATGCTCTTCGCCAGGCACTTTGCCGAAGGTCCGCGCAGCCCAGGCTTGCCGCGCAGCCACAATTTTCTCGCGCGAACCAGACACGAAATTCCACTCGATGAAGCGTTCGCCCGGCAGGTGCGCGCCGCCGAGGAGCATCACGCGCGCGCCATGCGCGCTGGCGAGTTCGACCGTTGCACGCGACTCCAGCACGGCCATCGTTGTCGGAGACAACGGCGTCCCGTCGATGGTCAGATCTCCGTCGACGAGATAGACGCCGCGCTCCTCGTGCTCGGCATCGAGTGCAAGGCGACCGGCAGCCGCGAACTCGGCATAGACGTAGAGCGTGGGTGAAAAGACTTCGACCGGCGAGGTCTTCCCGAAAGCCGAGCCTGCGATCACATGTACGGTTGCCCCGTCGCGCGTGAACGTCGGCAGCGTATCGGCCGGATGATGAATGAACGCGGGCGCGGCGTCTTCGTGTTCGACAGGCAGCGCGACCCAGGTCTGAATGCCGTGGATCGCCTGTTCAACTGGCCGATCCTCCAGCGGCGTGCGTTCTGAATGGACGATGCCGCGACCGGCCGTCATCCAGTTCACGTCGCCGGGTACGATTTTCTGCCGATAGCCGAGGCTGTCGTGATGCATGAACGAGCCTTCGAACAGGTACGTGACGGTCGCGAGGCCGATATGCGGATGCGGCAGCACATCCACGCCGCTGCCAGCGGGCAGCACGGCTGGCCCCATATGGTCGAAGAAAATGAATGGTCCGATGAGGCGCGCGGCACGGGCGGGAAGCACGCGCCGCACGATCAGGTTGCCGATGTCGCTTTCGCGCGGCGTGAGCAGAGCCTTGATCGTAGTGGGCATGATGAAGACCTTTCGTTAAGGGCCGAGGTGGAGGCAAGCCGTCACGGTTCGAGCAGCCGCAACAGCCGCAGCTCCTCGAAATCAAGTTCGGATTCGATGCGATGCAGGACCGCGTCGTCCACCTTGCCGTCGCGATGCAGGCCGAGCAATGCCTCACGCGACACGCCAACGAGTTCGAGTTCGACACGCAGGAAGTGCGCACGGTGTTCGATTCGGTCCGCACCCAACTGGTATGCGCTTTCGTTCGCGGTGACGCGAATCCGGTATTCGGCTAGCAGCCGCTCGAACGTCGCGCGTTCGATGCCGGACGAGCGCTCGTCGATTTCCTCGAGCGCAGCGAGAGAGGCGCCGAACGCATGGGCGCGCGCCTCATGCTCGGACATGGTGTGACGGGCTGTCGGGCGCAGTTTCAGCAGCCGGATGAGCGGCGCGAGGCTGCCGCCCTGCACGACAAGCGTCGCGATGATCAGCAGAAATGTGCTGAAGACGATCAGGTCGCGGCCGGGGAAATTGTCTGGCAGCGCGATTGCGGCCGCCAGACTGACGACGCCGCGCATACCCGCCCAGCCGAGCACAACCGCTTCCTTGAAGCTCCACGGCTCGCGGCCCGAACGTTTCGCGCGTATCTGGTCGGGCAGCCAGATCGCAGCGAACACCCACGCGAGGCGCGCAACGATGGCTGCCGCAGTTGCCGGCAACGCGACACGCAGCCCGGCCGTCAACACGGCCGATTCGCGATTCACCCGTGAGAGGAGTGCATGCAGTGTGAGGCCGATCAGGATGAAGACCAGCGCCTCGAGCACGAACACGACCGCTTCCCAGGTCGCCTTGGCTTTTATGCGCATATCAGCGTCGAATACCCGATGCTGGCGGATGCCGAGCACGAGACCGCAGGTCACGACGGACAGCACACCCGATCCGCCGACGGCCTCCGCGATACCGTAGCTGGCCCACGCCATAACGAAGGTCACGACGATGCCGAGCATCGGATCGCCCAGACGCTGCAGCACCCAACACATGGCCTGGCCGCACACGATGCCGACCGCGATGCCGATCAGGGTAAGCGTAAAGAACAGCACCGATCCGCTCGTGACCGTGATCGTCGCGGCTAGCGCTGCCGAGACCGCCATCTGATAGAGCAGCAGGCCCGACGCGTCGTTCACGAGGCTTTCGCCTTCCAGCACGGCCACGAGCCTGGCGGGTAGCGGGTGGCGCTGAAGGATCGCTTTGGCGGCGACCGCGTCGGGCGGCGAGACGATCGCACCGAGCGTGAAGCACGCCGCCCATGGCAGGTTCGGGTTGAAGGCATGCACGGCGACAGCCACGGCGACGGTGGTGAATGTCACGGCCCCGAGCACGAGCGAAACGATCGTGCCGATGCCGCGTTGGAATTCCTTCCACGCCGTATAGAACGAACTCGACATCAGCAGCGGCGGCAGCACGGCCGCGAGCAGCAGGTTCGGGTCCACGTCGGGTACGCGCCTGCCGGCGACTGCGATCACACAGCCGCCGAGCAGCAGAACGACGGCAGGCGGGATCGCGATGCGCTGCGCGAGCCACGTCAGGGCGCCCGCTCCGCAGATCAACAGCAGGAGGTAATGAAAAAACTCGACGTTGTTCATCCGCTAGAAGCCCGGGGATTGCACGTCGATCAGACCGTAGACGACCCCGGCGAGAGTACCGGCAAGCAGCGAAGGGATGTACGGATTCATGATGCGAGTCTTGGTTGGTGAACGTGGCGTGACAGGAACTACGCGAAAGGCTCGCGGAAAAAGTATAGGTTCGTCTGGAATCAGGCAGAGTCTGATTAAGAATATTTAATCTCTGGCGCATGCGAGATATCCGTTCGACCGAGCTTTGGGGGCGTGCGTGAGCGCGACAACGGTGCCGAATCGTGGCTAAAGCTTTTGCGCCTCGCTGGGCGCAAAGGCATTGCGGCTTCATTTCAGGACTTTTCAGTTTGCGCCAAGGACTTTGGTCGCTTGCATCATTAGAGTGCCTGCCGGCATGTGGCGCTATTCAGCGAGTTCTCGCTCCTCGCCGCATCGCTATCCATCTCAACACGCAAGGTCGTCGCCACGCCCGCGCGCGGCGATGCAACGACGGAGATCTAGCATGAACACGCAGCAAATCGATTCGACCAGGCCTTCGGCGTCGCGCCGCAGGCTGCTTTCGGCAAGTGCGGGCATGGCCGGCGCCGTGGCAGCCATGTCGAGCCTGTCCGCGAACGCAGCCGCGTCCGTGACGGGCGGCTCGGCGCATACGCACGGCGCCTCGCATCATCACGGCGGCAACTACGTGAGCGCGAAGGACGGCACGCAGATCTTCTTCAAGGACTGGGGCACGGGCATGCCGGTCGTCTTCTCGCACGGCTGGCCGCTCTCGGCTGACGCGTGGGACGCGCAGATGCTCTTCCTGGTGAATCAGGGCTACCGGGTGATCGCACACGACCGCCGCGGCCATGGCCGGTCGGGCCAGCCGTCCGAGGGCAACGACATGAACACCTACGCCGACGATCTCGCGGCTGTGCTGGACGCGCTCGACGTGAAGGGCGCGATGCTCGTGGGCCATTCCACGGGCGGCGGCGAGGTGGCGCATTACATCGGCCGCCATGGCGAAAAGCGCGTGGCGAAGGCCGTGCTGATCGGCGCAGTGCCGCCGCAAATGGTCAAGTCTGCGAACAATCCGAACGGTCTGCCGATGTCGGTGTTCGATAACATCCGCGCGGGCGTGGCGGCGAACCGCTCGCAGTTCTATCTGGACCTGGCCACGCCGTTCTACGGCTTCAACCGCCCCGACGCGAAAGTCTCGCAGGGCCTCGTGCAGGACTTCTGGCGCCAGGGCATGGCCGGTTCGATCAAAGGCCAGTATGAGTGCATCAAGCAATTCTCTGAAGTCGACTACACCGACGACCTCAAGAAGATCAGCGTGCCCACGCTGATCCTGCACGGCGACGACGACCAGATCGTGCCGATCGACGATTCGGCGAAGCTCTCGGCGAAGATCGTCAAGAACGCGACGCTCAACGTGTACAAGGGCGCGCCGCACGGCATGTGCAGCACGCACGTCGATCAGGTCAATGCGGACCTGCTCGCGTTCCTCAAGTCCTGAGGCGCTACGACGAGATCGGCGTGACGCGCCTGCGAGGCAACGCGCGTCTGTTCAGAACTCTTCAGCTTGTCACAAGGACTTTCAGGCGCGCGTCGCCTCAGCTCGATGCCTATCGCGACCACCATACGAACGAACGCGAAACAGGCCTCTTGCTCCTGGCGGCCAGTTTTGAGTGGCTTCGAAAAGGGAATGAAATGGGTTTGAAACTGCAAGGCTCGCACCCGCATAGCCTCGAGATCGCGCGTCTCGCTGCCGCCGTTCGTGCGAACGCTGACGATGCGCGTGTCTGGCGCTGGTACGCCGACCTCATGGAAGACGGACGCGTGAGTTGCACGCGTACGCGCAAGGGGTGGCTGATCACGGTAGACGGTCGCTGCACGGTGGAAGACGAGTCGTTTGATTGCGCCGTGCGTCGAGCGGAGCAGACATGGAGTGACATCGCGCAGTCCCAGGTCAAGCTGCTCCGCCGCAGCAAGACCGCTGTGAAGACAACCGCCTCGAATTTGCCGCGGCTTCGGTGAAGCGCCGCTCAGAATGAGGATGACTGCTGGTCCCTTGCGGCCGCGTTGGAGCCTTGAGCGCCCGGCAGCGAGCCGAACATGTGCTGGCTGCATTTCGCCTCGCGCCATGCGGCACCCAACTTGTAACCGGAGAGCACCCTGCGTGCGAGGGGAAGTATCTGCTCGCCGGCCAGCATGCCGAGCAGGCCCGTCAGCGCAATGGTGGGCGGGGCCGGCGATTGCACGCCGATCGCACCGTAGACGACCCCGGCAAGGATGCCGGCCAACAAGGAAAGGATATACGGTTTCATAGTGCGAGTCTCATTGACGACCTGTCCCGTTACAGGATCTGCCCAGCGAATTCGTGGAAAGACTACCGGCTACTCTGGATTAAGAAAATACCAATTAAGAGCTTTTAAGATTAATTCTTTGGGCAATAAAATTTAATCCCTTTTTAGTTGTTGCTGCTCTGTCCTTGCGTGTCAAATAACCGGAGCTGGATGTCGAATTGCCCAGCGCCAATGCACATTGGACGCCTGCCGGTCATGCCGGCATGGCGGCTTCCTCCTCTCTCCGGTTCAAAGGACCTACCCGTCATGAACGATTCGAAACTCGAAGTTCTCACTCCTCAGAACAGCCAACTGATCATCATCGATCACCAACCGCAAATGGCGTTCGGCGTTCAGTCGATCGACCGCCAGGTGCTGAAGAACAACGTCGTCGGTCTGGCCAAGGCGGCCAAGGTGTTCAACGTTCCGACCACGATCACCACGGTCGAGTCGCAAAGCTTCTCGGGTTACACGTATCCGGAACTGCTCGACGTGTTCCCCGAGCACAAGGTGCTCGAACGCACGTCGATGAATTCGTGGGACGACCAGAAGGTACGCGACGCGCTCGCCGCGAATGGCCGCAAGAAGGTGGTCGTGGCAGGTCTGTGGACCGAGGTCTGCAACACGACGTTCGCGCTCTGCGCCATGCTCGAAGGTGACTACGAGATCTACATGGTGGCCGACGCATCGGGGGGCACGTCGAAAGACGCGCACGACTTCGCGATGCAGCGCATGGTCCAGGCGGGCGCCGTGCCCGTCACGTGGCAGCAGGTCCTGCTCGAATGGCAGCGTGACTGGGCTCACCGCGCGACCTACGACGCCGTGATGGCGATCGCGAAGGAACATTCGGGCGCGTACGGCATGGGCGTCGACTACGCGTACACGATGGTCCATAAGGCAGCGCAGCGCACGGCTACGCCGCACGAGGTGCTGCCGGCTGTACCGGCACGCTGATCGCCTCCGCGATCGCCGAAAGCGGGGCGATGCGCTTCGCGTGAAGTCGGCGGCAGCGCACGCGGTCTGCCGATCGCTGCGCTGCAGTGCATTCCCCGCGAGGTACTCGGGTTGAACCGCGGGGTCTCGCATCAGCATTCCAATCTCACGGAGAGACTGATCGTATGGAATCTTATCTGGTGTCCCTCGGTGCAGGGATGCTGATAGGCGTGATCTACAGCGTGATCAAGGTCCGCTCGCCCGCGCCCCCGCTCGTTGCCCTCATCGGCCTGCTTGGCATGTTGATCGGCGCACAGGCCGTTCCATCCCTGAGGCAGTTGTTGGGCTTTTAATCGAACTGATAGAAACGAGGAAACGCAAATGAGCGCAACCGTTACCCATCCCGATCTCATTTTGCACAACGGACGGTTCACCACGCTGGATCGTTCGAACCCGATCGCCAGTGCCGTGGCGATTGCCGATGGCCGCTTCGTCGCGGTCGGCAGCGATACCGACGTCATGCCGCTCGCGGGCCGCGCGACCAAAGTTATCGATCTCGGTGGCCGGCCGGTGCTGCCAGGCCTCATCGACAATCACCTGCATTTGATCCGCGGCGGTCTGAACTACAACATGGAGCTGCGCTGGGACGGCGTGCGCTCGCTCGCCGTTGCCATGGAGATGCTCAAGCAGCAGGTTGCAATCACGCCCGCGCCGCAATGGGTGCGCGTGGTCGGCGGCTTCACCGAGCACCAATTCGAAGAGAAGCGGCTGCCGACGCTCGATGAGTTGAACGCCGTCGCGCCGGATACGCCGGTCTTCATCCTGCATCTGTACGACCGGGCGCTGCTCAATGCCGCCGCGTTGCGCGTGGTGGGCTACACGAAGGATACGCCGGAGCCGCCGGGCGGCACGATCATGCGCGACAGCGCGGGCAACCCCACCGGGCTGCTGCTGGCGAACCCCAATGCGTCGATCCTCTACGCGACACTCGCGAAAGGCCCGAAGCTGCCGCTGGAGTATCAATACAATTCGACGCGTCATTTCATGCGCGAACTCAACCGCCTTGGCGTGACCGGCGCGATCGATGCCGGCGGCGGCTCGCAGAACTACCCGGACGATTACGAAGTCATCCGCAAGCTCCATGATGCGGGCGAGATGACGGTGCGCATCGCATACAACCTCTTCACGCAAAAGCCGAAGGCCGAAAAGGAAGACTTCGTGAACTGGACCGGCTCGGTCAAGTATCACGATGGTTCGGACTACTTCCGCCACAACGGTGCGGGTGAAATGCTGGTGTTTTCGGCGGCCGACTTCGAGGACTTCCGCGTGGCGCGCCCCGAACTGCCGCCCGGAATGGAAGGCGAACTCGAAGGCGTGGTGCGGGTACTCGCACAGAACCGCTGGCCGTGGCGCCTGCATGCGACCTATGACGAAACCATCAGCCGTGCGCTCGATGTGTTCGAGAAGGTCAACAAGGATATTCCGCTCGACGGAATCAACTGGTTCTTCGACCACGCGGAAACCGTTTCCGAGCGATCGATGGATCGCATTGCGGCGCTGGGTGGCGGCATCGCGGTTCAGCATCGCATGGCCTATCAGGGCGAGTATTTCGTCGAGCGCTATGGCGCGCAAGCGGCGCAAGCCACGCCGCCCGTCGCGAGAATGCTCGAGAAGGGCATCAAGGTCTCGGCCGGCACCGATGCGACGCGCGTCGCGTCGTACAACCCGTGGGTGTCGCTCGCATGGCTCGTGAGCGGCAAGACAGTTGGCGGTCTGCGGATGTATCCGCAACGTAACCTGCTCGATCGCGATACCGCGCTGCGCATGTGGACGGAGTACGTCACCTGGTTCTCGAACGAAGAGGGCAAGAAAGGGCGCATGGTGCCCGGGCAGCTTGCCGACCTCATGGTTCCGGACCGCGACTTCTTCTCGTGCGCGGAGGACGACATTGCCGGCACCACCGCATTGCTCACGGTGGTCGGCGGAAAGATCGTCTGGGGCGCGGGCCCGTTCTCGCAACACGATCAGCCGATCCCGCCTGCAATGCCGGACTGGTCGCCGGTGCGCCAATACGGCGGCTATGGCGGCTGGGGCGCTACGCAGCGCGAGGGCGCGCCGCTCGGACGCGCCGCTGCCGCGGCGATGTGCGCCTGCGCGAGCGCCTGCGATCTGCACGGCCATGCGCATGCGAGCGCGTGGGCCAGTGCATTGCCGACTTCGGACGCAAAGGGCTTCTGGGGCGCATTCGGCTGCGCTTGCTGGGCAATCTGACATGACGATATGGAACGGCAGCAGCAACCCCGCATGGGTTCGTGCGCTGCTATCGCAGCCGTGGGTTGGGCCGCTCGTGCGCCTTGCGCTCGTGTCCGCCTACCTCATCGGCGGTGTCACCAAAGCGCTGAACTTCGAGGGCGCGATTGCGGAGCAGGCGCATTTCGGCCTGGAGCCGGCCGCCCTCTGGGCAGCGCTCGCGGTGGCGGTCGAGATCGTCGGCTCGCTATGCGTGGTATTGCGCCGCTTCACGTGGATCGGCGCAGGCGGCCTCGGCATGCTGACCGTCGTCGCGATGCTGGTTGCCAACGACTTCTGGAACCATGCCGGTGTCGAGCGCTTCATGGCGCTCAACAGTTTTTTCGAGCATCTGGGACTGATCGCGGGGCTCGTGCTCGCGATCCTGCTCGGCGATTCGCAGCGTCCGGCCGGCGAGAGCCGCGCCTGACCGATTGATCAGTACGATGAAATATCAAGGAAATTCCGCTATGAAAGCAATTCGCACTGCCTTAGTTGCCCTGATGATCGCGGGCGATCTCGTCGCCGCGCCCGTTTCTTTCGCGAAGCCGCCCGTAGCGCCGGTCGAAGCGCCGTCGGTCGCAGTCGGTCCGCAGTACGACACGACGCACGTATACGTGGCACCAGAGGACTTCGACCGCTTCACCGACAGCTTCGCGGCGACGTTCGGCGGCAGCAAGTCGAAGCAGGGTGTGTTCCAGGTCACGCCGACACCGAGTCAGACGATGTCGCAGCTCGTATTTACCCCGGCAGGCACGATCTCCGTGTTCGGCTTCAAGACGCCCATGCCGTATCCCTTCGGCGCGGAGCGCACGGGCTACCTCGTGACGGATATGGACGCGGCGGTGAAGTCGGCGCGTGCACTCGGTGCCGATGTGATCGTCGATACGTTCCCCGACCCGATCGGCCGCGATGCGATCATCACGTGGCCGGGTGGTACCAACATGCAGCTCTACTGGCACACCGAGGCCCCGCACTACGACAAGCTGCAGACCATTCCCGAGAATCGGGTCTACGTGTCGCCGCAAAGCGTGCACAAGCTGGTTCACGATTTCGTCAAATTCTCGCACGGCAAGGTGGTGTCCGATGACCTGAAGGCGCCGGGTGTCGAGATCGGCAGACCTGACGACACCTATCGCCGCATTCGAATCGAATCGCCGTTCGGCAAGATGACCGTGCTCGTGACGGACGGTCATCTGCCTTACCCGTTCGGGCGCGAAGTGACCGGGTACGAAGTACCGAATTTGGCCGATACGCTTCAAAAGGCGAAGGCCGCTGGCGTCAATGTGCTGGTGCCGCCGTTCACCTCGGCCGGGCGTGATGCCGCGGTCGTGCAGTTCCCGGGCGGCTATATCGCCGAAATTCACGCAGGCGCGGCGCAATGAAGTCCGAGGACACGATCCTTGCCGCGATCGCCGGCTTTGTCGACACGCTGAGCTTCGTTGCACTGTTCGGTCTGTTCACCGCACACGTGACGGGCAACTTCGTGTTGATTGGCGCCGGCATCGCCGGCTCGGGGCAGGGCGTTCTGCTCAAGCTGATCGTGTTCCCCGCGTTTATCGGCGGGGTCGTTCTCAGCAGCCTGCTCGTGCGTTGGCTCTCGCAGGGGCATGCGCGTCAGGGCGCACGCCTGCTCTATGCGGTGCAGGCCGTGCTGATCGTCGGCTTTTGCCTCGCCGGCGTATGGGCGACGCCGGTCAGCCGGCCCGACAGCTTGCCTGTCATCGTGGCCGGCGTCGTGGGTGCGTTCGCGATGGGTGTGCAGAATGCGCATCCGCGCCTGATCCAGCGTCCTGGCGTGCCGAATACCGTAATGACGGGCAACGTCACGCAAGCCGTTCTGGACGTGATCGACATGCTGTCGCCGGGCACGGTCGACAGTGTGCGCGCCGCGGCGCGCTCGCGCTTCGGGTCGATGATGCCGGCCATTGTCGCGTTTGCGGTTAGCGCGGTGGCCGGGGCACTGGGGGTGGTCTACATGGGCTTCTGGGCGCTGCTTGCGCCGGCGTGCGCCCTCGTCGGGCTCGCGGCGACCACGGGAGAGCATGAGCGCGCGATCGCACCAGGGCACTCATGAATCCAGGCGGCGCAGGGAATCGCCCCGCTCAGGCCCGGCGCGTGAGCGGGACGGGCAAACACAAACACAAGCCGACACAGGCAAGGAAATCCATGGTATTGGGCACGATGCGCGGGCGTCGATTCGAGAAGGCCGCGCGCTTGACGGCCATCGCCGGGCTGTTGCTGATGGGCGCCGACGCAGCGTTCGCGGATACGGCGGCGCAACCGGTTGCAGGTGCGAGCCTCGCGGCTGACTCGGCCGGTGCGACCACAGGCACGGTGGAGAATGACGCCACAACGACCGACGCGTGCAACGTCAAACGTCCTGCCGTGATGTTCAACCGCTGGCAGGAGGACTGGTCGGTGCTTGCGAACCCCTGCGTTCCGCGCAAGCCGCTCGACAGCCTCAAGTACATTCCGCTCGGCGGCGACCCCGCCTCATATCTGTCGCTTGGCGCGAACCTGCGTGAGCGTATCGAAACCAATGACGCCCCGCTGTTCGGTATCGGCTCTGCGCAGTCGGATACTTATCTGATTCAGCGCATCGAAGTGCATGCCGATGCACATCTCGCCGAGCACTGGCAGTTTTTCGTGCAACTCGTGGATGCGCGGGCGTTTGGCAAGAACGTGGTCACGCCGGTGGACAAGAATCCGCTCGATCTCGAGCAGGCATTCGTGGCCTACACCGGAGCGGTCGGCGGCGGTACGTTCAAGTTTCGCGTTGGCCGCCAGGAAATGGCATTCGACTTGCAGCGTTTCATTGCCGTACGCGATGGCCCGAACGTACGACAGGCGTTCGATGCTATCTGGGCAGACTACGAATACCAGAAGTGGCGCTTTATCGCCTACGCGACGCAGCCCGTGCAGTACCGTAACGCGACGGTGTTCGACGACGTGTCGAACCGCAATCTCACTTTCAGCGGCGTGCGTTTCGAGCGCCAATCCGTCGGGCCGGGTGATATGTCCGGCTACTGGTCGCGCTACAACAACACCAACGCGCGATACCTCGACGCTCAAGGTTCCGAGCACCGCGACGTCTGGGACCTGCATTATTTCGGCACGCGCGGCCGCGTCGATTGGGATGCCGAGGCGATGCTGCAGACGGGAACGGTCGGTAACAGTACGGTTCTCGCGTGGGCGATCGGCTCGCTCGCGGGTTACAAGCTCGACCTGCCGTGGACGCCGCGCGTCGGGCTGCAGATCGACGCTGCCTCTGGCGACCGGCACCCGCATGATGGGCGGCTCGAGACCTTCAATCCGCTATTTCCGAACGGCTATTACTTCACGCTCGCAGGCTATACGGGCTACGCGAACCTGATCCACATCAAACCATCCATCACGCTCAAGCCTTCGGCCAGTCTCACGCTGCTTGGCGCGCTGGGCTTCCAGTGGCGCGAGACGACCGGCGACGCCGTGTACCAGCAGCCGAATCAGCCAGTGCCGGGCACGGCGGGCAAGGGCAGCCGGTGGACCGGCATGTATGTGCAGTTGCGCGCGGACTGGACGATTGCGGCAAATCTGGTAGGTTCGGTCGAAGCCGTGCACTTCCAGGTGGGAAACTCGATTCGTGAGGCGGGCGGCCGCAATGCCGACTACGCCGGCGTCGAACTCAAGTACGGGTGGTAGGACTCGTCGGCGATCAGGCTCGTGGCGATCCCGGCCGCGTGAGGAGCGTTGCCGGGATCGCGCCATTTGTCAGCCTCGTTCAGGCTCTGATTACGGCTGGCCCGATGGACGAAGGGGCTCGTTGTTCAGGTGCTCAAGGCTAACAGCTTGCCGAGAAGGTTAACATCGCCTTCGAGAGATTTTTGAGTTGCCCGCTTAGGGGCGTGCTCGTCGAAGGCGCATTGGAACTTCTCTGAGACGTACGCCCGGGTGCATTCGAACAGGCTATACATCGCCTCTGGCCCGTCGAAACAGACGTTAACAAGTGACTTCGAGACCAGCTCATCCATGCTTTCAATCAAGCCGCCTGTCGTCACTGCCATGTGGTTGACGACTCCACGCAGCGAATCAAAGCTGAACGGTCTGTCGAACCGGTAAAGTTGAACGAGCAGGGCCTGGGCCGGGTCGCTCAACAGGTCGAAGCTGGCATCAAAGGCTGCCTGTAGACAGCGATGCCGCGCCGTCGCAGTGCGGTATCCCCCGGACAGGAACGACAGTCCATCGTTCAGCAGGCGTCGCACGCCTTCTACGCCCAATAATTCCGCTCGTCCGGCGGCCAACTCGATTGCAAGTGGAATACCATCCAGGCGCTGACAAATCTTTGCGATGCTCTCTATCTCAGCGATGCGAGGGACAAACCTCGGGCGCATCTGCTGCGCATGATGGACGAACAGCTGGACAGCCGGGCTGTTCAGCATCTCGTCGCAACGGTCCGTGAGTTTGGGAACATCAAGCGGATGCACCCTGAAAACCGTCTCACTTCGAATCCTCAGCGGCTCCCGACTCGTAACCAGGAACTGGATATTCAGGCTTGCTGCCAACAATGCTTCTACGATTTGTGCAACAGCTGAGATGACATGCTCCGCGCCATCGAGTATCAACAACCACGGCGCATTCGATAGCGCTGCTCTTAAACACTCGGAAGAGACGATTTCCTCCGGCATTTCGACGCCGCAACCGCACGCGATGGCACTCAGCACCTCGTCAATCGTGGCTAGGGACGCAAGATCGACAAAGGCCACCGTCGCCGGGCATGACGGCACTATCCGATAGGCGACTTCAAGTGCAAGGCTCGATTTTCCGACACCACCTGTGCCCGTCAGCGTAAGCACCTGGGACTCCACCATTGCCTCGGCTGCCTTGGCGACGACTACGTCTCTCCCGACGAAATTCCGGACGCGGCGCGGGAGCGGCCGCGGACCGGCGGCGGTACGGAATTTCGGGGGTACGTCCTGAGACGGGGCCAACCGGTAGCCACGGCGGGCGACCGTGATGATGAGGTCCCGGTCATCACCCAGCGCCTTGCGCAGCGCAGAGATGTTGACGTCGATATTGCAGTCTTCGACGATGGTGCCGGGCCAGACCGTCTGCATCAGCTCGGACCTCGACACCACTCGACCCTGTGCCGAGGCGAGCGTCACCAGCAGGTCGAAGGCGCGCGAGCCCAGCCGCACATCCTGGCCATCACGCCGCAAGCGTCGCGCGTCCATATCGAGTTCGATTCGGCCGATTTTCATAAGGTCGCCTCCAGCAAGGGAAATGGACACGCGTGTCTTCGCCATCGGTGAGTGGTGAAGTCAGGTCGGTTACCGCCGGAGTGCGCGCTTTATAACGCTGCTGGCGTGTCTGAACGCAGCGTCTGTCGGACTGGTTTCAGCCAGGCCATCGAAAACCATAAAGTCATGAATCGTGCCGATATAACGAGCGGCATTGACTCTGACGCCGGCGCGCATGAGCTTGCGGGCATATTCTTCGGCGTCATCTCGCGTAATGTCGTTCTCTGCTGTGATGACGAGTGCGGCAGGCAGGTCTTCGAGTTCGTCGGGTTTCGACTGTATCGGCATCGCCGCCGCGAGTGACCGAGATTTCTCGGGAAACTGCGACTCGATAAAACGCTCCAGCGCTCTCGCCGTCATACCGGGCCCCGTCGCGAACTGACGATATGACTGCGTGGTGGAATCTGCCGACAGGATGGGGCAGAACAGCACTTGCAGGTGCAGACTCGGGCCATGCCGGTCCCTCGTCCATCGCGCCATGACTGCAGCGATGTTTCCGCCCGCACCGTCGCCGGCCACCGCAATCGCGCGAGCATCGACCTGCAGCGCTTCGGCATTTGCAGCGACGTATTGCAGTGCGGCGTATGCCTCTTCGTTTTGTGTCGGAAACAGCGCGCGAGGTGCAGGCGAACAAGAGACGAAGACAACCGCCACCTCTGCTTCAGCCGAAAGGCGTGACACGAGCCTGCGGTGGGTTGCGAAGCTCGCCATGCGCCAGCCGCCGCCCGGATAGTAGAGCACGACGGGCAGTAAGCCCGGCGTGCCGGCCGGTCGCACGATGTGCACGTCGACGGAGCCAGTCGGTCCAGTCTTGAAGGTCAGCGCTTCGGTCGTGACGGCATAGTCGTCCGCGGAACTGTTGTCACTGTCGGCGCGGCAGGGGAACGACGGCTGTTCGGCGAGCAGCGAATCCGGATGCATGCCGGCTTCGGAGACCAGATCGAGAAATTGCTGCGTCTCGGGGTCCAGTACTGGGTGGGACGTCCATGGCGTCGCGAGACGCGGTGACGCGGAATCGACGGTTCTTGCAGGCGGAACGTGGTCCATGAAAGCCGACATATGAGAGTTCAGCGGTTGGGGGGACTCCCACTCGCGCCACAGACAGTGTCAACTGCACCTGCTGAGCCTGAAACGATGTCGAGTCCCGGTAACCGCTATTCTCCAGGCGATGCGCCGGGACCGTTCAGTTAAAGTTTGCTAAGAAGCGTTAGCCGCAGGTGCAAACCCGGCAGCGCGTCCGCGTCAGGCGCCGCCTCCGCGAGGCTCACCCTTGCAAGGTGCGGCCCATTACACGCTCGAGCGCGCATGCTCATGAAGCACCTCGCTCACCCAGGACGGCTCTGCAACGCGATCCGCCAGAATCAGCGCATCCATGGAGACTTTGCACCCGGCGCTTGCAAACGCTTCCAGTTGGGGAACGGTTGCTCTGGAAAGGGCGATAGGCCTGCCGCCAAGAATGTTTTCGAATCCTTCCCCGTAGATGTCCCAATGCGCCAATCCCCGCCGGCTCGTGCACTCGCGAAGCTTGCGGGTGAGCTGCCGGGCGAAGTCATGCTCGCCTGCCCAGATCATGACGGGTATTGAGCCGAGTGCGAGGCCGTAGACGATCGACAGGTCGTGCCCGATCGAAGCGACGAGCTCGGCGCAGTCCCTTGCCAGCTTCACAGGGCGCTCAGTCTCGCCTTGCAGCCAAAGAATTCGCATGTACACCACCATGCTTGCGATGCGGCCATCCATTTGTGCATCATTTGCCCTTGCAAGATTTTCCCGCGTGGGGCCAGCTTCGAGGGCGATGACCTGTTCAATCAGCGTTCGCGCTTTCGCCTGGTCGCCGAGGTAGTGGTGTGCAAAGGCGAGATTGCGGCTCGACATCTGATTGAGCGTGGAGTCTCCGAAACGATTCGCGAATGCCTGCATCGCCTCGGCCAGTGCAAGACCTTCCACGTATCGACCTGTGACAAGCCGATGCGCAAATACGCCCCACAAAATGCGAAATTCCAACGCCTCGTCACCCAATCGTCGGCTCAGGGCGTAGGCACGTTCAAAAGCACGTGCCATTTCGATGGTTGGCCCACGCGTGTGCCAGAGCGAGTGTCCGTAGGCCACCAGCAGTTCGACGTGTCGCGTGCTACCGGCCTGCTCCGAGCCCTCAACGGCTGCAATGGCGTGTTCCGCCATGCTAAGGAACTCGTGCGGCCGCGACAGATGGAGCCAAAGTGGTGCCGTGGCGATAACGAGGTCGATTTCGAGCTCGGAATCCCCCTCCTGATGCGAGGCCCACTCGAACGCCGCGCGGATATCGTCAATTCGCTTGCTGAGCTGGGCGAGCCATTGGGGTTGCGCCTTGCCCTCCCAGGCGGCGCCCAGGTCCGCGAAGGTCTCGCAGCAATGTATCGTAAGCAGGCGCCAGGCCTCGTTCGCTTCGCCGGCTTCCAGCAATCGAAGGTGTGCGTATTGGCGGGTTGTATCGAGGAGCCGATACGGGTTGTCGGCATCACTGATATCACGTGCGACAAGCGACTTGGCGACAAGGCCGCTGATTGCGTCACATACCGCCAGTTCATCGATCTGCCCACGACCTGCCACGGCAACGGCTTCACGAATGCCAAACGAAGAGCGCATCACCGACAGCCGGCGCAGGACGTGCTGCTCATGCGAGTCCAGCAGCTCGTAGCTCCAGTCAAGCGTCGCTTTCAACGTTTGATGCCGCGGCAATGCGGTTCGGCGCCCTTGTGTGAGTAGCGCAAAGCGGTCGTCCAGGCGCGCGGCGATCGCACCCACGTCCATGTGCGCGACGCGCGCCGCGGCAAATTCAATCGCCAAAGGAATTCCGTCCAGGCGCCGGCAAATGTCGGCCACGGCGCCGATGTTCGAAACCGTGAACTGAAAGGCGTCGTCGGCAGCCCTCGCCCGGTCGTGAAACAACGAGATGGCCGGATAACTTCCGGCCTCCTCGATGCCAATCCTCGCACCCACTTCCGGAAACGGCAGGGCCGACAGCCGATGCACCGACTCGCCATCCGCGCGCAACGGCTCCCGACTTGTTACCAGAAGGTACACGCCAGATGCGCCTTGCAGCAATTGTTCCGCGACCTGCGCAACCGCCTCGACGACATGTTCGCAATTGTCCAGGATCAATAGTATTGGCGTGTCGCCCAGTGAGGCAAGCAGGTCCGGGACTGGATTGCCGCTGAATACGGCGACGCCGAGCGTCGACGCCACGGTACTGGCGACGCTCGCCTTGTCGGAAACGGGGGCGAAGTTGACGAATAGTGCCCGGATACCGGTACGCTCGGAAAAGCGATGCGCTATAGCCACGGCGACCGTGGTCTTGCCGATGCCGCCCGGACCGGCGATGGTCAATAGCCTGCGTTCGGGGAGCTGGTCGGTCAGGCCGTCAATGACATCCTCCCGGCCGATGACCCGGGTGAGGGTCACGGGCAACGCTCGCGCACCTTCATCGGGGGTGCGGGCCGGCGCAGTCGGCGTGGCGGCGGTGAATTGCGTAGCCCTCGTGGAATTGACCGGCACCGCGAGCCGATAGCCGCGTCCATTGTCGTTCACGATGTAGCGGCTGTCCGATTTGCCATCGCTCAGCGCTTTCCGAAGCGTGGAAACGTGCACACGAAGCGCGCCATCGTCGACCACGCTTTCTTTCCAGACCTGGTCGCGCAGTTGACGCGTTGAGACCAGTTCGCCACCGTGCTCGGCTAGCACGATAAGAATGTCGAGCGCACGACTCCCAATGCGGACTTCATCGCCATTTCTGGTGAGGACACGCTGCGGGAAATCGATGCGGAACGGGCCGAAAGTCAGGCTATACCGGGCAACCATCAAACCACCATGCAGGTCAATAGTACGGCCATCCGTTACGGCCACACTAAATATCTGATGATTCTATCACCGCAAAGTCTGATTTCCTGTCTGTGCGGATGGATGAGTCTTCGCCACGTCGATGACGAAAGCATCCAGTGTCCTTTGCCGTAACGAAGACGGAGGCTCAAATCAATTGTTAAGAGGCCAGTCGCCAAAAATCCCGCAGAGCTTCAGGCTGCGCGGCCGTGTAGGGCGCTTGCCGCGAGGTTTGGGTGAAATCCTCGTCGGTGTTTTGGCCGCTGGCGTACAGGGCGTATCGTTCCACGATTGCGTCCAGTTCACCGGCCTCGGCAAGCTTTTCTCTTCCGTACGCGCGGGCCAGCGCCAACACGTGATACGTGACCACGGTGCCTTCGAAGCGAATCTCGACCATCGATTTGTCGACGAGTTCGCAGACGCAATCCATCACCGCCGAGTCATTGAGAGCGTCATCGCGGGCGATAAGGCACGCGGCCTCAGCGTTGAACGGATAGCCGAACACGCAAAAGCGCCGAAATACCGCCCGCTCCCGGTCGCTGAGCATCTCGAAACTCCAGTCCAACGAGGCTCGCAAGCTTTTCTGTCTTTCCTGCGCGGTTCTGAAGCCGCCGCCCAGGTAGAGCAACGGTTTCTCGAGCCCAACTCGGAGATGCTCCAGTCCAAGAATCGAGGCGCGCCCCGCCGCCAATTCAATGGCCAGTGGGACACCGTCCAGGCGTCGACATATGTCGTCGATCAGCCGTAGGCGGTCACAGCTCATATCCATGTTCTGCCCGTTGGAGAACAGACGTCGCTGGAACAGCCGAAAGGATGGGGAGCGAAGCGCTGCCCCAGGGGCATCCTCGACGTCAGGCAGTGCAAGCGGGCCGACGCGGTAAACAACTTCACAGGGCACGCGAAGCCGCAGTCTGCTGGTAACGAGGAAGCGCAGCTCGGACGTATAACGGCAAGCGAACTCCAGGAACTGAGCCACGTATTCGACGACATGCTCGGCATTGTCGACGATGAGCAAGCCCTTCGTGCCCGCGAGCATCAGTGCAACGCGCTCGAGGTCGGATTCCCCGCTGTCGACCGGGATACCATAGCTGGCGGCCAACGCCTGAGCCACGCCGCGACAGGTGTTGTGGGCGGCAAGCTCGACGAAGTGAATCTCGGGGTCGCATTGCGCCGAAACGCTGCGGGCAATTTCCCGGGCAATCGATGTTTTGCCGATTCCCCCGGCGCCCACAAGCGTTAGAACGCGTGTGGATGGCAGCAGCGACCTGATTTCCGCGATGGCGCTTTCCCGCCCGATCAGTCGCTCTTCCCTCGGCGCCACGTCCGATTTGACGCGAATGGGGCGGTCCTGCGCAACCTCGTCAAAGCTGGGTGCGTCGATTCGGGAGGCTATCAGTTGGTAGCCACGTCGTGGCACCGTTACAATGAACTTGCCATCGCGGCCGAGTGCCTTGCGGATCCAGGAGAGGTGCACATGGAGGTTGTTTTCCTCGACCACCGTATCTGGCCAGACCACCTCCATGAGTTCATTCTTCGTGACGACGCGGCCGGCTGCCAGAGCAAGCACAGCGAGGATGTCGAATGCGCGAGACCCCAGTTCCAGTACCTCAGCGCGACGGCGCAACAATCGCGCGCTGAGGTCGATCTCGCATTCACCAATTCGGATAACCCGCGCACCGGAAGTGCATGTCGAGGGGCGTAGTGTTGCTTGAGTCATGGCGCTTTCGTCCGTGGGCAACCCGGAGGTTTCGGCGGGCAGCTGAGTTATTCACTAGTTGTCATGCCGCGTACGGTCGGTGTCGCAGGGATATTAGCTGAGTCGTATTTTCCGCCTTGTGAACGCCGCATTAATTATTGTTAATGTTTTTACAAGTGGGGACGTGGCAGTTTTCGGCCGAGTGGGTGTGAGAGGTCAGCATTGACAAAATATGGACGAAACGTTAACGAAATTTAATGAGCGCATGGAAGCTTGTGTTTTCGGGCGAAGCGGATAATCCAGGGTTGGCTGTCGATCAGAAGAGAGCGGCATCACTGCCGAGATGCGTTAACTGCCCGGCTCGGCATCCCCAATTCAAAAGTCAAACTGATGAAAATCTTGTTAGTAGAAGACAACGTGCAGGTGGCCGGCTTCCTGAAAAAGGGTTTGACGGAAGCGGGTCATGTGGTTGATTCCGCGGATAACGGCCGCGACGGGATGTTTCTGGCCATGGGGGGCTGCCCTTACGATGCAATCATCCTCGACCGCATGCTGCCGGGCGGGCTTGACGGACTTAGCATCGTCGCGGCAATGAGGGCAACCGGGAGCAAGGTCCCGGTGCTTATCCTGAGCGCCCTCGATGCTGTCGACGAGCGGATTCGGGGTCTCAAGGCAGGCGGTGACGACTATGTGGTCAAGCCGTTCGCGTTCGGAGAAGTGCTCGCGCGACTGGAGGTGCTCATGCGCCGGTCACCGAATGAAGCGGTCGAATCGACGCTCAAGTGCGCGGACCTGTGCATCGACCTTTTTTCACGCAAGGTGTCACGTGCCGGGAAAGTCATTGTCCTCAAGCCGCGCGAATTCAAATTGCTCGAATATCTGGTGCGGCACGCCGAGCAGGTCGTCACCCGGACGATGCTCCTCGAGAACATCTGGGACTACCACTTCGACCCGCAGACCAACGTGGTGGATGTGCATGTCAGCAAGCTTCGGCAAAAGATCGATGCCGGGTTTGAAGTGTCACTTCTAAGAACTGTTCGAAACGCTGGGTACATGCTTTCGGCGAATGGATAACAGCCGGTGTCGGAGTGGAGAGGGAACGGCGGAGACTCATGGATATCGAAGAATCGGCGGCGCAAATGTTATGGGACGATGGTCTGTTCGTCCTGTCGCGAATCGACGCTGGCGACGGCCGGACGTCACGGTTGTCACTGAGGCCAACGGCTAGTCAGCCCTCCGGTCAAACGCTGGCCTTGCTCGAGAACGCCTTTTCGCTTCGTGCCCACCTGGATGGACCCCGCTTCACGCAGCCTGTTGAGTTCGTCCGCGATAGTTCTTCCATTACGCTGCAGCTCGAGGACCCGGGCGGCATCGTGTTGCCTGCACTCGATACGTCTCTGTTGTCATTCGGCCAGATCGTGACGATAGCCGCGAACGCCACGGCTGCCTTTGAGATGTTGCACAGGAAGGACGTCATACACAAGGATGTCCGGCCGGCGCATCTTCTTGTCAACCCAGCCAACTGGGCAGTGGCTCTGACGGGCTTCGGTCTGTCGACGCGCGTCGATTCTGCTGGAAAAGAGTCGACTCACCCGGTCATCCTCGCGGACGCACTTCCTTACCTGGCTCCCGAGCGCACTGGGCTCGTCAACCGGCCGGTCGACGCTCGCGCCGATCTATACTCGCTGGGCATCCTCATCTACTGGATGCTGACGGCAAAGTATCCGTACTCCGCTAACTCCCCTGGGGAATGGCTTTACTGTCATACGGCGAGGAAGCCAACTCCTCTGCGCGAGCGCGTTCCTGACGTTCCTGAATCGCTTGAAGCCATCGTCGAGCGATTGCTCGCAAAAGCGGCGGAAGACCGCTACCAGACCGCGCGCGGAGTCGAATACGACTTGCGTCTGTGCGCGGAGCAACTGCGCACAGGAGACTGCCTCGCGCCATTTGCCCTCGGAACGGCAGACTCTGACGACCGGCTGCTGATACCAGACCGACTGTATGGGCGGGAAGCGGAATTGAGCGCACTGACTCAAGCTTTCGACCGCGTGGCTCATGACGGTACGACCGAATTCGTGCTGGTGTCCGGTTACTCAGGGATCGGGAAGTCATCGCTGGTTGGAGAATTCCACCAAACGCTGAGCCGCGGGCGATTTGCGTCGGGCAAGTTCGATCAGTACAAGCGAGATATCCCCTACGCGACGATTGCACAGTGCATAGAGACAGTCGTCGAACAGATCATCAGGGAGGACAAGCGCGAACTGGTGAAGTGGCGCAAGCGCATCCAGTACGCGATGGGACCGCATGGCCGCCTGCTCACCGACCTCATCCCCGCGCTGGAAGAAATCGTCGGGCCGCAACCGGCAGTCGCCGAATTGCCGCCTCTGGACGCTCAGAAGCGCTTCGTCACTGCTTTGATTCGCTTCATTGGAGCGTTCGCGACACCCGCACAGCCGCTTGTACTGTTTCTGGACGATCTCCAATGGCTGGACGCAGGAACCATTTCGATTCTGGAGGCGCTCGGCCGAGGCTCCGCAATTGCCCACTTTCTGCTCGTTGGAGCCTTCCGTGACAACGAGATCGGCCCCAGTCACCCTCTCGCTCGCGTGATCAGCGACATTCGAGAAGGCTCGGTGCCAGTTCATGACGTGTTGCTGGCCCCCTTGGGGGTTGGCGATGTGGAGCGACTCGTTTGCGATACCACTCGCGGTGATTCAGCAGAGGCCAGAAGGCTGGCGCGACTGATGTTCGAGAAGACGGGCGGAAACCCGTTTTTTGCGGTTCAGTTCCTGCGCGTCCTCGCCGAGGAAGGTCATCTGACGTTAAACCGTGCCTCGCGGGAATGGGTGTGGAATGTCGAGCAGATTGCGCAGGGAGCTTTCCCCGATAGCGTGGTTGACTTGCTGGTGAACAAGATCGTGCGGTTGTCTGACCGCGCGCGACGGCTGCTCGTTGATTTCGCTTGTCTTGGTGCCACGACGGCTACGTCGGTATTGGCGCAGGTGAGCGGGCAGTCAAGCGGAGAAGTCGACTCGGCGCTCGGCGAGGCAATCGAGCAAGGCCTGGTTTACCGCCGTTCGGAGGGCTACGCTTTCGTCCACGACCGGATTCAAGAGGCTGCATACGCGTTACTTGGGGAGGCCGAGCGCGCGCCATCGCATCTTCGCATCGGAATGCGGCTGGATACGGGAGACGCCGACCCGAATCTCGAGCGGAATATTTTCGAGGTCGTCAACCAGTACAACCGGGCACTCCACGCAATCAGCGACTCTCGGGTCCGCACGCGCGTAGCCCTCCTGAATCTCCGCGCTGGCCGTCGCGCGAGAGCAGCGGCTGCCTACGGTACGGCGCTGAACTATCTCACGGTAGGGAGTCGGATTTTCGGCGAGGATGCGTGGGAGACACATTACTGCGAGAAGTTTTCCCTTGAGCTTTTGCTCGCAGAATGCACGTTCCTCGCTGGCAGTCCAATCCAGGCAGACGACCGCCTGCGTCGTCTCGAACGATATGCCGGGAGCGTACGCGACAAGGCCGCAGTGGCTTTCCTTCGGATCACGCTGCATACCGCCCTGGACAAGATGCACGCCGCGGTAGAAATTTGCCTGAGCTATCTTCGCGAGGTCGACGTCAATTGGGTACCCCATCCGGACAGGGAAGAGGTCGATAGAGAGTACGCAAAGGTGGTCGCTCATGTTCAACGCGGCTCGATTGCAGAATTGCGTGACAATCGATTGCTCGATGACGAAGCGCTTGAGGCGACGCTGAACGTCTTCACAGCCGTTTTGCCGCCCGCATTCTTCACTGACGAAAACCTGGTGTGTCTTGTGCTGACGCGCATGGCGAATCTCAGCATAGCGCACGGCAACACCGATGCATCTGCGTTGGGTTTCGCCTATTTAGGAATGGCTGTCGGTCCATTCTTCGGCGACTACGAGAGCGCCCATGAGTTTGGCAAGCTCGGGATGGCGCTCGTCGATGAGAAGGGGCTTGACCGGTTTCGCGCCCGTGTCTACCTGTGTTTCTCGTATCACGTCATGCCGTGGACAGAGCCGATACGAACAGCGATTCCGCTCTTGCGACGAGCATTCGAAGTGGCAACACAATGCGGCGACCTGACATACATCGGGTTCAGCAGTTGTTGCCTGGTCACCACTCTGCTCGCCGCCTCTGCGCCACTAGCCGAAGTTGAAGAGCAGGCAGTCGAACGGCTGCATGTCGTCCGGTCCGCCGGATTCGGGTTGATTGTCGACATCATTGATTCGCAGCTCTCATTGATTCGTGAATTGCGCGGTGGCGCGTCATGGTTTGGTTCACCCGAATCGGAATATCCGAACGCGAAGGCTCTGGAACAGCACCTCGAAGGCAATCGGGCACTCGACATTGCGGCATGCTGGTACTGGATTCGCAAACAGGAGGCGCGCTACCTGGCGGGCGACATCGCTGGTGCGATGGAGGCAGCGAACAAGGCAGCCCCCTTGTTGTGGACGACATGGGGGCACCAGGAACTCGCCGTTTACCACTTCTTTTCTGCGCTGACGTGGCTCCAGGAGTGGGATGCCCACTCATCGCAAGCCGACGTTCTCGCTGACGCGAGGCTTGCCGAGCACGTGAACAAGCTCCGCGCTTGGGCATTGAGCGGTCCGACGAACTTCGCCGCGCGTGCAGCGCTGGTCGAAGCAGAAGTCGCACGCGTGCGCGGCAACGCTTTTGAAGCCATGCGGCTATACGAGCGAGCCATCGAAAATGCAAAAACGCACCGATTGCTGCATGTCGAGGCGCTAGCCAGCGAGATAGCCGGACGGTTCTATGCCGACCGCGGCTTCGCGACCATCGCCGCGGTGTACTTGCGTAATGCCCGATCGGCCTACCTGAACTGGGGGGCAACGGCGAAAGTCAGAATGCTGGAGGCGGCATATCCGGACCTCGGGGCTAACGAGCCGGGAGGTCCGTTGTCAGGGGCCGTGGGAAGTCAGCTGGAGATGGAGACGGTCGTCAAGGCGTCACAGGCGATATCGAGCGAAAGGGTACTCGACAGTCTGATGAATACACTGATGACCATCGTGCTCGAGCACGCGGGCGCGCGGCGCGCGCTGCTCATCCTTCCGCACGAAGAGCAGCTTTACATTGAAGCCGAGGCCAACGAGGGAGGTAACGTCCGCGTAGAGCGGCGAACTGCCTCGCCGCGGAACTTGCCGCTCTCCCTGCTTCACCATTGTCTTCGCACCCACGAAACGCTTCTTGTCGATGATGCGACGACGGAAAACCCGTTTGCCTCTGACGAGTATTTCAGTGGCAAAGGCTCACGCTCGATGCTCTGTTTGCCCCTCATCAAGCAGACGAGACTGGTCGGCGCGCTGTACCTCGAGAACGAGCTCGCGCCGGGCGCGTTCACGCCGCCGCGCATGGCGGTGCTCAAGTTGCTGGCGTCCCAGGCGGCGATTTCTATCGAGAACGCCAGCCTGGAGAAGGTCGAAGCACTTCTCGAAGAAAAGGACGCTCTGCTGAAGGAACTGCACCATCGGGTGAAAAACAATCTGCAGCTGATTAGTAGTCTTCTCAACCTTCAGGCAGCTCGTGTGCAAGATAAGGTCGTGGCGGAGCTGTTTCAGGAGAGCCGAAACCGCGTTCGCTCGATGGCGATGGTCCATGAAAATTTGTATCGTGCGGGCAACTTCGCGCGAATCGACATGGCGCCTCATATCAGGAATCTGTGCGCGCACCTGTCGCGCGTTTACGAACTGAGTCAATCGAACGTCATCCTGGAGGTTGTCGTCGACGACGTTCAGCTCGACATGAATCGCGCGATAGGATGCGGCATGATCGTCAACGAGCTAGTTTCGAATGCACTCAAGCATGCGTTTCCGAACGGTCGAAGCGGGCGGCTGCGCGTTGGGCTGGCCGCGGAAGAAGACCATCGGTGCCGCTTGAGGGTCGCCGACGACGGTATCGGCTTGCCGCCGGAGTTTTCACTTGAGCGTGCCGAATCCCTGGGACTGCAGCTCGTATTCGACCTTTCCCGGCAACTCCACGGGTCAATCGAGGTTAGTCGCGAGAGAGGGACGGCCTTTGACATTGATTTCAGACTCCAGCAAACGGGCGGCCACTAACATGTCTTCTGCGCGAATACTGATTGTCGAAGACGACCGGGTGGTCGCTCGTGACATTGCCCAACAAATGACTCGGTGCGGGCACGTCGTCATAGGTTGCGTGACGACCGGCGAGGATGCGATAACGGTTGCCGCAAAGGAAAAGCCAAGCCTTGTCCTCATGGATGTGCGCCTCGAGGGAAAGCTGGACGGCATTGATGCGGCTCGTCAGTTGCGCGAGTCGCTCCGTTTGCCCATTGTGTTCCTGACGGCTTATGCCGACGAGGAAACGGTCCGGCGCGCCACAGTGACCGAACCATTCGGTTACGTCCTGAAGCCTTTCGACGACCTGCAACTGCGTACGGTTGTCGAGATGGCCCTCTATAAGCACGATGCGGAGCGTCAGCTGCGCGAGAGCGAGCAGCGTTATGCGGTTACGCTGGACTGCATCGGCGATGGCGTCATTGCGACTGACTGTAAGGGACACGTTACGCTCATCAATCCCGTCGCCGAGGTGTTGACAGAATGGTCGCGGGAAGACGCTGTCGGGCAGCCGCTCGAGAAAGTCCTCCGGCTAATCGACGAGGACACGAACGCGCCACTGAAATTCAGCGTGTCAGCAGCCCTGGGCGAGGGCGGCTTCGTTTCTTTTCCCCCGAAGACGATGCTCGTCGGTAGAGCAGGGCGCATGGTGTCCGTTGAAAATCGTGGAACGCCGATTGTGAACGACTCGGGCAACGTCATCGGCATGGTGCTCGTTGTGCGTGACGCTACAGCGTCACGTCAGGCAGCCGAGGCGGAAATTCTGCGCGAAACCAACGATCGGCTGGACGGCGCGATGCGCGGCTCGAAGGTCGGGGTGTGGGCCATTGATCTCGCGGGCGAAGAGGGGCGGGACCTGTCGCTGAGGTGCTGGAACATCCAGGCATGGCTAGGTTACACGGAGGCTGACGCCGCTCCCGGCATCGCGCGCGTGATGGAGGTCATCCACCCGGAGGACAGGCAACGCGTTTGCGCCGCGTTTTGGCGGTGCAGCCGGGAGCCAGGCGGGCTGTTTGGCATTGAACACCGCGTGCTCCACCGCGACGGGTCCTGGCGATGGGTCTTGACGCGTGGCGCGGGTCCTCGGTTTTCTTGCGGGCCGGCTACGCGCGTCTCTGGGACCATGGTCGATATTACGGACTTGAAGCGTGCAGAACTCGCACTGCGAACCAGCGAAGAGCGCTTCCGTGGAACCTTTGAAAACGCAGCCGTGGGTATTGTTCATTGTGACCAGAGCGGCCGGTTCCTCCGCGTCAACCGGCGCTATTGCGATATCGTTGGCTACAGTCGTGAAGAATTGCTCTCGATGACGTTCATGGAAGTCACAGCGGTTGGCAGTGTTCCAGAGAGCATCAATCAATTCAAGAAACTGCTCAAAAACGACTTCTCGCATTACACGGAGGAAAAAGTCAACATACGGCGCGACGGATCGCGCGTGTGGGTCAGTGCGACCGTGTCGTTACAGCGTGATTCCAGCCAGCAGGTTCAGCATACCATTGCGATTATCCAGGACATCTCGGCGCGCAAAGCGCTCGAGGAGACGGTGCGTGTTGCCCGGGACGAGGCTGAATTGGCGAACAAGGCGAAGGACCAGTTCCTGGCTAACATCAGCCACGAACTCCGGACCCCGTTGAACTGCATTCTCGGATATACGCAGGTTCTGCGGCGCGATGACAACCTGAGCGTTCGTCAAAAGTCGCATGTTTCGCTGATCGAGCAAAGCGGGTCGCATCTCGTCACGTTGATTAATGATTTGCTTGACTTCGCGCGCGTCGGCGCCGGTCGAATTGACCTGGAGCTGAACGATGTTTTGCTCGCGCCGTTCCTCGAAATGCTTGGGGAGATGGTTGGCGTGCGGGCTCGTGAGAAGGGGCTCGCGCAGATTTGTGCGGCTGCGCCAAACCTGCCCGCAGTGGTTCGCGTTGACGAGAAGCGATTGCGGCAGGTACTGCTCAATCTGCTCTCCAATGCCGTGAAGTTCACGGACATCGGAGAGGTGGCATTCTCGGTGAAGTTGGTCCGAGGTGGCGTTTTGAGGTTTGAAGTGAAAGATACCGGGACTGGCATTAAGCATGACCAACTCGAGCGAGTCTTCCAGCCATTTGAACAGGCTGGTGACATCGAGCGCAGGAGCGCCGGGCTGGGGTTGGGGCTTTCCATCAGCCAACATTTGGCACGGCTTATGGGCAGCGATATTCACGTCGAGAGTGAATACGGGCGAGGAAGTCGATTCTGGTTCGACCTGGCGGTTGAGTGTCCCGCTCACGAGCCGCTGGTGCGTGACGACGCCGGCGATCGGCAAGCTCCACGCGACGAATGCCTGATGTTTGCCGGACGTGACGGTGTGCGCCCGGCAACTGAACATGTGGCCGAGCGTCCGCGCCGGATTGGCGCAACGCCATCCGACGCCGAAGCGGTCTCGTCGTTCGTCCTGCCGCCGCGTGCGAGCATGGAGGTGTTGCACGATCTCGCGCGCAGAGGTTCGATGCGGGAGGTCATGCGACACGTTGAGTCGCTTCGGGCGAGCGACACCCGCTATACGGCATTCGCTACCAGAGTAGGCAACCTTGCGGAAAGCTTTGAGTCGCGAGAACTGCTCGTGCTCATCGAGAAACACCTGAACGGAAGTTAGGGAAACGCTGATTAATGAACTGTCGGATCGGCTTGCAGATCAAGACGCGTCAAATTTTCTGGATAACGAATCGAATCGACGCTCATTTCGGTGAATTTGGCTCGCAAACGAGCCCCTCTTCTCT
>NZ_VZQP01000072.1:0-33670 GCF_014397655.1 Paraburkholderia sp. UCT31
CGGTTGCACAACCTCCTGCATCACCTCGGTCTCGCTCATCGTGTACATCTGTCCATTAAAAATTTAGATGGACACGATCCTCGCCTTCACACCTTACGCAATCAAGATGCCTTCACCGGGTGCTTACAATCCGGCGACTTCCGACGCGGTCGTCCAAAATCCGTGTCCTTCTGGCTCAGCCGGTCAGCACCTCCTCCAAACACGCTAAGCCCGCTTACGCGCCGGCGCTCGATCGGATCCCCCTGCGATAAAGCGGTCGAGTCTTTCGCTGGCCTCCGTAATCGCCCAAAGCGGAGCGCGATGCAGCTGCCGATCGTAGCTCGTTGCGATCGATGCAAAGAGCGCGAATCCCGCTTCGTCCAGTTTCCATTCGTTGCGTTCCCGACCTGCGTCGAACACCATCGCCGAGGCGCGGTCCGCGGCGTGGAGCTCTTCGTGGCTCATCGAGCCAAAGCCAGCATCAGCGAGGTAGCTGGTCAACAGCATGATCTGCGTGACCGTCTGCGCATCGCTCTTCGTACCGAGGCCGCGGCGCAGTGCGTCGAGCGACAGATGAACTCGCAACGCGAGATCGTCGGCGATCTGGCGCGCGATGGGCAACAGCATGGCTTTGGCATGCCGCGCGCGGGCGGCGCCAGTGTTGCGGAAAGGAATTGGTTGTGCCATGGAGATCCGAGGGGGTTGCCTGAGCACATGCAATAACGGCGCGCTTCGCAAAAGGTTGAGCCTTCATTGCGTTTTAGCCGCTTCCTTCGACGAAAACGTTTGCTGGCGGCCACTTGCGCGCAGATTGCCGGCACGTCGCGGCGTCCGTCGTCGAGCGAATTGGCACCTACATCGCCCGCGATGCGCCGTTCACTCCCCACGAATCCAGCGGCTTTGCTTCCTATGCTTGCCCACGGAAAGGCGTCGCGCCGCATTGCCACCTCGCGCGCGTCCGGCCATCTACCTCGGCGAAACCTCTCTATCATGACGATTGGAACAACCTCGGCCAGCAAGCCGGAACGGAGCAAGTCCCGCCGGCAAGCGCCATCCAGCTGTCTTCGACCCGAGATTGCATCGATGCAGACTCATTCATCCAACGTTGTCTCGACGCCCGCCGATTTGCGGATCGACGGCGCGCGGCTGTGGGACTGTCTCATGCAGCTCGTGCGGATCGGCGCGACCGACAAACGCGCTGTCTGCCGTCCAGCACTGACCGAACTCGACCGTGAGGCACGCGATCAGTTCATCGCGTGGATGAAGGAGATCGGCCGCACGGTGCCGGTCGACGCGATCGGCAATATTTTCGCGCGGAGGACGGGGCTGCGTGACGATCTGCCGCCCATAATGACGGGCAGCCATCTCGACACGCAGCCGACCGGCGGCAAATTCGACGGCAATTATGGTGTGCTGGCAGGGCTGGAGGTGCTGCGCCCGCTGGCCGAGGCCAACGTGCAGACCATCGCGCCGCTCGAGGTTGCCATGTGGACCAACGAGGAGGGCTCGCGACTCTTGCCGGTGATGATGGGCTCCGGCGTGTTCGCCGGCGCATTCACGCTCGAGCACGCGCTAGCGCAACGCGATCGCGACGGCGTAGCGGTGCGCCACGCGCTAGCGGCGATCGGCTATGCCGGCGAGCATCGCAAGTCGCACGCTGTCGGCGCATATTTCGAGGTGCATATCGGACAGGGGTCCGTGCTCGAAGCGCACGACAAGGTCATCGGCGTCGTGCAGGGCGCGCTCGGGCAGCGCTGGTACGACCTGATCGTGCACGGCATGGAAGCGCACGCGGGGCCGATGGCGCTGCGCCGCGACGCGCTGCTCGTCGCCGCGGATCCGATCCATGCGGTGAACCGTATCGCACTCGATCACGCGCCGCATGGCCGTAGCACGGTCGGCTGGCTCGACGTGCATTTAAACTCGCGCAACGTCATTGCGGGCCGCGTGAAATTCAGCGTCGACCTGCGCGCAGCCGATGACGCATCGCTCACTGCGATGGACCTCGCATGGCGTGCAGCGTGCGCGCAGGCGGGCAGCGATGGGGGCAACGCCGCCACCAACGCCGCCGCCACCCGCGCGAGCAGCAGCTTGGACGCCCCCATCACTATCGACATCGAGCAGGTCGTCTTCTTCCCGCCGCAGCGATTCGCCGCGCAATGGATCGCCGAGGTCAGGCAGAGCGCGGAGCGGCTCGGTGTGTCGTCGATGGACGTGATCAGCGGCGCGGGCCACGACGCCGCCTATCTCGCGCGCGGCGCACCCAGCGCGATGATCTTCGTTCCCTGCAAGGACGGAATTAGCCACAACGAAATCGAGGACGCGCGCGCCGATCATCTGGAAGCCGGCTGCAATATGCTGCTGCGGGTGATGCCGAGCGCGGCGTCGAGAACGGGGAGCATGCGCGCATGAAGGTCCTGATCGCACGAATGAACCACGAGACCAACACGTTCTCGCCAGTAGAGACCCCGCTGGCCGCATTCGGCCGCAACGGTCCGAGCTACGGCCGCGCCGCGTTCGACGAAAACAAGGGCATGCAAACCGCGATGGCCGCGTTCATCGACGCCGCCGAGCGCGTGCATGCCGAAATCGTGACGCCGATCTCCGCCATGGCGAATCCGAGCGGGCCGGTCGACGCCGCCGCCTACGATACGATCTGCGACGCGATCGTGGCAGCCGCGACGGGCTGCGACGCGGTGATGCTCGATCTGCACGGCGCGATGGTCGCCGAGAACTCGACCGACGGTGAAGGCGATCTGCTCGGGCGCGTGCGTGCGTCGCTGCCGCACGCGCCGATCGCGGTCGCGCTCGATCTGCATGGCAACGTCACGCAAAAAATGATCGACAACGCCGACGTCATCGTCAGCTTCAAGACCTATCCGCACGTCGACATGTACGAGACTGGCGCACATGCAGCGCGCTTGCTGTTCGACATGATCGAGGGCCACGCGAAGCCGGTGATCGCGTGGCGTCAGCCGCCGCTGCTCACGCACACGCTGCGCAGCGCGAGCGTTGACGGCGCGATGAAACGCGCGCTCGATGCCGCGCGCGCCGCCGAGGCCGACGGCATGCTCGCGGTGTCGGTGCTGGCCGGCTTCTCGCTCGCCGATATCGAAGCGCCATGCATTAGCGTCGTCGTCGTGGGCAATGGCGAGCGCGCGGATGCGGAGGCGGTCGCCGAGCGCATCGCGCGGCAGATCTGGGACGAGCGCGACGATTTCGTCTATCGCAGCGCGCCGCTTGCCGAATCGGTCGCGCGGGCGGCGTCGCTGGCACGCGCCGCCGATAAACCGGTGCTAATGCTCGATCACGGCGACAACTGCATGTCGGGCGGCACGTGCGACACGATGGATTTGCTCGAGGAAGCGTTGAGGCAGGGCCTCGAAGGCATCGTCAGCGGGCCGTTGTGCGATCCGCAGGCGGTCGCGGCCCTGGCGGCCTCGGGTGTCGGTAGCACGGTCACGCTCGCGATCGGCAACAAGCTCACAAACGATGCATTGCCCTCGCGTTCGCCGCTTGCCCTGACCGGCGTCGTGCGCGCGCTGACCGACGGCGAATACGTGATCAGCGGCCCGACCTACACCGGCCAGCGCGCGTACATGGGGCGCGCGGCAGTGCTCGACACCGGCACGGTGAAACTCGTCGTGACCGAACGAACGCATGAGCCGTGGGATCTCGGCGTGTTCGAGAGCGTCGGCATCGATCCGCGCCGCGCGCGTTTTCTGCTGCTCAAATCACGCATGTATTGCCGGCCGGTTTTCGTGCCGATCGCGGAGGCACTCGTCGAATGCGATAGCCGCGGCGTCACGAGTTCGGACTATGGTCTGTTCAGCTTCGAGCACGTGAAGCGGCCGGTTTATCCATTGGACCCTCACACCGAATGGACCGCGACGAACTGATCAACATGCATGCGTTTCGATAAGTCGCGGCAAGGGCTTGTGCAGTGCGCATCGAGTCTCTATAATTCGCGCCTCTAAAGGCTCGTAGCTCAGTTGGTTAGAGCACCACCTTGACATGGTGGGGGTCGTTGGTTCGAATCCAATCGAGCCTACCAACGCATCTGTGACGTAGACGAAAGCGGTCCGCTTTCGTCTACGGTCCTGTCAAATCGATCCAGTCGTTCCCTCAGTTTCGCCGTTCGGCATCACGTCCCCTTCGTTGTTGTTGTCCGCTCGTGGCCCGAGGCTCGTGCACGTTCACGCGCGCGCTCTCGCCGTTGCGTCGTCGTTCGACAATGCGCGGTACAGTTAGACCTTCCGCCTTCGCCGCCGACTCGACTGCCGTTCCCATCGCATCTTCGATCATGCGATGCCGGCAGCATCCAACGGAGCTGACGCAATGAAGAAGCTCATCAACGATGTGTCCACCGTGGTCCCCGAGATGCTCGACGGGCTCATCGCGCTCAATCCCCAACTCTCGCTATTGCAAGGCGGCACGATCGTCTTGCGCGCCGATGCCCAGGCCGTGGCCGCGCGCGGCGAGGTCGCGCTGATCTCGGGCGGCGGCTCGGGCCACGAGCCCGCGCACGGCGGCTATGTGGGCCACGGCATGCTGAGCGCGGCGGTAGCCGGCGAGGTCTTCACCTCGCCCTCCACCGACGCCGTGCTCGACGCGATACGCGCGGTGGCCGGCCCCGCGGGCGCGTTGCTGATCGTCAAGAACTACACGGGCGACCGCTTCAACTTCGGCCTCGCGGCCGAAATCGCGCGCGCCGAGGGCATCCTAGTTGAGATGATGATCGTCGCCGACGACGTCGCGCTGAGCGCGAGCGGCGATCACGCGGGCCGTCGCGGACTCGCGGGCACAGTGTTGGTTCACAAGATCGCGGGCGCGGCGGCCGCGCGCGGTTTGCCGTTGGCCGAGGTCGCGCGGCTCGCTCGGGAAGCGGCCGCGTCGCTCGGCACGATGGGCGTCGCGCTGACGCCGTGCACGGTGCCGGCTGCGGGCAAGCCGGGCTTCGCGCTGGGCGATGGCGAAATCGAATGGGGCCTCGGCATTCATGGCGAACCCGGCGTGGCGCGCGGCGCGCTGGAGCCGGCCGACGCGATCGTCGGCAAGCTGCTTGCAAAGATCGTCGACGATCTCGCGTTGCAGGCGGGCGAGCGCGTCGCGCTGCTCGTCAACAATCTGGGTGGCACGCCGCCGAGCGAACTCAACGTGGTGGCTGGTGCCGCGCTGCGCGAGCTTGCCGGGCGCGGCATCGAAGTCGCGCGCGCGTGGGCCGGCACGTTCCTGAGCGCGCTCGAAATGGCCGGCGTCTCGCTGACGCTGCTGCGTATCGATGACGAACGGCTGAGCCTGCTCGACGCCGCCTCACAGACGAGCGCATGGCCTGCGCTGAGCGGCCGCGTCGCGCAGGTCGCGGTGCGTGCGGCGCCACCCGCGCCGCAAAGCGCGAGCGGCGCGACGCTCGCGCGTGACGCGACGCTGCGGCGCGCGATCGAAGCGGTCTGCGAGTGCCTGCTGGCAGCCGAGCTGACATTGACCGAAATGGACCAGCGCGTCGGCGACGGCGACCTCGGCATCAGCCTCGCGCGCGGCGCACGCGCGGTGCAGCTCGAGCTCGATTCCTACGCGTGCGCAACCACCCCGGGCGCGGTATTGCGCGGCATGTCGGCGACGCTGCGGCGCGTGGTGGGCGGCACGTCGGGTCCGCTGTACGCGGTGATGCTGCTGCGCGCGGCGGCCGCGCTCGAACAGTCGGGCGGGACCACCGCACGGCAATGGGCGACGGCGTTCAGCGCCGGTGTCGATGGGTTGATGGAACTGGGGGGCGCGAGGCCGGGCGATCGGACGATGGTCGATGCGCTGAGGCCCGCTGCCGACGCGCTGCACGACGCACTCGCTCAGGGAGCGTCGACGGATGCCGCATTGCAGGCCACCGTCGCTGCGGCAAGCGACGGCACGTCTCGTACCGCATCGATGCATCCACGGCGCGGGCGTTCGAGCTATGTCGGCGAGCGCGCGCTCGGTCATATGGACCCGGGCGCGCATGCGGTCGCGTTGTGGCTCGCGGCGATTCGCGACGCGCTTCCCCGTTAGGCGCAGGCGGACGCGAACGATACGGCGAACGCAAGGGACGAGCGCACTTTCGCAGCAGGGAAAAACTACGCCGCCGTCACGGCCGCAGCAGATCGAATCCCGCGAACGCCACGACGCCGCTCAGTGCGATCATTGCCACCGAGTGCTGTCCAAGGTACAGCAGCCCGGCAGCGGACCAACACGTGACAGCGAATGCGGCAATACGTTTCATGCTTCCTTCTTCTACGACTCGAACTCAAAAACCAACTCAGAAGCCCAGCGTAACGGCCAGCAATCCACTGACGACACCGCCCACCACCACTGCACAGGCCACCACCGTCAGCACGCGCCGCGGAAACGACCGCGCGAGCATCGCGAGCGACGGCACGCTGACGAGCGGCAGCGTCATCAGCAGCGCGCCGGCGGGGCCGGCGGCCATGCCGAACGACAGCATCGCCTGAATGATCGGCACTTCACCCGCGGTCGGAATCACGAACAGCGTGCCGGCGATCGACAGCGCGATGATCCACAACAGGCTGTTGTCGACGTCCGGGCCGATGTGCGGAAACAGCCACGCGCGCGCCGCGCCGAGAATCAGCACGAGCGCGATGTATTCGGGCACGAGCCGCAGCGTCATGCGCCCCAGAATCGTGATCCAGCGCGAGAACGCGGTGCCTGGATTGTCGGCGCTGACCAATTGCGCGACGGCCTCTCGCGACGCTTGCGCTTCCTGCGGCGTGACCATGCGGTTCACGACGTAGCCAAGGCCGAACACCATCACGATGCCGAGCGCGAGGCGCAGGCCCATCCACTGCCAGCCGAGCACGAAGCCCATGAAGATCAGCGTAGCGGGATTCAGCGCGGTATTACCGAGCCAAAAAGCAATCGCCGCGCCCGGCGCCGCTTCACGCGCGCGCAGGCCCGCGACGACCGGCGCCGCGCAGCAGGTGCACATCATGCCCGGCAACGACATCAGGCCGCCTTTGACGACGCTGTTGAAGTCGGCACGGCCGAGCGCGCGCGCGACCCATTGCGGCGGAATCAGCGCCTGTACCGCGGAGCCGAGCAGCAGGCCGAGCACCATCGCCTGCCAGATTGCCTTGCCGTAAGCGAGCGCGAAGTCGATCGCGGCCTGCCATGAGGCCGCCGGCGCGCTCGCGGACGTGCCCATCAGGATCGACTTGCCGATCGAATGCTGGCTCGCGGCGACGAACGCGCGGTTGTAGTACGGAAACCACTTCACATAGAAGAGGCCGACGACGGCGATCAGCAGGAACACGATCCAGCCAAGCGTGACGCGGGGTTGCCGAAGGGTTGATTGCATGATGGTTGTTGAATGTCGTTGTGGATCAACCGACGACTAGCGTGCGGGTATCGAGCTGCGCGAGCAGCGTTTTCGCCTGCTCGACGATGTCGGCGTCGTTCGGGCGGAAATCGAGTTGCAGCGCGTTGGGCAACTGCTCGAAATGCTGGCCGCTGCTGCGCGCGTATGCGGGATCGTAGTGCCGTTCGATCAGTTCGCGCGCGAGCTCGGCGCGCCGGTTCTCGTCGACGAGCCGCAGCCAGCCCGTGACCCGCTCGCGGCTGTGCAGACCGATCAACCGTTCCAGCTGTCCCTTGAAGTAATCGGGATGCTCGAACAGATGCGCGTAATCCTGCAACAGAAACGCCGCGCGGTCCTCGCCGCTCGAGCGCACCTCGACGCACGCGCCGCGATGAAACGTTTCGAGCAGCGCGAGCGGCAGCGTGACGGAGCCAATACGCCGGCTTTCCGCCTCGACGAACACCGGCCGGTTCACGTCGAAGTCGCGCAGCGCGGTGACGAGCAACGTGTCGAAACGCTTTTGCGACGGCTGCGCCACGCCCGTATACGCGCCGAGCAGCGAGCCGCGATGCGAGGCGAGCGCCTCGAGGTCGAGCGTCTGCGCGCCGGCCTCATGCAGCGCCGACAGCAGCCGCGTCTTGCCACTGCCGGTCGGGCCCACGAGCGCGATATAGCTGAAACGGCGCGGCAGGGTTTCGAGCCTCTCCAGCGTGGCGCGCCGGTAGCTCTTGTAGCCGCCGTCGAGTTGCCGCGCCGACCAGCCGATCATGTTGAACAGCGTCGTGACCGAGCCCGAACGCTTGCCGCCGCGCCAGCAGTAGATCAGCGGGCGCCAGTTGCGCGGCCGGTCGGCGAACGTGGTTTCCAGATGATGCGCGATGTTGCGCGCGACTAACGCCGCGCCGAGCCGCGTGCCCTCGAACGGCGACACCTGCTTGTAGGTCGTGCCGACCAGCACGCGTTCCTCGTTGCTCAGCACTGGCGCGTTGGTCGCGCCCGGAATATGGTCTTCCTCGAACTCGAGCGGAGTGCGAACGTCGACGATTTCATCGAAATCGCCGGCTTTGTCGAGGCTGACTAGAAAACTTTTCAAGGGAGTAGGGACAAAACGGACCGCGGGAAGACCGAAATTATCGCATGGGCGGCTCGTTCGGGCCGGTTATATGCGTCCTTCCCGGGGTTCTCCAGTGACGTCCTTCGGCCGCCTACCTCAGATGACTTCGACCCGCGCTTTCCCGCTCACCAGCTCGCCGATCACCCGTGCGTCGGCAAAGCCATCGGCGCGGAACAGCGCGAGCACTTCGTCTACCGCTTCGGGCGAGCACGACACCAGCAGCCCGCCCGACGTCTGCGGATCGGTCAACAACGCGCGGCCGGCGGACGGCAAGGTGGCGGGCAGCACCACGTCGTGGCCGTAGGCATCCCAGTTGCGGCCCGATGCGCCGGTGAAAATGCCTGCTTGCGCGAGGCTCGCGACGTTCGGCAGCCACGGCAGGTCCGCGTAGCGCACGCGCGCGGTCAGCTTCGAGCCGCGTGCGAGTTCCAGCGTGTGGCCGAGCAGGCCGAAGCCGGTGATGTCGGTCAGCGCATGCACGCCGTCGAGCCGCGCCAGCTCGGCGCCCGGCCGGTTCAGCTTGGTGGTCGCGCCGATCATTGCCGCGTAGCCGGCCGCGTCGAGCCGGTCCTTCTTCAATGCCGCGGACAGAATCCCGACGCCGAGCGGCTTGCCGAGGATCAGCACGTCGCCGGCCTGGCCGCCCGCGTTGCGCTTGACGCGCTTCGGATCGACGATGCCCAGCGCGACGAGGCCGTAAATCGGCTCGACGGAATCGATCGAATGGCCGCCCGCGACCGGGATGCCTGCTTCCGCGCAGACCGATTCGCCGCCTTTCAGCACGGCCGCGATCACGTCGTGCGGCAGCACGTTGATCGGCATGCCGACGATCGCGAGTGCCATGATCGGCTTGCCGCCCATCGCGTAGACGTCGGAGATCGCGTTGGTCGCGGCGATGCGGCCGAAGTCGAATGGATCGTCGACGATCGGCATGAAGAAATCGGTGGTCGCGACGATCGCCTGGTCTTCGTTGAGCTTGTAGACGGCGGCGTCGTCGGCGGTGTCGTTGCCGACCAGCAGGTCGGGGAAGAATGGCAGCGGCGTGCTGCGCTTGAGCAGATCGGCGAGCAGGCCGGGCGCGATCTTGCAGCCGCAGCCGCCGCCGTGCGACAGGCTCGTCAGGCGGGGCGACTGGCTTGCTTGGACTTGGGTCATGGGGGCGAGAGTTGGGGTTCGTCGAATGACCGCATTATGAGGGTTGTTTTCGCACTGTGCAGCGTCGGCACGGGCGCAAACCGGCTCTATGCCGAACCCGTTTCGAACTCCGTTTTGCCGAGCGATAAACGGCTGCGTAAAAAATACTAATGCCGAAGGAAATGCAAGCGGCATGTACGCGCGATGAAACGAATTCTTTACGCTACAACGCAATTCCGCGGCGCCTGGGTAGTTAATAGGAGCGCAATAGTCCGCCGATGAGGTCAGTGGGAGTCACTATTCGCGGATGCAGCATGAACGGTGCCCAGCAGCGGGAATAAATCGTGCCAGCAGGGTGCCGCCCTTTCAAGTGACTTTCGCATGTCCCATCTACCGGGGTGGCGAATGCACTACGATGCAGGTCGCGAAACGGCATCTATAATCAATTTTGTCCCCAAAGAGCCGAGGCCATGCAATGACGCAAATGACTCGGCGACAATTCCTGAAGGTCTCTGCCACGACACTTGCCGGATCGAGCCTGGCCCTGATGGGCTTCTCGCCGACACCCGCGCTGGCCGAAGTCCGTCAGTACAAATTGTCGCGTGCGACTGAAACCCGCAACACCTGCCCGTACTGTTCGGTGGGCTGCGGCATCCTGATGTACGGTCTTGGCGACGAGGCCAAGAATGTGAAGACGAGCATCTTCCACATCGAGGGCGACCCCGACCATCCGGTCAATCGCGGCACGCTGTGCCCGAAGGGCGCGAGCCTGATCGACTTCATCCATAGCTCGAGCCGTCTGCGCTATCCCGAGTACCGCGCGGCCGGGGCGAACGAGTGGACGCGCATCTCGTGGGAAGACGCGCTAGACCGCATCGCGAAGCTGATGAAGGAAGACCGCGACGCGAACTTCGTCGAGACGAACGCGGACGGCAAGAAGGTCAACCGCTGGCTGACTACCGGCATGCTCGCGGCATCGGCCGGCAGCAACGAGGTGGGTTATCTGACGCACAAGACTGTTCGCAGTCTTGGCATGCTCGGATTCGACAATCAGGCGCGTGTCTGACATGCCCCGACGGTGGCAGGTCTTGCCCCGACGTTTGGCCGTGGAGCGATGACGAACCATTGGGTCGACATCAGAAACGCGGACGTGATTCTCGTGATGGGCGGCAATGCGGCCGAGGCACACCCATGCGGTTTCAAATGGGTCACCGAAGCCAAGGCGCACCGCAAGGCGCGTCTGATCGTGGTCGACCCGCGCTTTACGCGCACGGCGTCGGTCGCGGACTACTTCGTGCAGATCCGCACCGGTACGGACATTGCGTTTCTCGGCGGGGTGATCAACTACCTGCTGACGAACGACAAGATCCAGCACGAGTACGTGAAGAACTACACGGACGTGCCGTTCATCGTGCGCGAGGATTTCGCGTTCAAGGACGGCCTGTTTTCCGGCTACCACGCCGACACGCGCAGCTACGACAAGGCCTCGTGGGACTACGAGCGCGGCGATGACGGCTTCGCCAAGGTCGATCCGACGCTGCAGGACCCGCGCTGCGTCTATCAGCTGATGAAGCAGCACTACTCGCGCTACACGCCCGAGCAGGTCGAGAGAATCTGCGGCGTGCCGAAGGAGAAGTTCCAGCACGTGTGCGAGATGCTCGCGTCGACGTCGGTGCCGAACCGCGCGGCCACGATCATGTACGCGCTCGGCTGGACGCATCACTCGGTCGGCTCGCAGATCATCCGCACCGGCGCGATGGTGCAGCTGCTGCTCGGCAACATCGGCATCGCGGGCGGCGGCATGAACGCGCTGCGCGGCCATTCGAACATCCAGGGCCTGACGGATCTCGGCCTGATGTCGAACCTGCTGCCGGGCTACATGACGCTGCCCATGGAAGCGGAGCAGGACTTCGACGCCTACATCGCGACGCGCGCCAAACAGCCGCTGCGGCCGAACCAGCTGAGCTACTGGCGCAACTATCGCGCGTTCCACGTGAGCCTCATGAAATCGTGGTGGGGCGACAAGGCGACCGCCGACAACAACTTCGCTTTCGACTATCTGCCGAAGCTCGATAAGTCCTACGACCTGCTGCAGGTCTTCGAGCTGATGAATCAGGGCAAAATGACCGGCTACATCGCGCAGGGCTTCAACCCGCTTGCCGCCGCGCCGTTCAAGGCGAAGAACGGCGCGGCGCTGGCCAAGCTGAAGTGGCTCGTGATCATGGATCCGCTCGCGACCGAAACGTCGGAGTTCTGGAAGAACCACGGCCCGTTCAACGACGTCGACAGCGGCTCGATCCAGACAGAGGTGTTCCGTCTGCCGACCACCTGCTTCGCCGAGGAACGCGGCTCGCTCGTTAGTTCGAGCCGGGTGCTGCAGTGGCATTGGCAGGGCGCGGACGGTCCCGGCGAAGCGAAGAGCGACCTCGATATCATGGCGGGGCTGTGGCTGCGTATTCGCGACGCTTATCGCAAGGACGGCGGCAAGTATCCCGATCCGATCCTGAACATGAGCTGGCCGTATGCGAACCCGGAAAGCCCGACGCCCGAAGAACTCGCGATGGAGTACAACGGCAAGGCGCTCGCGGACGTTACCGATCCGAAGGACACGACCAAGGTACTCGCGAAGAAGGGCGAGCAGCTCGCGAGTTTCGCGCTGCTGCGCGACGATGGCTCGACCTCGAGCGGCTGCTGGATCTTCTGCGGCGCGTGGACCCAGGCGGGCAACCAGATGGGCCGCCGCGACAACTCGGACCCGACCGGCATCGGCAACACGCTGAACTGGGCCTGGGCATGGCCGGTGAACCGGCGGGTTCTGTACAACCGCGCGTCGTGCGATCTCAGCGGCAAGCCGTTCGATCCGACGCGCAAGCTGATCGCGTGGAACGGCAGCACGTGGTCGGGCGCCGACATTCCGGACTTCAAGGTCGACGAGCCGCCCGAAAGCGGCATGAATCCGTTCATCATGAATCCGGAAGGCGTGGCTTGCTTCTTCGCGCGCGAAGCTATGGTGGAAGGGCCATTCCCCGAGCACTACGAGCCGTTCGAAACGCCGCTCGGCTACAACCCGCTGCATCCGGACAACAAGTTGGTCGTCAGCAATCCTGCGGCGCGCGTGTTCCCGGACGACAAGGCCACGTTCGGCACGCACGAGAACTTCCCGCATACGGCGACCACCTATCGTCTGACCGAGCATTTCCACTACTGGACCAAACACGCGCGTCTGAACGCGATCATCCAGCCCGAGCAGTTCGTCGAGATTGGCGAAGACCTCGCGAAGGAGATCGGCGTGGTAGCCGGCGACCGGGTCAAGGTGAGCTCGAACCGCGGGCACCTGGTTGCCGTCGCGGTCGTGACGAAGCGGATCAAACCGCTGATGATCGAAGGCAAGAAGGTGCAGACCGTCGGGCTGCCGCTCCATTGGGGCTTCAAAGGGCTCGCGAGGCCGGGCTATCTCATCAATACGCTGACGCCCCCGGTGGGCGACGGGAATTCGCAGACACCGGAATTCAAGTCGTTCCTCGTCAAGGTCGAAAAGGCATAAGGAAAAGAGATGGCACTGCAATCACTGGACATCAGACGCGTTTCGGCCACCACCACGCAGCCGCCGGTGATTCGCGAGCCGGCCACGGGCACGGTCGCGAAGCTCATCGACGTGTCGAAGTGCATCGGCTGCAAGGCGTGTCAGACGGCTTGCATGGAGTGGAACGATCTGCGCGACGAGATCGGCGTGAACGTGGGCGTCTACGACAACCCGCCCGATCTCACCGAGCATTCGTGGACCGTCATGCGGTTTGCCGAGTACGAGAATTCCGCCGGCGATATCGAATGGCTGATCCGCAAGGACGGCTGCATGCACTGCGAGGACCCGGGCTGCCTGAAGGCCTGTCCGGCGCCGGGCGCGATCGTGCAGTACACGAACGGCATCGTGGATTTCCACCAGGAGAACTGCATCGGCTGCGGCTTCTGCATCGCCGGCTGCCCGTTCGACATACCGCGTATGTCGAAGCAGGATCGCCGCGTATACAAGTGCACGCTGTGTTCGGATCGTGTGGCGGTCGGCCAGGAGCCGGCCTGCGTGAAGACCTGCCCGACCGGCGCGATCATGTTCGGCACCAAGGAGGACATGAAGCAGCAGGCCGAGGACCGCATCGTCGATCTGAAGGAGCGCGGTTTTCAGAACGCTGGCCTGTATAACCCGGCCAAGGTCGGCGGCACGCATGTGATGTACGTGTTGCACCACGCCGACCGGCCGTCGCTGTATCACGGCCTGCCGGACGATCCGCGCATCAGTCCGCTGGTCTCCTTGTGGAAGGGCATCGCCAAGCCGATCGGGCTCGCCATTATGGGGATCGCCGCGCTCGCGGGCTTCTTCCACTACACGCGCGTCGGCCCGAACGAGGTGTCCGAGGCCGACGAAGCCGCAGCCGTCAAGGAAGCCGAAGAAGCACGCCGTTCGCGGGAGGGTACGCAATGAACCACTCTGAGCACACCGATTTCACGGACCTGAAGGGCAACCGACTGATCGTGCGCTATACGCCGAACGAGCGCACGAATCATTGGATCACCGCGATCTGTTTCATCCTGCTTGCGCTGTCCGGTCTCGCGTTGTTCCATCCGTCGATGGCGTTTCTGTACGTGGTACTCGGCGGCGGGCAGTGGACGCGGATTCTGCACCCGTTCATCGGCTGCGTGATGTTCATCTCGTTCCTGATTCTTGCGTTGCGCTTCTGGCATCACAACTATCTGGACCAGGCGGATATCCAGTGGATGAAGCAGATCGGCGACGTGCTGAACAATCGCGAGGAACGCCTGCCCGCAATCGGCAGGTACAACGCCGGGCAGAAGCTGCTGTTCTTCGTGATGGTGATCTGTATGCTGCTGCTGTTGCTGAGCGGCATCGTGATCTGGCGGCGCTACTTTTCGTTCTATTTCCCGATTGGTGTGATCCGGCTCTCGGCGCTCGTGCATGCCGTGACGGCATTCCTGCTGATCGTCGGCATCATCGTGCATATCTATGCGGCGCTGTGGGTCAAGGGCTCCATAGGTGCGATGACGCGCGGCACCGTTACCTATGGCTGGGCGCGCAAGCATCATCCAAACTGGTTCAGGGAAATCATCGGCAAGTAAAGTATGCTCAATCGGCGCTGCCCCAGCGCATGTTTCAATGCGCCGCACGCAGCGCCCCTCGCACCGGGCCGCCGCGCCTCGTCGATGACGGGCGGCGGCCCTTCAGTTTTCAGAGGTCGATATCTTGACTCAACGCATTCTCGAAGCCGCCGACATCGAGTCGCTCGATCCCTCGGCAATACCCCGCATCCGCATGCCCGAGCGGCTCGCGGTGTTCGCGCCGCGCGCCGCGCGCCTGCGTCAGCTCGCCTCGCGCGGCAATCCGATCGCCGGCTACCTGCGGCTGATGGCGGCGCTCGCCGATGCGCAGCAGGCGGTGCTCGCGCACTTCAAGGCCCAGCCACCGAGCCCCGAGCTGATCGCGAGCGCGCAGCAGTATTCGATGCCGCTGATTCCGGCGCTGTCCGGCGCGCGCGATCCGGCGTGGCGCGACGTGCTGCTACAACTGCTCGACAGGATCGAAGCGGCGGGTCCCCCGTTGACGCCGCCGCTCGTGGCGTTGTTCGCGCGCCTGCGCTCGCTCGACGTCGCCGCGCTCGAAGCGCAGGCCGACGCGATCTTCGCGCAGCGCTTCGCCGACGTCGATCCGGCGAGCGCGCCGTTCATCATGGCCGCGCTGCAGGTCGTATGGACCGACCTCGCCGCCGACATCGACAAGCGCGCCGTACCGTACCTCGACACACCGGGCCTGTGCCCGGTGTGCGGCTCGCATCCGGTGGCGAGCACGCTGCGCATCGGCGGCGCGTACGACAACTATCGCTATCTGCAATGCGGATTGTGCGCGACCGAATGGCATATGGTCCGTAGCAAATGCTCGAACTGCGATTCGACGAAGGGCATCGCGTACCAGGTAGCCGGCTCGCCCGACGCCGACGCAGCCGTGCGCGAAGCCGAATCGAAAAACGCCGCGCTGAAGGCGGAGTCGTGCGACGAATGCCATACTTACCGCAAGATCGGCATTCAGGCGAAGGACTACGAGTTCGATCCATTCGCGGACGACCTCGCGAGCCTCACGCTCGATCTGCTGATGGGCGCGGAAGGTTACCGGCGCGCGTCGCCGCATCCATGGCTGTGGCCGGAGCAGACGGCCGACGCGGCCGAAACGGAGGGCGACGAGTCGGCCTGACGGCGACCCGACCGGAGCCAAGTTCAAAACGACATAAGGATTGCTCGTGAGCGATGTGAGCAGCTCGGCATTGCGCGCGCTGATGGCGCGCGTGCCGTCGGTGGACAAGGTGTTGGCGTCGGAAGAGTTCGTGCCGCTCATCGGCGCATACGGCCGCACCCAGGTACTCAACGCGCTGCGCGACGCGCTCGATGCGTGGCGCATCAGCGCGCAATCGGGCGATGCGGCGGCCAACCCGGCGGTGAGCGCGCTCGATACCGCGCAGCTGCATGCGACGGTCGCCGCGGCGCTGCTCGCGCGTAACGCGTCGCGGCTGCGCAGCGTGTTCAATCTGACCGGCACCGTGTTGCACACGAACCTCGGCCGCGCGCTGCTGCCCGATGAGTCGGTGCGCGCCGTGATGAGCGCGCTCACGCAACCGGCCAACCTCGAGTTCGATCTCGCCACCGGCACGCGCGGCGACCGCGACGATCTGATCGACGATCTGATCTGCGAGCTGACCGGCGCCGAAGCGGCGACCATCGTCAACAACAACGCCGCTGCGGTGCTGCTCACGCTCTCCGCGCTCGCGGCGAAGAAGGAAGTGGTGGTGTCGCGCGGCGAACTCGTCGAAATCGGCGGCGCGTTTCGCATTCCCGACATCATGAGCCGCGCGGGCGCGAAGCTGCGCGAAGTCGGCACGACGAACCGCACCCATCTGAAGGACTATGAACAGGCGATCAACGCGCGTACCGCGCTGCTGATGAAAGTCCACGCGAGCAACTATGCGATCAGCGGCTTCACGAAGGAAGTCGGCATCGAAGAGATCGCGCCGCTCGCGCACGCGCGCGGGCTTGCGGTCGCCGTCGATCTCGGCAGCGGCACGCTCGTCGATCTCGCCGAATGGGGCTTGCCGCGCGAGCCGACGGTGCGCGAGACCGTCGCGGCCGGCGCCGATCTGGTCACGTTCAGCGGCGACAAGCTGCTCGGCGGCCCGCAGGCCGGGTTGATCGTCGGGCGGCGCGATCTGATCGCGAAGATCAAGAAGCATCCGCTGAAGCGCGCACTGCGGGTCGGCAAGCTGACACTCGCGGCGTTGGAGCCTGTGCTCCAGCTGTATCGCGCGCCGGAGAAGTTGACGGAGCGGCTGACCACGCTACGGCTCCTCACGCGGCCCGCCGAAGATATTCACGGCGCCGCGCAGCGCGTGTTACCGGCGTTACAGCAGGCGATCGACGCGCGCTACAGCGTGGCCGCGGAGCCGATGTTCAGCCAGATCGGCAGCGGCGCCTTGCCCGTCGACGTGCTGCCGAGCTATGGCCTCGTCATCAGGATGAGCGACGGCAAGCGCGGCGGCCGTCATCTGCTCGCGCTCGAAAAGCAGTTGCGCGAGATGGCGCGGCCGGTGCTCGGCCGGATCGCGGACGACGCGTTGCGGCTCGATCTGCGCTGCCTCGAAGCCGCCGACGAAGCGCAATTGATCGCACAGCTGATCGCGCAACCGAAAAGCAGCTGAAGGACGGGCACGCATGATCGTCGGTACTGCTGGGCATATCGACCACGGCAAAACGAGCCTCGTGAAGGCACTCACCGGCGTCGACACGGACCGGCTCAAGGAAGAAAAAGCGCGCGGCATTTCGATCGAGCTCGGCTACGCGTACGTACCGCTCGACAACGGCGACGTGCTCGGTCTGATCGACGTGCCGGGCCACGAAAAGCTCGTGCATACGATGACCGCGGGCGCGAGCGGCATCGACTTCGCGCTGCTCGTAATCGCCGCCGATGACGGCGTGATGCCGCAAACGCGCGAACATCTGGCAATCGTCGAACTGCTCGGCATCCGGCGCGGCGCAATCGCGTTGACGAAAGTGGATCGCGTCGACGACGAGCGCCTGCGCGAAGTGCGCGATGAAGTGAGTGTGTTCGTCGCTGGCAGCGTGCTGCGCGACGCGCCGGTATTCGATACTTGCGCGACGCGCGCGGGCGATGCGGGCGTCGCCGCGCTGAACGCGCATCTGCGCGAGCAGGCCGCCGCATGGCGCATGAAGCGCGACGACGGCCTGTTCCGCCTCGCCGTCGATCGCGTGTTCACGCTCGCGGGGCAGGGCACGATCGTCACCGGGACCGTGGTGGCGGGCAGCGTGAGCGTCGGCGACACGATGCTGCTCGCGCCGAAAAACGAATCGGTGCGCGTGCGCAGCATCCACGCGCAGAATCGCCCCGCCGAAACCGGTCGCGCCGGCCAGCGTTGCGCGCTGAATCTGGCGGGCATCGAGAAAAGTGCGATCGAGCGCGGCGACTGGATCGTCGATCCGCGACTGTCGCAAGCGAGCGAGCGCATCGACGTCGCGTTGACGCTGCTCGCCGACGCGCCGCACGCGCTTGAACATTGGGAGCCGCTGCACGTGCATCTCGGCACGCAGCATCAGGTTGCGCATGTCGCGCTGCTCGAAGGCGACACGCTCGCGCCCGGTCAGCGCGCGCGCGTGCAACTCGTGTTCGAGCTGCCGCTGTGCACGGTGCCGGGCGATCGCTTCGTCGTGCGTAACGCTCAGGCCAATCGCACGGTGGGCGGCGGGCACGTGCTCGATGCGTTCGCTCCGGCGCGCAAGCGGCGCTCGCCGGAGCGCTTCGGCTGGCTGGACGCGATGCAGACGCTGCTCGACACCGGCTCACTCGACGCGCTGTTCGCGCGCGCGCCGCACGGTTTGTCGCGGGCGTTGCTGGAACGCCTCACGGGGATGCCGGCGGCGGCGCTCGCGTTGCCCGCCGCGACACGCACGATCGAACTGCCGGGCCATGACGCGCTGCTGGTCGCGGACGCGACATGGCACACGCTCGAGGGGCGCCTGACGAGTGCGCTCGCGCAATATCACGAGCGCTCGCCCGACGAACTCGGCCCGGACGTGTCGCGCTTGCGGCGCATCGCGGCGCCACTGGTCGACGACGCCCTGTGGCGCGCGCTGGTCGACGATGCGGCGGCGCGTGGCGAGCTCGTCAGACTCGGACCGTGGCTGCATTTGCCCGGCCACGCCGTGACGCTCGACGCCGCCGATCAGGCGCTTGCCGCGACGCTACTGCCCGAGATCGAGGCGGGGCGTTTCGATCCGCCGTGGGTGCGCGAGCTCGCGAACGCGCACGGTGTGCCGGAGGAGCGCGTGCGTCAGTTGCTGCGCAAGCTCGCGCGTCAGGGCGAGCTGTTCCAGGTCGTGCATGACCTGTTCTATCACCAGCAGGTGATTCGCGAACTTGCGTCGATCGCGGCGGCGGAGGCGCACAAGAACGGCGGCACCGTGGCGGCCGCGCCGTTTCGCGACGCGACCGGGCTCGGCCGAAAACGCGCGATCCAGCTTTTGGAGTTCTTCGACCGGGTTGGGTATACTCGCTTCCACCGTGGCCTGCACCTCGTGCGCACGGATAGCCGCTGGCTCGATCTGCCTTGATCTGGCTGGCGGTCTGTTTCTATCGGGCACGCGTCATTCAATCACCGTAGGAAGGCATTCGTATCCGGTGGTGCGGCTGGGCTTCAAACCCAGTTGAGGGCGTCAGACGCTCTCGGGTCGGTTCGACTCCGGCTGCCTTCCGCCCCATAGGCCTTCCCGGGCATTCCGATATCTTCCGAAAACGTCCTCTAGGCCGCTGATTTTAAAGCGGTTTATGGGTAACGGCGTGCTTGCTGATTCCGGTAAGGTCCCACACAATTTACACACGAAGTATGGGTAGGAAGATGGGTAAGTGGGTAGGAGGGAATCATGTCAGGACGACAGTTGCACCGGCTCAGCGCACTGCGGATCGCGAAGGAGGTGGCCCCGGGCCATTACGCCGACGGCGGTGGTCTCTACATGCAGATCGCTTCCTGTTTGCGTCCATTGACAATGGTGTCCGCGCCGGCCGTTGCGATCCCAGTAGCGATCGCGATGCCGATACCCCCGGGTGAACGCGCTCACAATGGCGGTCTTGCCCGATAGATCGATGATCACTGGCTTGCTCCTTGTAGAAACTTCATGTGCTTATGTCCGCGAGGCAGATTCATCCGTTGCTGCAGGCGGCGCCGTGCGGGCTCTCTAAACGTCGGTCAGCCGGCGCAGGCTATCGCCACCCAGCGGCATGTCGCGCAAGCGCTTTCCGGTCGCGTCGAACAACGCGTTGCCGAGCGCGCCGGCGGTCGGCCCCATCGACGCTTCTGCGGCGCCGAGAAAGGGCGCACCCGGCCGATTGATCAGATGCACGTTCAAACTGCGCGGCACGGCGGAATACCGCAGGATCGGGTAGCTGCTCCAGTCGAAGCTGCGGATTCGAGATGTGTCGAACCGCAATTCTTCATAGAGTGTCCAACTTGCGGATTGAATCACGCCGCCTTCGATCTGGTTGCGGATGCCGTCGGGGGTGACGATCTGCCCCGCGTCAACCGCGACTTCGGCGTGTTCGAGAATCACCTGGCCCGTCTCGGGCACCACGGATATCTCCACGGCCATCGCCACATACGACATCAGGTTCTTGTACTTGCCGAACGCAAAGCCGACGCCGTGATTGGCCTTGCGCGGCGCGCGCGGCCAGCCGAATTTCTCGGCCGCGAGCCGGATCACGTCTCGGGCGCGCGGATCCTGCATATGCTTGAGCCGGAACGCGACGGGGTCGGCGCCGGCTGCGGCGGCCAACTCGTCCATGAACGTCTCGATCGTGAAGACGTTCATGTGCGCGCCGAGCGAGCGCATCGCCGACGTTTGCAACGGCATGGTCGGCGAGAAGTTGTTCATCACATGCATGTTGGGGAACGCGTACAGCGGAATCGCGTTGCGGTCGCCGCCGCCTTCGGGCTGCATCATCGGCACCGACGGCGCCGGCACGAACGGTTTCTCCAGCATTTGCGCGGGAAGGAGCCGGCCCGCGTTGACGATCCGCTCGTTGTGCGAACTGCTCCACAGCGCGTAGTCCCAGTTGACGATGCTGCCGCTCGCGTCGAGCGACGCGCTCACTTCGGTGACCATCGCGGGTGTGAAGTGATCCCAGGTATGTTCCTGTTCGCGCATCCATTGCACACGAACCGGTTGGCCCGCCATCTCGCGGGCGATCAAGGCGGCGTGCGATGCTACGTCGTCCGCGCCGTTGTGCCCATAGCAGCCCGATCCTTCGACATGAACGCAGCGCACATTCTCTTTCGGCAGCGACAGCATTTCGGCGAGCGCATCGCGCAGCGGATAGACGCCTTGCGAGTGCGTCCAGACCGTCATGGTGCCGTCCTTGAACTGCGCGACTGAGCAGGACGGGCCGATCGAACCGTGCGTCATATAGCGCTTGGTGTACTTCGCGCTCAGCGTTTTGGCGGGTGTGCCGGCCGCATTGTGCGTATTCGCGATCTCGATGTGTTGCGTGGAAATCGTCTTCAGATCGCGGTGTACTGCAGCCGGGTCGGGCAATGTGCGTCCGGCGCTCCACTGACTTCCCGCGGCCAGCGCGCGCTGCGCCTGCACCGCTTGCCATTCGCCTTTGGCGACCACCGCCAGCATGCTGCCGTCCCTGATCACCTTGACGACGCCCGGCATCTTCAGAATGTCGGGCGTATTGGTCTTCAGCAGCTTCGCAGCATAGACCGGCGGGAGCACCACTCGCGCATGCAGCATGCCCGGCATCGACATGTCCTGCACATATCTCGGGCCGCCCGTCACCTTGCCCGGGATGTCCAGGCGCGGCAATGACGTTCCGATCGTCACGAATCTGGCTGGGTCTTTCAACGGCGACACCGGCGTCGCCATGCGATGGAGATCCACCGCGCCGACCGCCTGACCGTAAGTCATCGTGCGGCCGTCGGGCGCCTTGATGATGGCGTCCTGAACGGTCAGCACGCTGCTCTCGACACCGAAGTGTTTGGCCGCCGCATCGACGAGCAGGCCGCGGACCTGGGCAGACGCGTTCAGCAAGGCGCTGCCGCTGTCGACGATGGTGTGGCTGCCTGCCGTGAGTCCCTCGTCCGGCGAGGCGCCCGTATCGGCGGTCAAAAACGTGATCAGCGAGGGCGCCATGTCCAGCTCCTCGGCTGCGATCTGCAGCAGCGCGGTGCGTACCCCGGTGCCTAATTCCACCTTGCCGGTGTAGACAGTCACCTTGCCCGCGGGATCGATCTTGATCCATGCATCGAGGAACGGATTGGTCTTCAGACTGCCCGCGAGCGTTTCGGTCGCTTTCGCCACGTGTACCGCAGCGCCTTCGTCCGCGATCACCTCCTGCGCCATGGCCTTGATACCGGGGAACAGACTGAAGCTCACCACGAGCGCGCCGGACATCATGAAGCGGCGGCGTCCCTCGTTAATATCGTCTTCGTTGACGCTCATTGCGTGCCTCCGTGGGTCACCGCGCCTTGAGGCGGGGTGGGCGTAGCGTCGGATGCGGGCAGGTGCGCGACTTCGCGGATCGCAGCGAGGATGCGCATGTGGGTGCCGCAACGGCAAAGATTCGGCTCCATGTGTTCGCGCAGTTCATTCTCGGTCGGCCGCGGGTTGCGCTCGAGCAGGGCCTGGGCGCGCATGATCATGCCGGCGATGCAATAGCCGCACTGCACGGCCTGATGTTCGATGAAGGACTTCTGCAGCGGGCCGGGATGTTCGACCGTGCCGAGACTTTCGATCGTGCGCACGGGGCGGCTGCCGATCGACGACACGGGAATCAGGCAGGAAAATGCAGCCTTGTCGCCCACGATCACCGTGCACGCGCCGCATTGTCCAAGACCGCAGCCGAACTTCGCGCCGTGCAGGTGCAGGTCATTGCGCAGTGCGTAGAGCAGTGGCGTCGACGGATCGATATCCAGCGCGTGCTGCACGCCATTGACGGTAAGATTGATCATCGCGCGTTGTTCTCCTTTCTGACCTTGACGACCATGTCCTCGACGTCCTGCCACTCGCCGCGCTGCGAATAGGTCGCGCGGATATAGGACACCAGGTCGGCGATCTGCTGATCACTGTAGATTTCGCTGAAGGACGGCATGTAGTTCATGCTGTCCTCGCCGTGCCAGCCGTTGCCGCTGAGAATCATCTGAGCCGCGTTGCGCGGCGTCGCTGCATTGATGGCGGTGCTGAACGCGAGCGTGGGGCGCTCGCCAATCGATTGCATCGGTGCAGCGGGACCGTGGCACTGGGCGCACGATGCCGCGAACAGCAGTGCGCCGCGCTGGGCCTCCGGTGACTTCTCGCCTTGCGCTGCTGCGTTGGACGACACACCGGCGACGGCCGGCTGCGGCTTCTGAATCGACAGGATGTAGGTGGCGATGGCCTGCACATCCTCTTCAGGCACGGTAGCGAGGTCGCGCGTGACGGGCAGCATCGGGCCGGCCGCCGCGCCGTGTTCGCTGGCGCGGCCGCTGCGCAGATAGGTCACGAGCTGTTCCTGGGTCCACGGCTTCGGCGCCGCGCCGAGCGCATTGAGCGCGGGCGCTTCCCAGCCGTCGACGATACCGCCGTCGAATGCGTGTGCCGACTTTTCGCCGCCGATCATATTGAGCGGCGAATGACACGACGCGCAGTGCCCGAGGCCATCCACCAGCAGCTTGCCGCGGTTCCACTCGGCGTCTTTCGACGCGCCTGCCACCTGCTCGCCGGGATGCAGGAACAACACGTTCCAGAAGGCCAGTAGAGGCCGGAAGTTCAGCGGAAAGATTAGATCGTTCGCGGGCGTGGTCGCGTTGACCGGCTCGCGCGTCATCAGGTATGCGTAGGCCGCGGCAATGTCACGATCGGACATACGCGTAAAGTGAATGTACGGAAACGCGGGGTACAACAGGTGCCCGTCGCGGGCCACGCCGTAACGCACAGCTCGCGTGAATGCTTCGAGCGACCAGCTGCCGATGCCCGTTTCGACATCGGGCGTGATGTTGGTCGCGTAAATGGTGCCGAACGGCGTGGCAAGCGGCAGGCCGCCGGCGAACGGTTTGCCGCCCTTCGCGGTGTGACAGACAATGCAGTCGCCGAGCGCCACCACGCGCGCGCCCGCGAGCTTCGTCTGCGTGTCGAACGACGCAGGCGCCGGAGGATTGACCGGGGCAATGGCGGGCTTCCACATCAACAGCAGCGCGCCGGTTAGCGCGGCCACGACGATCACGCCGCCCATCGCCAACAGTCCAGACTTGTGCGTCATCACGTACCTGTCACTGAAGTCATGAATCGAAGAATCCGCACGCACAGGCTGTGCGCGCGGCCGGGAGATGCGTCATGCCTGCACGGCGCGTGCTTATACGGCTTGTGCGTTCTGGCCGGCGCTGCCGTCGAACGGGTAGTCGATATAGCCGGCGTCGTCGCCGCCGTACCAGCCGGCCGCCTTGGGCGTCGCGAGCGCCGCGTGAGTCGCAATGCGCTCGACGAGGTCGGGATTGGCGATATAGGCGCGCGCGAACGCGACCAGGTCCGCCTGGCCGTCGCGGATCAGTTGGTCGGCCTGGTCGATGGCAATGCCGCCGTTGACCATCAGCGTGCCGGAGAACGCCTTGCGTATACGCTCGATGATGCGCGGCAGGTCCGGTGCGCCGCTCCAGGCGTTCGTGTCCGCCGCGTGAACGTAGGCGACGCCGAACTCGTCGAGCATCTTGCCGACGTAGTCGTAGGGGCCGTCCGGATCCGCATCGCGCACATTGTTGTACTGCGCATACGGCGAAACGCGTACGCCGACCCGGTCGAGCGAAACCACCGAGCCGATCTCCGTGAGTATGTCGCGCAGGAAGTTGGCGCGGTTCGCTAGCGAGCCACCGTACCGGTCGTCGCGCGTATTGGTGGTCGGTGACAGGAATTGATGCGGCAAGTAGCCGTTCGCCGCGTGGACTTCGACGCCGTCGAAGCCGGCGGCAATCGCATTGGCCGCGCCTTGTCTGAACGCGCCGATAGCAAGCTTCACCTCGCCGAGCGACATGGCGCGCGACGGCGTGGCGTGGATTCTGGTGTACTGGCCGTTCTGCAATTGCGCCCACACCTGCAACTGGTCGAGATCGTCATTCACGCCGGAGGGCGAGAGCGGTGCCTCGCCGCCAAGCAGTGCGAACGAACCGACGCGCCCGCCATGCCACAACTGCATGAAGATGCGGCCGCCGGCTGCATGCACCTGGCTCGTGATGTGACGCCAGCCCTCGATCTGCTCGGCCGTGATGATGCCCGGCGTGAGCTCGAAGGACGCCGAGGCAGGACTCACATTGGTCGCCTCGGTAATGATCAGCCCCGCCGACGCGCGCTGCGCATAGTATTGCGCCATCATTTCCGTCGGACGGCCGCGCAACGGTGCGCGCGAGCGGGTCATGGGCGCCATCACGACGGGGTTCGGCAAGTGCAGTCCAGGCAGATCGTAGCCGTTGAGCAAAGGGGAAAGAGACGACATGGTGATTCCTTTTTAAACGATTGAACGTCGTTCAGGCGCGTGACGATGCTGGCTAGCGTATCGTGACCGTCACGGGAATTCCTGAAACCAGGCTGAAATCTTGTTAATCCGGAGGGCATACCGCCCGGTTTGCCCCAAATGCCGTCATGCAATGCGTGCGGCGTGCGGACGGCCGATCGCGAGATAGTGGATCAGTGCAATGATCGGAAAGGCCGTCGCGACGCTCGCGACCAACGTCCAGCCACCGTGTTCGTAGAGCGGGCTGGCGAGCGCCGAGCCGAACGCACCGCCGACGAAGATGCTGGTCATATACAACGCGTTCAGGCGGTTTCTGCTTGCCGCATGCAGCGCGTAGATTTCACGCTGACCCAGCACCATATTCATCTGCACGGCGAAATCGAGAACGATGCCGGTTGCGACGAGCCCGATCACGCCCCAGGCCGGATGGATCAACGCCGGCGTGTAAGCGAGTGCGCCCACCACCAGCGCAATCAGCGTCGCGCGCACCGTATGCCCCGCGTCGGCCAGACGTCCCGCCACCGGCGCGGAGGTTGCGCCGATCGCCCCGACCAGCGCGAAGATGCCGATGGCGGTTTGCGAGAGCCCGAACTGCCGGGTCAACTCGATGGGGATCGCGGTCCAGAACAGGCTGAACGAAGCGAACATCAGCGCTTGATACAGCGAGCGGTGGCGCAGCACCGGCATCGTGCGGACCAGATGGCCGAGCGAGCCGATCAGTTCGAAGTAAGTGGCCTGGTGATCAGGCTGGCGGCGCGGAATGGTCAGCGTGAGCACGCTGGTGACGATGGCCATCAGCACAGCCGCGGCACCGAACACCACGCGCCAGCCGAAGTGGCCGGCCACCACGCTGGAGATCGGGCGCGACAGCAGAATGCCGAGCAGCAGGCCGCTCATGATGGTGCCGACCACCTTGCCGCGCGACTCGTCGGGTGCGAGATGCGCGGCGAGCGGGATCAGAATCTGCACGGCGACCGAACTGAAGCCGATCAGCAAGGAAATCACGAGGAACCAGCCCGGCTGATGCACGACCGTCGCCGCGCCGAGACTTGCAATCGAGACCAGCGCGGTGATGATCATCAGCTTGCGGTTTTCCAGCAGGTCGCCCAACGGCACGAGGAAGAACAGGCCGAACGCATAGCCGATTTGCGTCAGCGAAACGATCAGGCTGGCTGTGCCGCCGGACATGTGAATGTCCGGCGCGATCAATTCGGTGATCGGCTGCGCGTAGTACAGGTTTGCGACGATCGCGCCGCAGCAGAATGCGAACAGCGCGATCAGCCCGCGTGTCAGCTTGACATGGCCGGCGCCGCCCGCCGTGATGGATGGTTGGGTTGACATTGCAACTCCCTAAAAGAAAAACGGAAAATGTGTGCTCAGCGGGCGATGTTCATCAGCCGGCCGCCGAGCGAAATGCCCAGATCGGTCATGAGCCGGCCGCGTTGCAATTGCTGGTTCTCCCAGCGCTTGAGGGTTGAATCGATCGTTGCGCCGTTCTGCCATGTCGATGACAACGCCAGCGCCAAAGCATGGGCATTGGCCGCGGCCTTCGCCGTGCTGCCCGCCGTATGCGGACGCGGAACCGATGCGGCGTCGCCGAGCAGCACCGCGCGGCCGAACACCATCTTCGGCGCGCGCAGGTCGACGATCGGCTGCATGAACGGATCGTCGGTGCTATCGACGAGCGCGCGAAACGTCGGCGCGAGCAGCGCCTGCGCGTCATCCCGCAACTGGTCGATGTCGGCGCGCTTGGTCGCGCCTGGCGGCAACGAAAACGCGCGCGCCACGCCGTGGCGGTCCACCAGCAACTCGTCGAGCTGTTCGCGGCTGTATTTGCGATACCACACCCAGTTCCACCGGCGTTCGCCAGGCACGCTCGAGTCGTGTTCGCCCGGAATCAGATAGGCGAGCGCCGAGTGCCCGTCGCCTTGCTGAAAAGTAAACCGGTCACGCAGTATGTTCGCTGCACGCAACGGCAAGTCCGGTTCCTCGACGAGTCCGCGCCACGCGACATAGCCCGCGTAGGCAGGCACGACCTCGGGCAGCAGGCGCCGTCTGAGCGTCGAACGTATGCCGTCGGCGCCGACCAGCAAATCTGCCTGCTCGCTGCGGCCGCTCTCGAACAGCGCGACGATCTGCTCGCCTTCCATGCGGAAATCAACAAAGGTCTCGCCCGTGTGCAGGCAATCCGCGGGCAGCGCATTTTTCATGGCGCGGTACAGCAGGCTCCACGACGTCTGCATCTGCGGCATATACAGTTGTTCGACGCGATTGTCGTCGCGGTCCAGATAGATGCGCTCGCCTGACATCACGCCGGGCGGATCGGGCAACACAACGCCTGCGAACCGGAGTGCGTCCAGCACGTCAGGCTGAAGTACGATGCCGCCGCCGCGGCTTTCGAGCTGATTCGACGAGCTCTCGAACACGTCGACCTGCCAGCCGGCTGCGCGTAAGGCGGTGGCCGAGAACAGTCCGCCGAGCGAGCCGCCGATTACGACGGCACGTGGTTTTTCGAACGACCTCATGCTGCATTCCTTTGTTCCGCCGCGCGCAGCCCATTGGCAAACACGACGGGCGGCTGCGCGCCGCTGATTGCCTTGCCGTCGATCGTCATGGTCGGCACGGCCTGAATTCCGAGCTTGTCCGCCTGCTCGCGCGCCGCGTCGATCTCCGGATTGCCGGCAGCGGAGAGCAGATACGCGCGAACCTCGCCCGCATCGAGCGTGTGTTCGGTTGCGATCTCGACGAGCGTGTCGAGCGAGCCGATGTCGCGGCCTTCGGAAAAATAGGCGGCGTAGATGGCTTGATAAAGCGCGGCAGTCGTAAGCGGTTCATTGCGGTTCTGAGCAAACCGCATCAGACGGTGCGCGAGACGTGTATTCGGCGTGCGCAGCACCTTGCCATAGTCGAACGGCGCGCCTGCTGTCAGACCGGCGGCCGTCACCTGCGCATCCATGACTTGCGAGCGCGCCCAGGTGCCGAATTTATGGGTTCGATAGGCGCGCCGGTCCGTGCCTTCGACGGGCATGCAAGGATTCAATTCGAACGGCACATAGCGAATCGAAACAGCCGCGCCGACGCCGGATTCCGCGAGCGCCGCGGAGAGATTCCGTTGGCCGATCCAGCACCACGGACAAATGAAGTCGTAATAGACGTCGACTTGAATGGCTTGCATGTTGCACCCCTCGCTAGTTAATGGATGCAGCTTATATGTTGCGTGAGGCTCGGTGAATGGGGATAAAATGCAACCCCGTGTTGCGTTTATCGCAACCATCTTTGCAACTGCAACATCGCCGAGACCGAACATGGACAAGTTCCTTGCCGTGAAAACGTTGCTGGAAGTGGCTGACGCCGGCGGCTTTTCAAAGGCCGCACAACGTCTCGGCGTGGCCACCTCCTCGGTCACACGACTGATGGACGCGCTGGAGGCCTCTCTGGGGACCGCGCTGCTAACCCGTACACCCAGAAAGGTCAGTCTCACGGACGCCGGCATTGCGTACGTCGAACAGATCGGCAAGGTGCTCGACGATCTGGCCGAAGCTGACGAGAGCGTCTTCGACAGCGGCGCGTCGCCGGTCGGCTCGCTCAGAATCTCGGTGCCGTCAACCTACAGCCGCTTGCGGCTCGCGCCGCACCTCGCGGCTTTCCTCTCCGACAATCCGCGTGTATTCCTCGACGTTGTCGTCGCGGATCACTTCGTCGATCTCGCGCTCGAGCGGATCGACGTCGCGATCCGGATCGGCCTGCAAGATCGCGACGCCAATCTGATCGTCAGAAAGCTCGCCGACAATCCGCGCTACGTCGTCGCCAGCCACGACTACCTCGAACGATGCGGCATGCCTCGGACACCGCAGGCACTCGACGCGCACGAGTGTCTTCGCTTCGCTTACGGTGGCGGCTATCGCACTCGCCAGGTCTGGGCCTTCCGGCGCGAAGGTGTGGCGCAGCGCGTCGAGGTGCGCGGTCATCTGTTGTCGAACAGTCTCGACGTCCTGCTCGAGGCGGTGATGGCGGGACGCGGCATTGCGTTGCTGCCCGAATGGCACGTCGACGCCGAGATTCGTGCGGGCCGCCTGTTGCGCCTGTTCGAGAACTTCGAAGCGAGTCCTCATCAAGGCGATGCAGTCGTCTATGCAGCGTATCTGCCCAATCGCCGTCACTCCAGAAAAGTGCACGCGCTCATTCAGTTTCTCGAAGCGCGGCTTCACGCCACGCTCGAAGGGTGATCGGCGACGCGCTCACGTGCCACGTCTCACTAGCGTTCGCCTACCCACGTGCGCGATGCCGGGTCATACAGCTTTACGCATTCCGCCCGGATTCGAACAGGAACCACACGCGTTGCTCCGCTTCGTCGATCCAGTTTTCGAGCAGGCTCGCCGTGGCGACATCGCCATATTCGTCGCATAGCGAATGCGTCTCGCGCATGTAGCCGGATAGCGCCAGATTGTCCTCACGCAATTCGGCGAGCATGTCAGCTGGCGTCACGAACTCCGCATTGTTGTCGAGAATGCGCTGCAGCTTCGTGATCTGGCCGGTCGAGTGCAGCGTCCGGCCGCCGAGCTTGCGCGCGCGTTCCGCGATCGGATCGGTGGTCGCGAAGATCTGCTCGGACTGGTCGTCGAGCAACAGGTGATAGTCGCGGAAGTACGGGCCCGACATGTGCCAATGGAAGTTTTTCGTCTTCAGATAGATCGCGAACACGTCGGCTAGCAGTGTGGTCAACGCGGCGGCGATGTCACGTGTCGCGTCTTCGGTCAGGCGACTCGGTGTTTTTAGCGGCGCGGCGCGACGTGCTGCTGCGTTCAGTTCGTCTTTCATGGCTTTTCCTTTTGAGGTGTCAGCCGGTGAAACGGGTGTTTCCGAATCCGGCACCTGAAGTGTAGGAACGCCGCGCACATAAAGTCCTGCAGAAAATATGAAATGTTCTGAGCGGCCGTTCGCCACGCGCCATGCCGCCGATTTCCTGGTTGTTATTTTTTTAAGAACGATTAAGGAGTTCAACTAGGACTCTGGGAAAAACCGTCGATAGACTGAGTCTCAGTTTTTCTCGCACTTCAAGCGAGTGCGACATGTCCTCCCATGTTAACCAGCCCTTTAGGATGCACAAAGCCATGGCAAATCCGAAACTCGAAGTCCTGACGCCTGCAAACTCGCAGATCATTTTTATCGACCAGCAGCCGCAAATGGCTTTCGGTGTCCAGTCGATGGACCGCCAGGCGCTGAAAAACAACGTGGTCGGTCTCGCGAAGGCTGCGAAGGTGTTCAACATTCCGACCACGATCACGTCGGTGGAAACGGAAAGCTTCTCGGGCTATACGTACCCCGAACTGCTGGACGTGTTCCCGGATCACAAGGTGCTCGACCGCACGTCGATGAATTCGTGGGACGACCAGAAGGTCCGTGACTCGCTGGCTGCCGCCGGCCGCAAGAAGGTCGTCGTGGCGGGTCTCTGGACCGAAGTCTGCAACAACACGTTCGCGCTGTGCGCGATGGACGAAGGCGACTACGAAATCTACATGGTCGCCGACGCGTCGGGCGGCACCTCGAAGGAAGCTCACGACTTCGCGATGCAACGGATGATTCAGGCCGGCGTGGTGCCGGTCACGTGGCAACAGGTGCTGCTCGAATGGCAACGCGACTGGCGGCACAAAGAGACCTACGACGCGGTCATGAAAATCGCCAAGGAACACTCCGGCGCGTACGGAATGGGCGTGGACTACACGTACACGATGGTGCACAAGGCGGCTCAGCGTACGGCTCAGCAGCACGAAATCCTGGCGCCGGTGCCGGCTAAGGTGAAGTAACCAGCGCATTAAACACATCGCGCGGAATTCGGGAGCGGAACATGTGGGTCCCGAATTCCTGATCCAGATGGCCAGACGACGGACTGATGCACTAAGTCTGTGGGTTATGCGCATAGCGGGAGAGCGGCACCCGAATATTGCAGCCGTGGCGCTGGCAAACAAGACGGCTCGAATTGCCTGGGCGATGATCACAAGGGAAACCGACTATCAGCCGGAGCTTGCTGCGCACTGAAACCGAGAGCAACCAGCTGTACCTTCATCCACGATTGCAAAACAAGCCGCACGATGGCCAACAGGTCGAACCGGCGCTGATCAAACCCGCGAAGGACCGAGGCCTCGAGCCCGTAGGAGCGATTGGGAGTCAGCGCGCGAATAGCCCATCAGGGTCCGTTGCCTCGCAGAGGCACATTTGTACGAGACCGGATATACGTGAGCGATCGACAATGAGGCTTGATAGGCGACATGTTTGCAAACGAGGAGGAGTCCATGTACGGTCATCGGCCCGCGCATTTGCGGGTCACCCGAATGACCGATCCGCTTGCAAGCGGCCGTACCGGTTGCGTGCGCCCGAACGGCAGGAACGCTCATGTCGCTTAGCGACGCCGTCCTAAGGTTTCATTTTGCGGTCGCGAAGCGCCCGCCGGTCACTGCCGCTATGTGGCGTTCATCGCGTGGCCTACCCGTGATGTACTCACTTCATTTTCTCGAATCGCTGGCTAACGGCTGTTCCGCAAGGTCAAGTGATTCGCCACCGACCTAACTCCGCGCACCGATCCTGCCGTGTTGCCGGCGAGCGCGATCTGCCTGTGCTCAGGCACCCATCCCGTGAGCGTCACGACGCCGAGGCGCGCCCTGACCCGAATCCCTGAAGCATCCAGGCTCGGTGTCCGCCTGAGGGCGCTGCGGACGTCACGACTCACCGCACTATCCGGCCTGTTCTGAAGCCGCGACGTCGAGTACGCCACCCGCGCTGTCGCGCCAGCACCCGTGTTCTCACCCGTGTGTGCGCCAGCCTGGATCGAGCCGCAACTCATGGGGACCATAACCAGGATCGCGCAGATTTTGACGCTTGCACCACTCACATTCATTCTCCCCTGCAGCAAAAGACGGTAGACCCGCAAGTCCGCAGCTTTGCGGGCGGTCTTCGTTTAGACGGTGTTAGAACTTCCGGTCAGACCTGGTACCCTGGAGGCATGAGAGAGAAACGTAAAGTCTACCCGACAGACGTGTCAGACGAAGAATGGAGCTTCGTGGCAGCGTATCTGACGTTGATGGATGAGAGTGCACCACAGCGTAAATACGAGTTGCGCGAGATGTTCAATGCGTTGCGCTGGATGGCTCGCGCTGGGGCTGCGTGGCGAATGCTGCCGACCAACTTTCCGCCGTGGGAACTCGTGTACCAGCAGACGCAACGATGGCTGGCGGCCGGCTGTTTCGAGTGCATGGTGAGTGATCTTCGTTCGATCATCCGTGTCGCGCAGGGGCGGCAGGGGCAGCCCAGCGCGGTGATCCTTGATGGCCGTACGATGCAATCGACATGTGAGAGCGGTCCACGCGCAGGCTATGACGGCTATAAGCGCAAGCGTGGCAGCAAGGTGCATATGGCGGTCGACACGCTGGGTCAGTTGCTCGCCGTACACGTGACACCGGCCAACGAGCAGGAGCGGGCACAGGTGGCAGAGCTGGCGCGCCAGGTGCAGCAGGCAACGGGAGAAACCGTGAAAGTGGCCTTTGCCGATCAGGGTTACACGGGCGAAGCTCCTGCGCAGGCCGCGCGCGCTCAGGGAATTAATCTCCAGGTGGTCAAGCTCGATGAAGCGAAAAAAGGTTTCGTGCTGTTGCCACGTCGATGGGTAGTCGAGCGCAGCTTCGGATGGCTCAACCGCTTTCGACGCCTCGCACGTGACTACGAACGCTTGCCCGAAACACTCGCAGGTCTGCATTTTGTCGTCTTCGCCACGCTTATGCTTGTCCATGCAATCCCAGTACTTCGAAGTTCCGTCTAGGTTCGTCGTTATCGGTGAATGACTCAAGGGGTCGGCTATGCCTTCTGCATGGAGCGAGGCACGTGAGGCGATCCGACGTCGCAGGCCGTGGGACTCAGTACGGCCAGGAGCGGGCGGCAGCATCCATGTATGGCCGGACGTTCAGGCGTCTGTTCCGGATCGAACAGCGGTCAGTGTCTTCGTGGCTAAACGCGGAGGAGGCAGTTACCTCGACATCACGAAATCATCTCGGGAGCCAACGCAAATTAGCGATATGTCCTTGCGGCACCGGTACGATGTCTGCGACAACTATGAGCCGTAACGATTTGCTTCCTCCGAGACTCAAAATGTCTTCACGAAGGGGGTGGCATGGATGATCACTTTCGGGTTAATCCGCTGATCCGAGACCTCGATACTTGCTTCAAAAAATTTTCGGGACAGTCCATTCTTCACAGCATCCACGCGGTACTGAATTTCCTTTAGCCGAAGCGTCCGAGGATGACTCATTGTCACTGTTGTGAGCCAAAGCTCGGTGTCCGATGGTTTCAATTCAACAAGCTCTCTGAGATATCGTTCTATACCTAGGGAAACGCTGATTAATGGAGCTCGGCGGTCATCGCTCACGTAGCCGAAGACGTTATAGAAGGCAGCTCACAGAACGGACTCACGAGGATGAAGAGGCAGATCGGCTTCGCGGAAGCGGAAATT
>NZ_VZQP01000073.1:0-33487 GCF_014397655.1 Paraburkholderia sp. UCT31
GTCAATCAAAACCGCGCGTCAATCAATAAACGCTTGCCAGCGTCAATCAACATCGGCATCATATTTCTGCCGCGACATTCTCAAGCTGATTGTCGCGCGTCTCTCATCCAGATTGTCGCGCCACACCTTAACGAACCCGGAAGTACGCGACTTCGCCAGTTCCCTCTTTATTCCACCCTGCTGTCGTCCGCCGTAGAGGCTTATTCGCCGTAGACGCTTATTAGGCGAAGTTTACAGCTTCGCGTCCCCCTCGTGGCCGATGCCCCGACTCCCCCCAGGCCGCTGAACGACGCGGCGGATCTGTAGCCAGCGTCATCACGATCACACGCGGCACTTGGAAACGACTTCTACATGCTTGTGATGGAAGGCGCGCCCGGCACGCGTCCCTCCGAACTGTCGCTGATTGAGCGGCCTCACGTGTGCCTCTCTATGCACGTCAAAAGCGCTATCCTCGATAGCTACAATGCGTAGCATGCCCGCTCTTCTGCTCATCACGTGGATTTCTGATCGATCTAAGCAAAGATATGGAGTGAGATGCGATGGCAAATCTGCTTGAATCGAATCCGGCTCCGGGCGCACCTGGCAATCCGCTGAACTGGAGCCGCGCGGACAAAGACGCCGTCGGAACGGCGTACTCGCTGTCGAGCCAGGTCTGGTACACGACAGCAGGCGGCATCCTCACGGAAATCTACTTCCCGGATGTCGACACCCCTCAGGTACGAGACTTCCAGCTGATCATTACCGACGGGTCGACCTTCTATCACGACGCGCAGAAGGACTTCGACCATCGATGCGAATGGCCGGAGCCGCCCGCCTTATCCTGCCGGCTCACATCCCAGGCGAAAGGGCAACCCTACACCGTCGTGCAGGACGTGATCGCCGAGAAGGGTTCGGCCTGCGTGCTGGTTCGCACGACCCTGCAGGGGGACCAGGATTTCCTTAACAAACTGCACGTCTATGCCTTGTTGACGCCTCACATGGCGGGATACGGCGCTGGCAACACCGCGCATCGCGTCAGCACCGCAAATGGCGATCGCCTGGTCGCGACGCGTGACCATTACTGGCTCGCGCTGGGCGCCGACTGCGGCTTCGGCACGACGGGTTGCGGCTTCGTGGGAGTGAACGATGGCTGGACCGACATCATCGCAAACAAGCGCTTGCCGGCCTGGAACTACGACGCAGCAAAGGACGGATACGTCGCCGTGACGGCAGAGATCAACCGCGCAGGGCAGAATCAATTCGTTCTGGCACTGGCGTTTTGCGTCGACGAACCGACGCCGATTACGCAGAGCACGCCCAACAAGGCGCTGACCGCCGTATCCGAGGCGCTGGCCTACCCCTTCGACGGACCCGCCGACCCATACAGCCACAAGCAAGCGTTCATCCAGGGCTGGAACGACGCGGTTCGCGACCCGTTCCAGCCCAAGGCGAACATTACGGGCGATGGCAATGCACTTTTCAACATGAGCCTCAACGTGTTGCTCGCGCATGAGGACAAGACCGCCGACGGCGCACTGGTGGCTTCATTGAGCATCCCGTGGGGACAGACGATGCGGGACCTCGCTGCCGGCTACCACATGGTCTGGCCGCGTGACATGTGCCAAAGCGCACTCGCGCTGCTGGCCGCGGGCGCGCAGGATGCGCCCCTACGCGGGCTGATGTTTCTCGCTGCGTCGCAATTGGCGGATGGTAGCTTTCCGCAAAAGTTTTTCATTGACGGCGAGCCTTGGCGGGACAATGCCTCGCAGCTCGACGAATATTCCTTTCCAATCATTCTGGCCTATCACTTGAGCGAAGCCGGTCTGCTGCGTCAGTTCGATCCCACCGGCATGGTGCTGGCCGCAGCAGGCGCATTGATCAAGAACGGCCCCATGACTCAGCAGGAACGATGGGAAGAACTCGAAGGATACTCCCCTTCGACACTGGCATCGAACATCGCGGCGCTAGTCTGTGCGGCTACTAAATGGGCGGACGCCAGCACCGCCCAGTTCCTGCTCGAATACGCGGATTTTCTGGAATCGCATCTAGAGACATGGTGCGTCGCTGCGGAAGGCTCACCGGTTCCTGGCGTGACGCAGCACTACATTCGAATCTTGCCGACGCACGTCAATGGCGTCTTCAATTTTCCAGAAAATCCAGATACCGCCCAAGTAACCGTCTGGAAGAAAGACTACAACGCAAACACCATCGTGGACGCGGGTTTTCTCGAACTGGTGCGCTATGGCATTCGCGCCGCGAACGATCCGATCATCGTCAACTCGGTCAAGGTAGTCGATGCAGTAATCAGAAAAATTCTGCCGCAGGGGCCTGCCTTTTACCGATACAACCACGACGGTTATGGTCAAGGCAATCTCGGCGAGGACTGGTACGACGGCGCTACCTTCGGCGTTGGTCGACCGTGGCCGCTGCTCACTGGCGAACGCGGTCATTACGAATTGGCCGCTGGTGGCGACGCCACATCCTACATCCGCGCTCTCGAGGCGTTCGCCGGAACGCGCGGTCTGCTTCCCGAGCAAGTGTGGGATCTGCCCGATCTGGCAGACCCGCCCTTCGTCACTGGCGGGCCGACTGGCTCTGCCATGCCGCTCGCGTGGGCCCACGCCGAATACATCAAGCTCGTTCGCTCCGCTTCGGACGGTCAGGTCTTTAACCACCTGAAAGTCGTCGCCGATCGTTATCAGTCTCAGCCCGGCCAGGCGCCGCGCGCTCGCAGCAATATCGAAATCTGGAACTTCAACCGCCCGCTGCCGTCGATTCCGGCCGCCACGACAATTCGGATCCCTTTGGCTGCGCCTTTCCGCCTGCGCTGGACGATCGACGACTGGGCCACGTCGGAGGACAGCGAAGCCACCGCAACGGCGCTCGGCATCTACTACGTCGATCTGGTCACGCAAGCAGCCCAGGCCGGTTCATCGCTTGCATTCACCTTCTTCTGGACCTCGAGTCAGACGTGGCAAGGGCAGAATTTTTCCGTCGCCCTCCAATCCTAAGCGATGCGTCGCCAACGGCGGACAATTGCTTCTGTCATGGAGAAACACACGACTTCATCTGGCTTGCGATGGGCGCCGCGTCGCTCAAGGTCATGTTTTTCAGGTTCAAAGCTTTCCGCTTGCTCGCTTCACACGCTTTTGTCAGCGATACATCGCCTCGTACGGAGGATAGTGGAGCACCCCGTGGGGCCCGGCGGGGAGGTTACGAAAGTGCGATCATTTTGCGGCTTCGAACAGGGCGACGAGATGCGCCTGCATCGATTCCGGGCATCCTGGGAAGCCGTCCATGAACTCCATGACGCTGGAGAACCGCACGTAGGTACGCGGGTCATCGAACTGTTTGATATTCCCTTTGACGAGCAGCGGGCCCCAAGAGGGCTCGGTGGTGTCGAGGCCCAGATAGAACGCGCCGATGTGGTCTCCGTCCAGGAGCACAGCGCTCATTCGCCGAGTAACTTTGCTGGACATACTCCGCCGCGCATCCGGTCGCCCATAGCCCACCGAACGACTGACGCGTGGAACGGGTGAACGACGCGGTGACGCTCAGGCGCGCAATCAATTAGGCCAGCGCGGTCCAAATGCTCACGTTACCGGGAGCGGATCCAAAAATTCCCCGTCGGCTCAGCAATGGCCAATTGTGCGCGGTTATTCCTGATCGCAATGCACCTTGAAGTGCGTTAGCACGGCGGCCCCAAACGCATTGCTTATCGCAACATCGGCGGCGTCGCGACCGTATGCCATCAAAACGCGCCCGATGCGCGGTGCGTTGTTACGCGGATCGAAGGTTTGCCAGCTACCCCCTACGTAGGCCTCAAACCACGCCGCGAAATCCATCGGCGCTGCGACGGGGGGCAAACCGACATCGCTGATATAACCGGTGCAGTAGCGAGCCGGAATATTCATGGCGCGGCATAGCGTGATGCCCAGATGGGCGAAGTCCCGGCAAACGCCCCTTCGTTCGCGGTAAACGTCCGCTGCGGTTTTGGTCGGCCGCGCGTGCAGGTAATCAAATGCGATATGCCGGTGCACGAAGTCGCAGATTGCGAGAACAGTCTCGCGGCCCGGCGCGCACTGTCCAAAAACCTTCCACGCGACGTCGACCATCAAATCGGTTTCACAATAGCGGCTACCCAATAGGAAAACGAGCGTATCGTCGGGCAACTGCTCGACTGGATGGCCCCAACCGTCTTTCGGACGCGTTTCCATCGCATTTGGCACATTCAGAAGCGCGGTCGTGCTCAAGCCAACACGCCCGGCGGGCGCGACTATCCGCGTGCACAGGTTGCCGAACAAGTCGCGGTACTGCCTCGTCGCCACCGGCGGATCGGTAACGAGCAGATCTGCCTCGACAATATCCTTTGCATGCGAAAAGTGCGTGTTCAGCATCAGCATCATCGGCGTCGGTTGTGAGCACTCGTACGACAGTTCGTATCCGACGCGAAGCTTCATATATTTATCCTGTTCGTCTGATCCCGGAGGTTGGGGCTGACAACTCAAAGGCGTGCGGCCCGAGACAGCCACAACAGATGATCCCACGACGCCGGGCGTCACGCTCGCATTCAAAAACAATCGCCGCTACCTGGCCTGAGCGGCCCTATGGTCTGTTGAAATGAAATGAACGCCGTCTCCCGGTGAGAGATTGGGCCTGACGCCAATGCTCTCAACGGCGACGACCGTCGTGCGTGCGACGTCGAACGCAGCTAGTGACCGTACTCGGCGGGACGAGTGAGTGTGTCGAGGCGGCGAAACAGGAATGGAATCAGCCAGTCGGGCCAAGCAGCAGGTCGATTGCGGCTTGACCGGCGACTTCCCCAACCAGGTAGGCCCATCGTTCAGTAAAAGGGCCGTTGCGCAGCGCGATCCGGCCCCCCCGCGCGCCGAGCACTTCGAGGTTGGTACCGCCTTTGATCTGGACAGTCACGTTGAACGTGTCCTCCGCAGCCGGAGTCAACTCGACGTGAATCTCGAAGCCACGATAGGTGATCATTCGTTGCATGAAAGGCTCCATGTCGTTATCGGAGACTAACACGCGAACGTTGCATGGTTCATACGGCTACAGGCGCTGATCCCGTACGAGGTCGGTAACCGGCGTCGTAATTCTGCTTGCAGAGGCGTTCGAGACGGCAATTGCCTATTGGTTGAACTGCGCCCCCAGTACTGATGGTCCTGACAGACGTGCCGAGCGTCGGGAAGGGACCGGGTGCCGCGAGATGCGTTCTTTCCGGCTGACACGAGACGGTCATACGCGGTGGCGCGCAGCCGTTAGCACTCAACGTAAGAGAGACCTGTGGTCCGCACCGGTCTCACGGTTCCGATCCTATAAATCCAGCCAATTCCCCGGGTTTTCCCAGGGGGAATGCTTCCTTAATGTGATCGAGAAAGGCGGAAACGCGAGGGCTTAGCAAGCGCCGGGAAGGATAAAGCGCCCATAGTGCGATGTCAGGGCCATCCAGATCACCCCAATGCGTAAGCCTGCCGGCTGCGATGTCATGGCTCACAAGCGACAGCGGCAGGCTAGCGGCACCCACGCCGAGACGGACCGTATCGCGGACCATGATCAACGACGACAGGTAAGCAACCGGCTTGATCGATATGCGCGATTTTCCGTTCAGGCCTGTGACATCCCACGAAGCAATCCGATCATGCCCTCCGCGAAGGACAGCCGGAACACTCGACCCGTCCGCCGGTCGCGCCAAGCCCGGGTTAGCCACGACGACCAGCCGGTCGCGCAGGAACACCCGGCCGATCAGGCTCTCGTCAGGATCGGGGTTGACCCGAATCACCAGGTCGTACCCTTCCTCGACCATATCGACGGGGCGATCTTCCGTCGTCACTTCCAGTCGAATCTCCGGATATTTCAGCGCGAACGTGGCGACCAGCTTACCCATTGCGATCTGAGAAAAGAGCGCCGGCGCGCTGATGCGCAATCGACCGCGCGGTTGTTCGCTACCGGATGTGATGGCAGCGGCGCTCTCGGTAAGCTCGGCAAGGAGCGCACCGGTCCGCTCGTAAAGGGCACGTCCTTCCTGCGTGAGTTTCAATCCGCGCGGGGCCTCCATCTGGTCAGAGCTTCTTGGCCGTGCGATTGCCTACGGCGGGGACGATCCCGCCCAATTCGAGCAGAATCTGGCGAACTTCCTGCCAAAGTGGATGGCGTATGAAATGCGCCTGATGGCCGAGCGCTACGTCAGCGACGGCATGGTGCCGGAGGCCGGCGATGTCGAGCGACTCGTCGGCATTCCGGGCCGCCCGCTGCACTCGTACCGCGACTTCGCCGCCGGGCTCGCTGGCTGAGCTTCGAACCCCCGTCCTTGGCTGAGCAATATTGGACGAGGATTGGAACGGCATCGGAACGGGGTGTCCTGGAGGCGGACGTCAGTGTCGCACGGGTGCGAAAGAGCTACTGCGCCCGATATTCGGGCGAGTTAAGTACGAGCCCTGATCGCGTCGGGTTCCTTCGGCACCTCGTCGCCTGGCCGGAAATCGGCGGCTTTCATGTTCTCGTGCAGATGGACAACGGACGACGTGCCCGGAATCTGCACGATGTGCGGGGATCGATGTAGCAGCTACGTGAGCGCGACGTACATCGGCGTCGCATTCGATCGTCTATTCCTGGCCCGTCACTGCCTCACGCGATCGGCATATGTCGTTAAGGTTTATTCGACGCCTGCCGACATGACGCCGCTTCGCGACACGTTGCAAACGTTCTGCCGGCCAGCTACCGACCTTTCGGTTGCGGCTTCAGGCAGGTGGACATTAACTACTCGCAATCCGGTTCCTTGTCATTCTGCGCACTTATCAGCGCGACGGAGAATGCGAGCGCCTCAAGGGCGGTCAATTACGCTTTGCTCGATCTGGCGCCGACGTTCCATTTGGCGCGATCTGGGCATCGACGCAGAACGAGATGAAGGCCTGCACCTTTGCTGCCAGGTGCCTTCGCGACGGGTAGAGCGCATAAAGAGGAAAACGTTCATCCGGCCAGTCCGGAAACAGATCGACAAGGTCTCGCTGTGCAAGCAGAATCTGTCCCGATCGACATGACCTGGGCGATTCCTGCGCCCGCTACGCAAGCGTTGAGCATCGTGCCAACATCCGACACAAGCAGCCGACCGGAAACCGGAATGCTGACGACTTCCTTGCCTCGATGGAACTCCCATTCGAAAGGGCGCCCCGATAATGGATTGTAGAAAAGTATGCGTTCGCAATTGACGACGTCGCCCGGACATTCTGGCCTGTGCTGGCGCTTGGCAACACCTCGGCGTTCACCCTAGCCCTACTTTCATTGGGGAGGACCGTCCTGTCAATCCTGATCTATCATCAGGGCTGTCCGCCGGCGAGCGGACCGCTCCCCTGACTTCGCTCGAACTTCATGCCTGTCTGCTGCACATCGTGGGGCCGGGAACCTTGTTCATGCGCTTCCCAGACTTTGCGAGTACCGCGTCCGACGAGCACATGGTTTGCCGTGTCCCTTGACCGAGAGGGCGAGTCAGCGCTTCGACCTGCCGTTCAAAGGGGAAAAACCGAATGAAGGATCTCCTTGCGAACGATGGCTGGCGGGGGATGCACGCAACCAGAACGACCAACGGGATCGTTCAATCGCGCTCCGTTGCCGCGATCCTGTTCGCCGGCGCTATCAGCATAGCGATCGCGACCTGGGTGTGCTTTCGCCTGGGAGCCGGCGTCGCGGTAGTTGGGTTCGTCTACCTGATCGAGGTCTTGCTGGTGTCACTGATGGGCAGCCTCGTTTCATCGGTAGCTATCTCGGTGATCGCTGTTGGTTGCCTCAACTTTTTCTTTACACAGCCACTATTTACCTTCCGGGTAGATGCCCAGCAGGACATCGTAGTGTTGGCTGCCTTTTTTGTGACATCGTTCGTCGTCACCTTTCTCGTGCATAGGACTCGCCAACAGGCAGCGGTCCATCGTGAGCAGGCACAGCTTCTCGACCTTACCCACGACAGCGTGGTAGCTCTCGATATGGACGATGTAATTACCTACTGGAACAGCGGCGCGGAAGCGCTTTATGGGTGGAAGAAACACGAGGCGCTCGGCCACGTTGCCGACCGTCTGCTTCACACGCGTTTTCCTGCAGCACTCGAGGACATCAAAAAAACTTTGATTGAAACGGGCCGTTGGGAAGGCGAGATCGTCAATACCCGGCGCGACGGGTCGGAAGCCGCAGTGGCCAGCCGTTGGGCCCTGGTGCGAGACGAACAGGGGCGACCGATCGCGACCCTCGAAACGGGCACCGACATCACCGAGCGCAAGCGGGTCGAAGAGGCGCTGCAACAGGTGTCTCGTTTGACGTCGATCGGCGAATTGGGCGCGTCGGTGGCCCACGAAATCGCCCAGCCTCTCGCAGCGGTCGCCACCCATGGTGCCGCGTGCCTGCGATGGATTGACCGGGACGTACCCGACCTTGAAAAAGTGCGAGCCTCCGTGCAACGCATACTTACTGATGTACAACGCGCGACCGAGATCGTCAGGCGCGTCCGCATGCTCGCAAAGCGGATTGCCCCTGAGATGACGCGACTGGAAATCAACGAGCTGATCAGTGACGTCATGGTACTGCTCCAGCGCGAGGTCTTGAAGCACAATGTAGCACTGCGCGCGACGCTTGCTTCGAAACTGCCGGCGGTGCTTGGCGATCGGATCCAACTGGCACAAGTCATCACGAATCTGATTACAAACGGTATCCAGGCAATGAGCACGATCGAAGACCGGCCGCGCGAACTGACGATCAAGTCGTGGCGCAGCGACGACGGCTATGTGATCGTCTCGGTGCAAGATTCCGGGACAGGAATTGACCTGCAGCACGCCGATCGGCTATTCGAACCGTTCTTCACTACGAAGCCCGAAGGTATGGGTGTGGGGCTTTCTATTTGCCGTTCGATTATCGATGCCCATGGTGGGCGGGTTTGGGCAGAGAACAATGCCGGATACGGCGCGACTTTTCAGTTCACTATTCCCGTGATCGGCGATAGCGGATCGGGGGAATAAAGCGACCTGCTGCCGCCGCACGCTGCCCGATCGGCAACCGACCGCTATGGCCGATGATGGGTCCAACCAAATGTTGGACGAAACGTCCCTTAACTGAGCGAAGCGGATCTTCGAATGTCCGCCCGGATCGCTGAGCGAACGACAGTTGAGGGGCCGAAAGCCGCCCCAAAAGAAATATCGGCAAGTCAACCCTTCTTTCGTCTTTCGATTTCTTGTTTCACACGTTCGATTTCAAGCCGTTTAGCTTCCTTTGTTCCCCATCGTGGCGCTCTGTTCTGGGTGGCTTCGGCGGCTGCACGAATGCGTGCTTTGGCGGCAAGTTGATTGGCTCTGCGTTCGTCCAGCTCCCTCATTTGGGCCGCTTGCCGTTCGGCGAAGCGTTCAGCCGCGATGGGTGTGGTTCGTTCAGGTAGTCCAGCAAGGACCACAAGCTTGTCGATATTGTCCCAGGTGCTGATCCAGCCGTCGTTGTAGGCAAACTCGCTAATCAACGGGAGGTTGAGTGCCGTGTAGATCGGGACCCAGTTTTCTTCTTCGCCTTGGCGGCGACGCACAGCGAGTTTGGGATTGAACTGGTACCGCCCGGTGGATACGCGCAGGAACAGGGATCTATTGTAGGCATAGTCTCTGTCGATTTCGTTCCTCGCCAGCACGCCAGAAAGATGCTGGCGCTTGTTGCGCTCAGGCCGCGCGATGTTAGCGGGTAAGTGTTGCCAGGCATCGAGGATGATTTGGGTCTGGAACGCGCTGTCTGTATTGCCTCGTATCTTGCTAAATCGTGCCTTGAACAATACCCACAGGGTCTGGAACAGAAAGTATTCAGACAGATGCCGGTCGATGCGGACCAAACGATCGCCCGCTCTGACATCAATGCAGGGCGGCGCCAGGCATTCATAGATTGCCGCCAGCGGGCCAGCAGCAAACTTTGCATCGCCAAATGCCTGACGCAAAGCCCAGTGCAGGGCATTGTGACCATAGTGATCGACGGCATCGCGGTCGGCACCGCGCTCCAGCAGGGCTTCCACCAGCGCCACATTTCCTGCAGCAGCTGCGGCCATCAGCGGCGTCTGGTTCATTGGCAGACGATGATCGACGCCATGCTGGTCACACTGCCTGAGGATGTCCTTGAAGCGGTTGGCGAAGAAAGGGACGTAGCTCTTGCGGGCGAACACCGCGCGCTGCTGATCAAAGGTTCGTGCCTGCTCGAATTTCGCCTCGACTGCCAGCCACTCGGCGAGCTGCGGTTCATCGAAGCAGGTGGCATAGTCAAAGAGTTGCTGCTTGCCCTTGTTGCCCGGAGACTGCTCGCGGAAGACCTTGATCAGCAGTTCCCTGACCTTGGCCTCATCGAACACCGGCCACGGCACCGGGACCTGCTTCAAGATGGTGCGGCGGATGGCCTCCGCCTGCTCCTGCTTGCCCTGCAGTTCAAGTTTGCGTGCTTCCTTCTGCCAGTCTTCGAGCGTGGATTGCCTGGCCTCGATCCTGGTCTGGCCGACGATCAGATCCAGCAACCCGAACAGATCATGCCCTGTGTCCGACTCGATCATGTAGATGTTCTTGATGGCGCGCGTCAGCGCTACATACAGGGCATTGACGAAGAATTTATAGACTTCGAGCGACTTGTCACTCTTGTCTTTAGCGCGTTTGTAATCCAGTGTCTCGACCGCCAGATCGGTCTTGGCGATGCCCTCGACAATGTCGTTGAACTCGCCCCGGTGATCCGAGATGAAACGGTAGAGCACGATGTTCTCGTATTCGAGACCCTTGGCTTCGTGGATCGAGAACAACAGCGGCGTGGCAAAGTGCTTGCGGGCGTCGGCCTTGTCCTCATCGCGCATTACCAGGACGGCGAACTGGGCGGATTGGCGAATCTTCTGGTCCAGTTCGCGCTTGGTGGCGTCCTTGTCGGGTATCAGCGTAACCTGGCCGGTCTCGCCGCCGACGGCCTGGACCAGGAAGTTGCTCTCCCGGTCGATGGAGCCGAAGCGCCGCTGCTTGATCTTGAGCAACTGATTGGCGACGCGAGTGGCCTCCAGGCCGTTGCGAAAGTTGGCCATTAGCACGCGTAATTCCTGCCGCTCGGCCAGTTTCGGGTCCTTCCAGAACAGGCTCTTGACTTGGCTCCAGGAAAAGAAATTGGGATGGACAATCTGGTTGGAATCCCCGCAGAGCATGAAATGACCAGGCTTCTTGATGGTTTTCAGCACGAGCGCGAGTTGCACGGTGGTGATGTCCTGCACCTCGTCAATAACCACGAAGTCGTAGCGCGGCGCAGCCAGCGCTTGCCAGTCCTGGGCGACCAGATTCAGGTCGTAGAGCTTTGCCTCGACCAGCCAGGCGCGATACTTCTCAAACAGATTGTAGAGTTGGTCGCGCCGTTCTACGGGAAAGATCGATTGACGCACCCCCAGTGCTTGATACTCGTCGCGCGACAGGACACCGCCCGACCCGGCGGCAATCACGCCGCGAATCTCCTCGAAAGCCTGGTGGGCATCGACATCCTTGAAGTTCTGCCGTATACGCGAGTACCAGCCCGCAAAGTCGCGCCAGCTAGCCTCGCGTCCTGCCGGAACGCGGATCGACTCGACAAACTCCCGGTAGGAGAGAAATACGGCATCCTGAGCGCCATGCTCGAAACCGTTGGCGTAATAAAGGTCGCGGGCGCTCTGCGCCAGGAAGGCGGAGTGAGTGACGTAGAGGACCTCACCTTCGGCATGCTTGAGCTTTTCAAGCGTCAGTGCGGTCTTGCCGCTGCCAGCGCTGCCGACGACAACCAAGGGAGGTGGCTGTCGGTAAATGGTCTCCTGCGTGTCATCAAACGAGATCGGTTTGTCGAGCAGGTGAATGCCGGTACGCTCGGGATGAAGGTAGCGTAGAGCTTGCGCCTCCCTGATGGCGTCATCAGCGCTGATGTCTGGAATTTTGCTCTCGTCAATCGCCGCGCCGCGCAGGAAACGTGACTTATCGTAGGCGTGATTGGCGATCACTTCCAGCATCAGTGCGCAGACTTCATCCCCGTGGCGCACCAGCGAGAACAACAGCCGGTCGGCGTCATCCAGCTTCGCCCGGTAGAACTTGCCGTGGCTCAGATTGGCGAGCTTCTTGACTTGGGCAGCCCGGAAGTCGTGGCGGGCGATGGCCGCGGACACCTTGTCGTAGCTGGCCTTGACGCGTGAAGTGTCGAGGCCTGTGTATTCGAGAATCTTCATGAGGCGATGAGGACAAGTGCAAGAACAAGAATTCTCTCATGGCCGCCTGGCCTGCCAACCTCTATAGCAAGTTTTCCGGTCATTCATGGTGGCGAATCGAGCCGAAATCGAGGCGGGCAACCTAGCGCTAAGCCGAAGCCAGAGAAGAAGCATCCAGAATTTCGCGGGAAAAATGATCGCGGAACACAGCGACTTGTATCAATCAGCCGTCGAATTGACGCAGAGGCTGATGCTCTACCCCGAAAATAGTAGGATGAGCGAGGCGTTTCGGAACGAAGGGGATGACAACCTCGCCAGGTTGAATGCGGCCGATGAGTACGCGTTCGACGGAGACTACATTCGCGGATGGCGCGATGCGCCGGCGCCTTGACCGCGGGGTGCGCGAGATACGTGGTGCTGGGGGCCAATGACATCTGATAGTCCGGCCTGCAGGATTTTGTGATCGCGGGTGTTGATTTCAAGGGGGAGGCTGCGTCGAATGCCGATAGTCGAAAACTCGCATCTGCAAACGGCGAAACCTGTCATTCGCGGCTGCCGAGGTGCGAATGTCCGGAAAGCAATCTGTAACTGCCTCAGAAACGCAAGCGCGTGTCAGCGCCTTCTATCGGTTGAATGAGACAGCACACGCGGAGCGGCGATACGTTACGTGCCTACGCCTGCCGCGCTGTCGGCGCCGCCGTCCGGCAGCTGTATGTAGTCGTCCTGCGAAAGGTCCCTTATTCAGGCTCCGTCGTTGGCTCCGTACGCTCCGACACATCATTCCCCTTCGCGTGCATGCACTCCAGGTACGCGAGATCGTATCTTTGCTGCACGTTCAGTTGTGCCCGCGGCACGTGGGCGTCGCTCGCGGCGCGCGTGTCGACACCGCTCGCCAGTTGCTCCCTCGCATACTGTTTGCACTGCGCATCGTCCCGCAGAAAAACGGTGAATGGCTTGTCGCGCCCCGGCTTCACGGCTACCGCCGGCCCTATGGGCTGCGACACGCATCCGGCGGCAACCGAGCAGGCCGTCACGGCGATCTTGATTCGACAAAGAATACTCACGGCCTCCGTCCCTATCCGAGGCTATCAAGACTACGCCAAGCTCGATACGCCGAGGCCGTTGGCTTACGCACCGCTGCAATGCAAGGTTGCGACGCAAACATCCCCGTCGGCGGCTGCAAACTCGGGTGCGTTATCTGGCGACTACCGCTTTGGTGGCAGCTATGCGTCGCCGCAGTCGCCGTCGCCCGTATGATCCCCGGGTTATCCGCAGCAGAAAAACGACGGGTTAACGGCGAGCGGCCCGATGTCTTAAGGGCGACGCAAATCCCGCGCGGCGTTACGATATCTGCGTTCAACCGACAGCCGATTCCTTCCGCCCGACCGCCGCCCCATGGAACTGAAGCAGATCCAGTATTTCATCGCTCTCTTCGAGGAGGGCACCGTGACCCGCGCGGCCAAGCGGCTGAACATCGCGCAGCCCGCGCTCAGCATGCAGATTTCGAAGCTCGAAGCCGAAGTGCGGCAGACACTTTTCGCGCGCGGCCCGCATGGCATGGCTCCGACCGAAGCGGCGCGGCTCATGTACCGCCTCTACACGCCGATCATGCGCGACATCAAACATGCCCGCGAGCATCTGAGCCGGCGCGATGTCATCGTGACGGGACGCGTGTCGCTCGGGATGGTGTCGTCGGAGGCGCAAAGCGTGCTGCCCGAATCGCTCGCACGGTTCGACGCCCTTTTTCCGCAAGTCGAAGTGTCCGTCGCGGACGGCTTCAGCGCGCAACTCATCGACGCCGTCGAAGCGGGCCGACTCGATGCCGCGATCATCAACAAGCCGCGCGGGCGGCTCACGCTCGACGTGGAGCCGCTGCTGGTGGAAGAAATGGTGCTGGTGACGAGCGCGGCGCACGGGCCGGATCTGCCGGAGACGATGCATCTGGTCACGCAGTCCGGTATCGAATTTGTGCTCCCCACGCGCCGCAACGGACTGCGCGGCGCGCTCGACGCCGCCTTGATGGCCGCCGACGTCGTCATTCAGCCGAAGTTCGAGATCGATCTGCTCAGCACCATCGTGCAGTTCGTCGAGCAGAGCAGCATCGCGACGATCCTGCCGCGCGTCGTGGTGCAGGCGAAGGTGGACGAAGGCCTGCTGCGGGCGCGCACGATCGACTCGCCGCCGATCGTGCGTCACATCATTCAGGTCACTCACCCGAAGCGGCCGATCGGGCCGGCCGCGCAGGCGCTCATTGCGATCATCACCGAGGAGATCCGGCGCGTGACCACTGGCGCGCGGGCTTAGTGAAAACTCAACCGCCGCTCGGGCTCATCGGCTCACGCGCGCTGCGCGACGCATCGCTGCGCGTGCCGAACAGCGTGTCGCAGATCGGGAACGTGAGGTTGAAGTTCTGCGTCGCCATAAGTTCGGGATCGTGATGCGTGACGTGCAGGCGCCGGACTGTGTTGATGAGCGGCACGCGGTCGAGAAACGGGCTGTCCGTCACATGCGAAAGCGTGTGCAGCCCTTCGTACATCAGATAGTACGCGGCCATGCAGCACATAGCGGTGCGCGGCCCATTCCGCCCAGTTGCCGAACAGAAAGAGCGGCACGACCGCGAGCCATTCCGCGAACGTCGGCGCATGAAGCTGCGCGGCGCAATAGACGATCACCGCCGTCGTGAAAATGAGCGTGAAACCGAGATGCATCTCTCCGCGATACCACCACGGCGTCGCCTGCACATATTCGTCGCGAAACTTGTAGGATCGCGCGCGAATGTCGTCGTCATACTTCATGATGAGCGTCTCCTTTTTCTATCGGACGATGCGCGGGCGCGCTCTTCGGCGCGCCCGCCGATGCTTGCATGCTTCAGGACGGATTGCGCGCCGCCCCGTTTTCGAGCTTGCCGAGCGTCTCGGGCACGACGAACGCGCCGATCAGGAAGATCACGCTGATCGCGCCGACGAAGATCGCGAGCGTCGACGGCAACTGGCTCGCATCCTTCGCGACGAGCGAGACGAAGGTCGGCATCATCCCGCCGATCGCGAAGCCGATATTCCATGAAAGACCCGTCCCGGTCGCGCGGATCGCAGTCGGAAAGCGCTCGTTCAGGAAGATCAGGATCGGCGCATAGCCCGCGCTGCCGAGCGCGGAGAGCAGCACCGCGTACACGCCGATCATCGTGATGTTCTGCGCGGTCGGCAGCAGCACGAAGAGCGCAGGCAGCGCGACCAGCCGGATGAGGCCGAGCCACACGAACGCGCTCTTGCGCCCGATGAACGTGCTCAGATGCCCCGCCGCAACGGAGGCGACGACCACCGCCACGCTGCAGATCATCAGGATCGCGGCGGCCGCGCCGTTCGGCACGTGGCTCACGACCTTGAGGAAGGTCGGCAGATAGCCCGACGTGAGGTAATAGCCGCTGCCGCCACCGATGGTCAGCAGCAGGTTCACGAACAGCACCTTGCGATAGTCCCGCGAGAACAGCGTGCGAACCGGCGAGCGCACCACTTCCGCCTGCCCGCTCTTGACCTGCGCGGCGGCCTTGGCGGCCTTCTCGGCGGCGAGCTTCTTCCAGAGCGGCGATTCTTCCAGGCTATTGAATACGAAGAGGCCGAGCAGCGAACTCAGGATGCCGGTAAAGAACATGCAGCGCCAGCCCCAGACGTCGAAGAGATCGCCGGGAAAAAGCGACGACATCGCGAGATACGTGAGCGACGCGAGCAGTGCGCCAAGGCCCGCGCCACCGCCGCCGATCAGCCCCGAAACCGCGCCGCGATACTTCGGCGCGACGGATTCCGTGCCGATGGTATGCGTCGAAGCCACCACGCCGCCGACAAACACGCCCTGCACGAGGCGCAGCAGCATAAACAGGACCGGCGCGACGAGGCCCACCTGCGCGACCGTCGGCAGCATGCCGAAGGCCGCCGTCGAGAGGCCAACGCCAACGACCGCGACGATCATCGCCCCCTTGCGGCCATGACGGTCCGCGTAGGAGCCGAAAAGCGCGGAACCGAGCGGGCGCATCAGCAGCGTCACCGCGAACGACGCATAGACCGCCGCGAGCGAGAGCATCGCGTGCTCGGATGGGAAGAACAGACGCCCGACCACCGGCGCCACGTACAACAACACGAACAGGTCGAACAGATCGAGCGCCCAACCCATGCACGAGGCCACGACTGCGCCCATGACCTGGCGCTGATTGACGTGAAGCGCGGCGGCACCTTCTTGCGCTGCTACGGACATTTGCATCTCCTTGTATGTCACTGGGCCGTCTTTCGATCGCCCCCGTGTCGCAGGCACGTTTGTCTTTTGGCGTGCTCTTGTCGAGGTTAAAAAATCGTCAGTGCGCGGCGGCGAGCGGCGGCGCAGCGGAGTCGCTGGATGCGCCCGATGCCAAGCTCGCGCGTCGCTGCGTGACCATCGCGTGGGCGATCTTCTCGGCGATCATGATGGTCGGTATGTTGGTGTTGGCCGAAGGCAGTCTCGGCATCAGCGATGCATCGACCACGCGCAGTCCCTGCGCGCCGTGCACGCGCCCTTCGCTATCCGTGACGGCGTCGCGATCCTGCGCGCCGCCCATGCGGCATGTGCCGCTCGCATGCCACACGCCGAACACGTTCGCGCGGATGAAGTCGGCAAGCGCGCGGTCGTCGGCCAGGAGCGCGGCCATGTCCAGCCCGCGCGTGAAGAAGCGTTCGATCAGAAAACGACGCAGCGGCGCGGGCGTATCGAGCAGCGTGCCGAGCATCGAAGTCAAAAGCGCGTTGCGCTCGCCGACCTGGCTCAACGCCTTGACGCGCGGAGAAAACGCCGCTGGAAAGAAGTCGCGCGGATCGCGTCCGAGCCCCGACGCCTCGACCACGCTCGCGAGCATCCGCACGCCGGTAGCGAGCCGTTGCAGATCGCGTTCGTCGTCGAGCAGATTCAGGTCGACGCGCGGAGCGGCGGCGGTATCGGCGGATACGAGCTGCACGCGGCCGCGCGAGTACGGCCGGTTGCACCACAGGAAGAAAAGGCCCAGCCGGTTGCCCAGCTCGTGCCATGCCGCGCGTGTCGCGCTCGACAGATACAGGTCCGACTCGTCGCAGCCCGCGAGGCCGGAGCTCATGCGCGCGGCCATCATGCTGGCGCGGCGTCGCGCGAGCGGCATGCGAAAGCGCGGTTCGAGAAAATGACAGAACGTGAGCGACGGATGATCCTGCAGATTGCGCCCGACGCCCGGCCGATCCACTGCACACGCGATGCCGAGCGCCGCGAGTTCGCGGGCATCGCCGATACCCGCGCGCATCAGCAGCGCAGGCGACTGCAGCGCGCCCGCGCTCAGCACGACTTCGCCCGCCTCGAAACGCACGCGCTCGCCGCTTTGCGCCAGCGCGATCACGCCGCGCGCCGCCGCACCTTCCATCACGATGTGCTCGACGCGAAGGTTCGAATACACCGTGAGATTCGGGCGCTTGCGCGTGGTTTCGTCGAGATAGGCGATGGCCGTGGACACGCGCTTGTCGTCGATGTTCGAGAACGCGCCGGGGAAAAAGCCGTCGCCAAATTCGCCATTCTGATCCTGCAATTGCGCGACGCCATTCGCGCGCAAGCCCTTGGCGAACGCATCGCAGAAGGGCGGCCAGTCTTTCGGCATGATGCGGCGAATCGGCACGGGGCCGTCGCTGCCGTGCAGTTCGCCGCCCGGAAAGTTGACGTCGCGTTCCAGCTTGCGAAAGTACGGCAGCACGTCACGCCACGCCCAGCCATCGGCGCCGTTCGCAGCCCACTCGTCGTAGTCGCGCGGCAGGCCGCGATTGGCCGATTGCACGTTGATGCTCGACCCGCCGCCCATCACGCGGCCCTGCTCGTAGACGCGCGGCGCGGCGTCCTTGGTGGCTTTCGCCTTCAGGTCCGGCCAGATGTAGGTCTCGCCACAGAAGACGGGCATCGGATAGCTGTCGAGGATGGCGGCGGGCACCGCGCCCGGCGGCGTATCGGCGCCTGCTTCGATCAGCGCGACGCGCAGCGACGGCACGGCCGACAGCCGATGCGCCAACACGCATCCCGCAGAGCCGCCGCCCACGATTACGTAATCGAAGCGTTCCATCCTCTGTCTCCTGTTCTTCTGTGACGCTGCTTATCAACTTCCGCGAAACACCGGCTTGCGCTTGCCATGGAACGCCTCGACGCCCTCGCGGAAATCGTCCGATGTGCGCAGCCGGCTATAGCAATGCCCTTCAAGTTCAATAGCAATGGAAAGCGGCGCATCTTCCGAATCGTTCAGCAGCTTCTTCGCGGTGCGCTGAGCGAGCGGTGAGAACGCGCGCAGTTCGTCGACGAGCGCATCGGTGGCGGTTTCCAGTTCCGTGTCGGCCACGCAGTCCACCGCAATGCCCCACTCGTAAGCCTGCTTCCCCGGAATGCGGCGCGAGCGCATCACGATGTCCTTCGTCCGGCCGATGCCGACCATCGCCTGAAGACGAGCCGAGCCGCCCGAGCCGGGAATCTGCCCGAGCTTTTGCTCCGGCAGCGCATAGAAGGTCGTTTCGGTGACGATGCGGAAATCGCAAGCCAGCGACAGCTCGAACCCCACGCCGAAGCAGAAGCCGCGATTGGCCGCGATCACCGGCTTCGAGCAACGGGCGGGCGCCGCGATATTCCAGGCGAGCTTCGACACGTGCTCCGGCGACGCTTCCAGAAAGCCCTTGATGTCACCGCCGCTCGAAAAGTGCTCGCCCGTCGCGCGCACGACGATCACGCGCACGCGCTCGTCGTCGTCCAGCGCCTCGAAGACGAGGCGCAACTGGTCGCGCGCGCGCATCGAAATGACATTCAACGGCGGCCGATGCAGGATGATGTCGGCGCGCTCGCGTTCGGCGTCGATCTCGACCGAGAAGCCGTCGAGTCCTTGCAGCAGCGTCTGGCCGCGATGGTTCAAATCGCTCATATCGGGTTACTCCTTTGTGGTCTGTGTAGGTTGAACGTTGCCGTCGGATGCGTATTCGCCCGCCGAAAGCTTGCGGCGCAGAATCTTGCCGACCGGCGACTTCGGAATATCGTCGACGAACACGTAGTCGCGCGGGCGCTTGAAGTTGACGAGGTCGGACTGGCGGCACCAGGCGTCGAGCGCCTCGGCATCGACGTATTCGCGGCGCTTGATGAACGCGACCACGCGCTGGCCCCAGCGCTCGTCCTTGACGCCCGCGACCGCGACTTCATCGACGGCCGGATGCAGCGAGAGCACCGATTCGATATCCACCGGCGAGATGTTTTCGCCGCCGCTGATGATCATGTCATCGACGCGGCCGGTCACGTACAAATCGCCGTCGCGGTCGAAATAGCCGGTGTCGCCGGTGAAATACCAGCCCTCGCGCAGCGACTTCGCGTTCGCGTCCGGGCGGTTCCAGTAGCCTTCGAATGCTTCGTCGCCGAGCAGGTCCGCGATGATCTGGCCTTCCTCGCCGGCCTGTGCGATCTCATCGGGCGACACGGCGTCGAGCTTCACGACGCGCAGCCGCGTGTTCACGCCCGCGCGCCCGGCGCTGCCCGGCTTGCGCGTCGCGTCCTGATCGATGCTGACCGTGTAGACCTCGGACGAACCGTAGTGATTGACGAAGATCTCCGGCTCGAACGCAGCCGACAGGCGCTTGAGCAAACCATCGTTCATCGGCGCACCCGCGAAGCCTAGCTTTCTGACCGACGACGTATCGGTGCTGGCGAACGCGCTGTCCGCGAGCAGATCGTGATAAAGCGTCGGCACGAGATAGAGGCACGTGAGCGCGTACTTCGCGATGGATTCGAGCGCGAGCTTCGCGTTCCAGCGACGCACGCAGACGAAGACGCCATCGACGAGCGCCATCGAAAGCAGCGAGCGCACGCCCATCGTGTGATAAAGCGGCATCACGCCGAGCGTGCGTTCGCCGCGCCGGTACAGGTTCTGCGCGACGTGCGCGAGCGCGCCCGCGCGTTCATGCCGATGACGGCGCGGGACACCCTTCGGCTTGCCGGTCGTGCCGGACGTGTAGAGGATCAGCGAGATATCGTCGGCGGTGGCGTGCGTCGTCTCGCCGGTGCGCGTGCGTTCCGCGAGCAGCGCGTCGAAGGCAATCGTGCGGCCGGGGGCGTCGTCCAGACCGATGCGCGGCACGTGCTGCGCGGCGGCGCTTTCCACGACGGCATCGGCGCAAACGGGTTCGTAGACGATCGCCTTCACGCCGGCATCCGTCACGCAGTACTCGACTTCCTCCGGCTTCGCGCGCCAGTTGAGCGGCACGATCACGATGCCCGAGAATTGCCCCGCCCAGTGCAGCGTCGCCATTTCCCAGCGGTTTTGCAGCACGACGAGCAACCGGTCGCCGCGTTGCAGCCCGAGTTCGCGCAGGGCATCGGCGACATTCAGAATCTTGCGATGCCACTGCGCATAGGTCAGTTGCATGTCGCCATCGACGAGCGCGAGCGCGTTCGGGCTGCGCTCGACGCTTTGCAGAAACGTGCGGCCGAGATCAAGCATGTTCGGCCTCCTTCTTGCCGCGCGCCTCGACCTGACGACGCGCTGCCACATCGAGCACGGCCGCGACGATCGGCGTATAGCCGGTACAGCGGCAGATATGGCCCGAGAGCATGTCGCGCACCTGATCCTCGGTCGGATTCGGCACGCGCTGCAGATAGTCCGCACATGACATCAGAATGCCCGCCGTGCAGAAGCCACATTGCAGCGCGTGATGGCGCTGGAACGCCTGCTGCAAATCGCCGAGCGTCTGGTCGGGCGCAAGACCTTCGACTGTGTCGATGCGCCGCGCATCGGCCTGCACCGCGAGCATCAGGCACGAGCGCGCCGCGACGCCATCCACGTGCACCGTGCATGCGCCGCACACGCCATGCTCGCAGCCGACATGCGTGCCGGTCGCGCCCAGTTGGTGGCGGATGAAATCCGACAGCAGTTCGCGCGGCTCGCAATGGCCGCTGCGTTCGCGGCCATTGAGCGTCAGCGTGATGCGCCGCTGCTCCCCTTGCCGCATGATGTTGTCCGATGTGTTGCTGCTCACGTAGCCTCCTCGATCACGCGCCATCCCAGTTGCCGGACGAGATTGCGTCGATATTTCGCGCTGATGTGCGCGTCGTCCTGCGCGTTCAGTTTCCAGCTCAGGTCGTTCAATGCGCCGCGCAGGTCGTCGCCTGTCAGACGCGGCCAGCTTTCCGCCACCGGCCGGTCCGCGACGCCGCCGACCGCGATACGGATCGAATCGTCCGTCACCACCGCCGCGCACGCGACGATCGCGAAATCGCCGTGCCGCGCCGAGAACTCGCTGAACGCATAGCGTTCGCCGGGCTTCCTGAGCGGAAAGCGCACGGCTTCCACGAGTTCGTTTGGCTCGCGCGCGGTCATCAGCATTCCCTGAAAAAAGTCCTGCGCGGCGAGCGTGCGGCGCTTCTTTTTCGAGCGCAGCATCACGTCGCCGCCGAGCGCGGCCAGCACGAGCGGCAGTTCTGCGCTCGGGTCCGCATGCGCGACGGAGCCGCACACCGTCCCGCGATTGCGAATCTGAAAATGCGAGATATGCGGGAACGCCATCGCGAGCATCGGCACTTCGTCGCGCAGCGTGGGACGCCATTCGACGCTGCCTTGCGTCGCCGCCGCGCTCACGACGAGATGGCCTGCTTTGTCATCCACGCGCACGGCGTCGAGTTCGGCGGTGCGCGAGATATCGACCAACACGCGCGGCTGCGCGAGCCGCATGTTGAGCACGGCCATCAGCGATTGACCGCCCGCCAGCACGCGCGCGTCGTCGCCGGTTTGCGCGAGGGCGTCGAGCGCGTCTTGCGTCGTCATGGCGCGCAGATAATCGAACGGCGCGGGCTTCATACGTGCCTCCTGAAGCGGGCCAAAATCCGCGCAATCCACGACTTGCGCTGCTCGACGGGCTGGCCCGCCGCCTGCCGTCCGAGCGATTCGAACAATTGCTTGAGCACGACCTTCGCCGCGCCTTCGAGCATGCGTCCGCCGACCGCCGCCACCTTGCCCGACACCTGCGCTTCATAGTCATAAGTGAGGCGCGTGCCGGTTCTCTGCGGCGTCAGTTCGACGAGACCGTTGCCGCGCGCGCTGCCGAGCGGCGAGATGCCCGCGCCCGCGAGCCGCAGCCGGTGCGGCGCGTCGATCTCCGACAAGCCGATGCGCGCCTCGAAGCGCGCCTTGATCATGCCGACGCCCACCGTCACGTCCGCGCGATACTGATTCGGCGCGGTCTCGTCGAGCGCATGGCAGCCGGGAATAACCTTCGCGAGCGCCTTCGGGTCGAGCAGCACGCCGAACACGGCTTCGGGCGTCGCGGGCAAATCGACCGTGCCGCGCGCCGTCAACGCCTTGCCGCCCGGCGTCGCGGGCTTCGCAGCCGGTGCTTCGCGCAGTTCGGGCCGCGACGGTTCGGGATCGTCGATGCCGATCAGCGCCATCACTTTGGGCGGCGTGAGCGGCAGGCGGATATCGTCGACGCCGAGGGCATCGGCCACCGCATTCGCGATGCACGGCGGCGTGCTCATGTTGTTGCCTTCGCCGAGCCCCTTCGCGCCGAGCGGCGTGAAGGGCGACGGCGTCTCCAGATGTACGATCACCGGGTCGGGCACTTCGCAGGTCGTCGGCATCAGATAGTCGGCGAGCGTGCCGGACTGGAAACTGCCGTCCGCGCCGTAGCGGAACTCTTCCATCAGCGCCGCGCCGACGCCTTGCACGAACGCGCCGCGAATCTGGCCATCGGCGAGTGCGGGATTGAGTAGCGTGCCGGCGTCGTGCGTCGTCACATAACGGTCGATGCGCACGCGCCCCGTCACGCGGTCTACTTCCACGCCGCACATGTCGAACGCGAAGCCATACGCCGCCGACGTGTTGATGCGATCCTGCTCGTCGGGCGCGTCCATGTGCGGCGGCGACCAGAAGACGCTCTCGCGCAGACCCGGCTCCTCGCCTTCCGGTAACAGCGCGGGCGCCCAGTGCGGCGCATTGCTTGCGGCGCGCGCGAACGGCAACGCGCGCTCTTCGGCACCGTTCGGAAAGACGCGCGCGACTTCGAAGCGCACGTCGCCGGGCGCGCAGCCGAACTGCTTTGCAAGAATGCGCGCGAGCTTTTCGCGCACGCGGGTCGCGGCCAGATGCACCGTGCCGGCCACCGCGCCCGCGAATCGGCTCGAATAATTGCCCGCCGCGACGGACCACGCGTCCTTGTGCGTATCGAATTCGACGTTCACGACGATGTCCTTCGGGTCGAGCCCGAGCACATCCGCGACGACTTGCGCGCACACCGTCATGTGGCCCTGGCCCGCTGGCGTCGACGCGATGGTGACGACCACGCCGCCGAGCAGATCGACGCTCACCGTCGCGCTGGCGATCGCGCCGTTCTTCGGCCCGGCTTTCTTGCGGGCGTCGGGCGGCATCACAGTCGTGATGTATCCCATGTTCGATACCGACGGCTCCACGATCGCCGCGAAGCCGATGCCATAAAGACGCCCAACTTTGCGCGCCGCGTCGCGTCGCGCGACGAGTTCGTCGTAGCCGCCTTCGGTCATCGAGCGGCGCAGCGCTTCCTGATAGTTGCCGGAGTCGAGCAGCGCGCCCGCCGTCGCGCGATACGGAAAGGCATCGGCGGGAACGAAGTTGCGGCGGTACACATCGAGCACATCGAGCCTCAGTTCGACGGCGATACGCTGAATGAGCCGCTCCAGCGCGAAGTAGACCTGCGGTCCGCCGAAGCCGCGCACGAGGCCGGTCGGCGTCTTGTTCGTGAGCACGACGCGGTTGCGCACGACGAGATTCGGAATGGCATATGCGCCCGTCAGGCAGCCGTGCATCCGGTAGAAGGTCGCGGGTTCGGGCGCGCGCACGTAGCCGCCGATATCTTCCAGTTGATCGTAGGAAAGCGCGACGATGCGGCCATCGCTTTCAACGGCCGCTTCGATGGTCGAAAGGCGCGCGGTCGCGGAAGTCGCCGCGCTCAGGTGTTCGAGCCGGTCCTCGACCCATTTCACCGGCGCGCCGGCCTTGCGCGAGGCAAGGCACATCAGCACGACATACGGAAACACCGCCTGCTTGACGCCGAAGCTGCCGCCGGAATCGCGCGGGGCCTTATGACGCAGACGGTTCGCGGGAACGTTGAGCGCCATCGCCATGACGGCGTGCAGCGAAAACGGTCCCATGAAATTGGATGTGACGTCATAGCCTTCGCCGCCCGACAGATACTCGGCGATGACCACGCCGCATTCGATCGGCGCGCACGTGTTGCGCGGATAGTGCGCGACGAGCTTCACGCGATGCGGCGCGTTTTCGAACGCGGCTTCCGGTTCGCCATAGCGGAAACGCCGGTCGCTGATCACGTTGCTGCCGACCCGCTCGTGCAGCACCGGCGCATCGCCCCGCACCGATTGTTCGATGGACGTGACCGGATCGAGCATCGCGTAGTCGACCTTGATGAGGTCGAGCGCGTCTTCCGCTAGCGCGCGGGATTCCGCCATCACCACCGCCACCGGCTCGCCGACGTAGCGCACGCGGTCCATCGCGAGCGCCCACTGCTCCATCGGCGACTTCACGCCGACGACGAAGGGTCGCGACCACGGACGCAGATCGTCGCGCGTGAGCACGGCGTGCACGCCGTGCAGCTTCGACGCGGCTTCGGTATCGATGGAAACGAGTTCCGCATGCGCGTGCGGCGAGCGCAGAATCGCTGCGTGCAGCGTGCCGGGCTTCACGGCGATATCGTCGCCGTAGCGGCCGCGACCCGTGAGAATCGCGGGGTCTTCGAAGCGCTGCATCGGCTGGCCGACGTGGCGCTGCGGCTTCGCGGCATCGCTGTCGGCCACGCGCGCGTTGATATCGGCAAATCCGGTTTCGCGCTGATTCATGGCGTCACTCCGTCATCTTCGCCGCGGCTGCCGAATTCATCGGCGAGACCGCTCCAGCGGCGCGCAATCTCGCCGTGCTCGATGCCGAGCAGATCCAGAATGCGCCCGACCGTGTGATCGACGACATCGTCGATGGTCTTCGGATGCGCATAGAACGCCGGCACCGGCGGCATTACGATGGCGCCCATTTCGGTCGCGAGCGTCATGTTGCGCAGATGCGCGAGATTGAGCGGCGTCTCGCGCGCGACCAGCACGAGGCGGCGGCGCTCCTTGAGCATCACGTCGGCGGCGCGGGTCAGCAGATTGTCCGCGAAGCCGTTCGCGACACCCGCGAGCGTTTTCATCGAACACGGTGCAATCACCATGCCTTCGCTGAGGAACGAACCGCTCGCCACGGCCGCGCCGATATCGCGCACGTTATGCACGACGTCCGCGAGTTGGTCGACGTCGCCGCGCGTGAGGCCGAGTTCCTGCGCCGCCGTCACTGCACCCGACGCCGACACGATCAGATGCGTCTCGTGCGTGCCGAGGCGCCGCAGCGCAGCGAGCAGCCGCACGCCGATGACCGCGCCGCTCGCGCCCGAGATGCCCACGACGATGCGCTTCTTCCGCTCAGCCATGATCGCGCGCGAGGTAGGCGTCGAGCGCGCTGTTGTCGGCGGCGACGAGCGCGGTCAGATCCGCGGTGTCCTGACCCGGGATGCGCACGCGTGTGAAGACATGCGCCGGATAGACGACCGGGCGCGTCGCGTCGAGTCCCATCTTCGCGCTGATGCCTTGCAGATGCGCGGGGGCGTCGTCGGGCTGGCCGACCGTCGTCGAGGGATCGAGCGGCGAGCCTTGCGCGCCCGCGATGACGACGAGATCGCGGTCGGCCTGAAAGCGCGTCGCAATCGCCCATTCGATTTCTGCGGGATCGTGCACGTTCACGTCCGTATCCACGACGACGACCAGCTTGATGTCGTAATGCGCGCCGAACGCGCAGAGAAGCACGTTCTTCGCTTCGCCTTCGCGTTTCTTGTCGAACTGCACCCACAGGTGATAGCGGCACACACCGCCTACCGACAGATGCACGTCCTTCACCGCCGGATGGCTGCGCTGAAGGTGCGCGAGGAGCGTCGCTTCGCGCGGAATCGCGCCGAGCAGCAGATGCTCCATTTCGGCCGGCACGATCGTATGAAAAATCGGGTCGCGCCGATGCGTCACCGCCGTCACTTCAATGACTTCGCGCGCTTCCTTCGCGCTGTAGTACTTTGGGAACTCGCCGAATGGGCCTTCCGGCTCGCGCACGTTCGGCAGAATGCGTCCTTCTATGACGATCTCCGCGAACGCGGGCACCTGCACACCGCTCGTCACGCATTGCGCGACCGGCAGCGGCGCGCCGTGCAGCGCGCCAGCGATTTCGAGTTCGTCGTTATCGATGGGCGTGATCGCTTGCGAAGCGAGCATCGTCAGCGGATCGACGCCAATGGCGACGGCCACGTCGAGCGCATCGCCCGCTTCCTCGGCGGCGCGCTGGAACGCGTAGAGATGGCGCGGCAGCAGCAGAATCGCCATGCGATCGCGGCCATGCACCTGAATGCGGTTGATCGACACGTTCTGCACGCCGGTGCGCGGATTGCGCGCAATCACGAGACCCGCGGTGATGTACGGGCCGTTGTCATGCTCGCTATGCGTGGGAATAGGCAGAAGCGCGTGCAGATCGATTCCGCTCGTATGCACCACTTGCTGGCACGGCGCGTCCTCACGCGCAATGACTTTCGACGCGAGCGGCTCGGCGGCAGCGGCGGAAAAACGTGCGAGCAAACCGGCTTCATCGACGCCCATTGCTTCGGCAATCCACGCCCGCTTCGACATGAATCCGCTCACGACCGGAACCGCATGGCCGCCGGGGCGCGTGAAAAACGCCGCTTGCGTGCCGTCGAGGCGTTTGGCGACAGCGGCGAGTTCGTGTTCGAGCGCAACCGGCTTGTCGATGGTCGCGAGGCGTCCCGTCTTCGCGAGATGCGCGAGCCAGTCGCGCAGCGAGAGCGAGCCCGCCTCCGAGCCTTCCGGGGCCCACGAGAATGAGGAAATGCCGTTCTTTTCGGCATCGCGTATGTTCATCAGCGTCTCCATCTGTGCTGTGCCCGGCAAAGTGATGCCGCAGCGAGCGATGGGGTCAAGCGTAGCGATATCGCACCATAACTTCTAATAGTGTTTTCTGATGCGCTGAATCATTGCCTCTTATATCAGTGTTAGCCCCGATGACAGCCTTCTTACAGTTACGTATCAATAGACCCGTCCCGCAACCCGCACTGGCGGGCGTGGGCGGCAACGGCGAGCGGCAGGCAAGCACCGTTCGACGTGATAATGCAGGTGGCGGCTATTAGCATCGCTGATGCACGAAGGGATGAGATGGACCTCAAGCAAATTCAGTACTTCATCGCGCTGTTCGAGGACGGCTCGGTTACGCGGGCGGCCAAGCGCCTGAATATCGTGCAGCCCGCGCTCAGCATGCAGATCGCGAAGCTCGAGGACGAACTGCATCAGCAACTCTTCGAGCGCGGCGCGCACGGCATGGCGCCGACCGCGGCGGGGCGGCTGATGTATCGCCTGTTTCTGCCGATCATGCGCGACCTCGCACACGCGCGGCAGCAGATCGTTCAGCGCGATGAAGTCGTGACGGGACACGTCGGCATCGGGCTGATTGCGTCCGTCACAGAGAGCGTGCTCGCGGATTCGCTCTCGCGCTTTCACGCGCAATATCCGGATGTCGAAGTCACGGTCGCCGACGGCTACAGCGCGACTTTCATCGACTGGGTGGCGGGCGGTCAGCTGGATGCCGCGATCATCAACAAGCCGCGCGCGCGTCTGTCGCTCGACTCCCGCGCGCTGCTCGACGAAGAGATGGTGCTCGCAACCAGCGCCGCGCACGGCCCCGATCTGCCGCACGCCATTGAACTCGCGCAGCTGCCCGAACTGGAACTCGTGCTGCCGACCAAGCGCCACGGCCTGCGCGGCGTGCTCGACAGCGCCGCGCAGCATGAAGACGTGCTGCTCGCGCCGCGCTTCGAAATCGACGTGCTCTCGACCATCCTCAAGCTCGTCGAAAACACGCGCTTTGCGACGATCCTGCCGCGCATCGTGGTAGAGCGCGCGGCGCGGCATGGCACCTTGCGCGCGTGCCCGATTCTCGCGCCGCGCATCGTGCGGCATGTCATCTGCGTGAGCCATCCGCGAAGGCCGTTGAGCGCGGCGGCCGAAGCGCTGATCGCGATCATCGGCGACGAGCTGCATCAAGCCTCGAATATTTCGTGTAACGAACCATCCCCTTCTTTGAAGGAACGCTCCGCATGAACGCATCACGCTGGATTGCCGGCGAATGGACCGGCACGCCTACGCTCGACAGCATCGATCCCGCCACGGGCGAGGCCATCGGCCAGTTCGCCGACGGCGGCGCGGATGAAGCCGATGCCGCCATCGCCGCCGCGCGCCATGTGTTCGATCGCACGGCGTGGGCGCAGGATGCACGTCTGCGCCCACGTCGTGCTGCTCGGCGCGGGCTCCGGCCATGCGTTACTGTCGCCGACGCTCGTCGAGCGTGGCGATCCGAAGGCGTTCTTCTGTCAGGACGAGACTTTCGGGCTGTTCGTCACGCTCGAAGTTTTTGAAAGCGAGCAGGAAGCACTTGAGAAGGCCAACGATACGGTCTTCGGCCTGTCGGCCAGCGTGTGGACGCACGACGGCGCGCGCGCGTTGCGCACCGCGCGGGCGCTGCGCAACGGGACAGTGTGGATCAACGATCACAACAAGCTGTTCGCGGAAGCGGAAACGGGCGGCTACCGGCAAAGCGGGCTCGGGCGTCTGCACGGTTACGACGCGCTCGCCGACTTCACCGAGATCAAGCACATCTGCATGCCGGCGGGCATCGTGGAAGACGTGGCTCCGCTTCGTTGATGCGCCAAAGGCGCGTGCTAGCGTCCGCCGCTATGCGGCATCAACGCGGCAATTCAGCCTGGACGACGCGCTCGGTGACTATCTGCCCGATCTCCGGCGACCCGTGCCTCCGCTCGATCCGACGATCGATTTCGCATTCAAATCAGTGGCTTAGGTCGAGATGGGAGATGCGGGATACGGCGGATTTTTTGCGAATCCCGGCCGACCCTCCGCCTCGCTCAAAATACCGGAAGTCGAATCAGCGCGCTGAAAACCTGGCGCTCTCGTTACAACGTAATGGCGGGAATGTTCTATGACGCCGACTTTTGGTCCCTTCTACTCACTACCGATCCTCACTTTTTGAAGCGCGATCGATTACGCATGTGGGTGATGCTTTCACGGCACGCTCACAGCAACTACGGGAGTATCGAATGTCTAAGGCACCGTCCCCTGAAGTCGATATTAGAACACTGCGCAAAGTCATCATGGCTGCCTCGATTGGTAACTTTGTTGAATGGTTCGATTTCGCAGCGTATGGTTTCCTCGCAACTATCCTCACTAGCGAGTTTTTTCCGAGCAGCGATCCATCCGCGGGCCTCCTGAAGACTTTCGCGGTGTTTGCAGTGGCTTTCGCATTTCGTCCGGTCGGTGGCATAGTGTTCGGCTTAATTGGAGATAGGATTGGGCGCAAACGCACGCTGGCGCTGACCATCTTGATGATGGCCGGGGCGACCACACTGATCGGCCTGCTGCCGAACTACGCCGCCATCGGTGCTCTCGCGCCGTTGTTGCTAACCGTGATTCGCTGCGTGCAGGGCTTTTCGGCCGGTGGTGAGTATGCTGGCGCCTGTGTCTACGTAATGGAGCACGCGCCGCAAAACAAACGCGGCTGGTACGGCAGCTTTATTCCCGTGTCGACTTTTTCTTCATTTGCGATCGCGGCCGTCGTCGCTTATGCGCTTGATGCAACGCTTTCGGCTGATGCAATGAGCGCGTGGGGATGGCGCGTGCCGTTCCTCGCGTCCGCACCCATCGGGCTCATCGGGCTGTACCTGCGCATCAGTCTCAATGAAACACCCGCCTTCCGCGCTCTTGAAGGCGAGCACCAGGTGGCGCATGCGCCGTTGCGCGAAACGTTCCGTACGCAGGCGGGCGGCATTCTGAAGCTCGGTGCATTTATTTCAGTGACAGCATTGTCCTTCTATACCTTTACTACCTATTTCGCGACATATCTGCAGGTCGTAGGACACATGAGTCGCGCAACTTCGCTGCTGATCACCGTTGTGGCACTTTTGTTTGCTGCGGCCATTTGTCCGCTGGCCGGCCTGTATTCTGATTTCGCCGGGCGCCGCATGACATTATTCACCACGTGCGCGCTGTTGATTGTAATCGTCTATCCCTCGTTCTCGCTCGCGGGCTCGGGACAATTTCTGTCAGCACTGATCGGCGTGGCAATGCTCGCGACAGGCGCGGTGTTGTCGGGCGTGGTTACGGCTGCGTTGTTGTCGGAAGTGTTCCCAACCAGGATGCGCTATACCGGGTCGGCCATTACCTATAACCTCGCCTACACGATCTTCGGGGGCACCGCGCCGTTGGTCGCTACCTGGTTGATCGGCACGACCGGAAACAATCTGTCGCCCGCTTTGTATCTGATCGCCGTATCTTTCATGGGCCTGATCGGCGGGATGATGCTTCCAGAAACTTCACGAATGTCCTTGCAAGATGTGGGCACTGACAACGACCCAGCTATAGGCGAGATGCTCGGAGCGCAGCGACCGCTCAGGTAGCCCGGATCGTTGGAAGCTTTCCCGAGACTGCCGGCCGGCACGACGCGCGGCTTTGGCGTCGGCGAATTCCGCGAGGTTGGCCGCCTGATCCTCGAAGTGTTCGATGCGCTGGGCCACCATCCGGATGGGGATGCGGCCACTGAACAGCGCGTACGCCGTGAGATTTTCGCGCTGTGCAAACGCTTTCCGATTTACTGATTCGCCGAATCGCCAAGCTTGCGCACAGCCATAGCGACCCCACACGCCAGAAGCCTATACGGAGCATCGAATGAGCAATCTGCATGAGAACAGCATCATCATCGACGGCCTGAACATTTCGAAATTCGACCGCTCGGTGTTCGAGGACATGAGGAAGGGCGGCATCACCGCGGCCAACTGTACGGTGTCGGTGTGGGAGAGCTTTACGAAGACCGTCGACAACATCTCGTTGATGAAGCAGCAGATCCGCGCAAACAGTGAGTTGCTGACGCTCGTGCGCACCACCGAAGACATCGCGCGTGCGAAGAAGGAAAACCGCACTGGGGTGATCCTGGGCTTCCAGAACGCGCACGCGTTCGAGGACAACCTCGGCTATATCGAAGCCTTCGCCGACATGGGCGTGCGCGTCGTGCAGCTTTGCTACAACACGCAGAACCTGGTCGGCACCGGTTGCTATGAGCGCGACGGTGGGCTGTCGGATTTCGGCCGCGAAGTGATTACCGAAATGAACCGCGTCGGGATCATGGTCGATCTGTCGCACGTTGGTGGCAATACGTCGTCGGAGGCCATTGCGTTCTCGAAGAAGCCGGTCTGCTATTCGCATTGCCTGCCGTCGGGTCTCAAGGAGCACCCGCGCAACAAGTCCGATGAACAGCTGAAGGAAATCGCCGAGGCCGGCGGCTTCATCGGCGTGACGATGTTCGCGCCGTTCCTCAAGCGCGGAATCGATGCGACGGTCGAGGACTACATCGAAGCCATCGACTATGTCGTCAACCTGGCCGGCGAAGATACGGTGGGCATCGGCACCGATTTCACGCAGGGCTACAGCGTCGACTTCTTCGACTGGCTCACGCACGACAAGGGCCGCTATCGCCGTCTGACGAACTTCGGCAAGGTCGTGAACCCGGAAGGCATCCGCACGATCGGCGAGTTCCCGAACCTCACCGCGGCCATGCAGCGCGCAGGCTGGAGCGAGACGCGCATCCGCAAGATCATGGGCGAAAACTGGGTGCGCGTGTTCCGCGATGTCTGGGGCGCATAAGCACCGAAGCCCGATCCTCATTCATCGAAACGCGACGGGCGCCGTGACGAGCGCCCGCGCGAACCGAAACTCACCCCTCGGAGCACCCTCGCGATGCAACCGCAACTGCCGATCGACGTCGATCCGAACACTGGCGTCTGGACCTCTGACGCACTGCCGATGCTGTACGTCCCGCGCCATTTCTTCACGAACAATCACAAGGCTGTCGAAGAGGCGCTCGGGCGTGATGCCTACGCGGAGATCCTCTACAAGGCGGGTTACAAGTCGGCCTATCACTGGTGCGACAAGGAAGCAAAGCAGCACGGCATCAGTGGCATAGCCGTATTCGAGCATTACGTGAAGCGTCTTTCGCAACGAGGATGGGGCATCTTCACGATCGTCGAAGTCGATCCGGTGAGCGCGCGTGCGCGCGTCGAACTCCGTCACTCATCCTTCGTGCTGGCGCAACCGGGCAAGCACGGCAAGCTTTGCTACATGTTCTCGGGCTGGTTCGCCGGCGCTATGGACTGGGTGAACGACACTACTGAAGCTGGCGAGGGCGCTCCGCGCTCGCAGTCGAAGGAAGTGCAATGCGCAGCGGAAGGCCACGACCACTGCGTGTTCGAAGTGTCGCCAGTCGCGCAATAAACCGTTTTCTCGCAATAAGCTGACCTGAGATGCTGAGAGACGGCGCCAAAGCGTAGGCCATTGCAGTACGCGAGAACGGACATCGTGTCCCTGACGCGACGTACAAGTGCGTATTCGACGGCAGGTCGAGCGCGGATTCCACGACTGCCCGAGCATGAATTTCACGTGAAGTCGAGCGCTGGAATGTGAGGTAACCACGCGGGTAACCCATGGCACCCTCGACGTTTTTGCGTCGGGAGTGCGAATGCCGAACAACAGGTTATCCATGCGTCAGATCAAGGAAGTCTTACGGCTCTATTAAGTCTATTAGGGGGGTCCCGGTAGGCGCGATTTCCTATCATAAGCGCCGGGGTTACGTACCATTAGCGACTCCCCCGCAAAATTGTCATAGCGTGACATATAAAATCCGCTGTGCAAGTAGGGCCGACAGGGTCACGGAACGAAATCCGGCCCCCGCAATTCGCCCCCCTACGGAGCGGTCCGAATTCAAAGCAGATATCCGGCGAACCCAAGCGAGACTTGGTGGGCCATGTCGGATTCGAACCGAGGTTGTCCATTCGGAGGCGGATTATGATCCGGATACTGCGAAAGCGGACGCTCAGGTCGTCGCTACTGAGCACCCTGGGGACTGACCGCTTAGGCCGACAACGTGCTGGCCAATCTGACCGAGCGAATGGCCGTTGCACCTGGAAGCGGCCATTGAGGCCGTGCCCAGACGACCGGCTGTTGTGGGTCGACGAACGAAACCGCTCGCGCGGTAGAGGGCTCCGGTCCGACGCGGGAGGTCAGGGCGAGGCCGGTCACGCGGTTTTATGTTGGCGAATGAGGCAATCCGCCTCGTTCTCCAGCAGGAGCCGAATC
>NZ_VZQP01000074.1:0-29486 GCF_014397655.1 Paraburkholderia sp. UCT31
GCGCGGACGGACGTCTTGATGTACACGCCCTGATGCGCCAGGCCGATAGCGCGATGTATCGCGCCAAAGCGAACGGGACGGACAAAACCTCATTCTTCGATGAGACGGGTGCCGGCGTGTAAGCGGACAGGGTTCCCGGCGGTGCCCTGCTCGTGTTGGCGAGCGCATTTGATGCAGGTGCAGGGCCGCGGCCGCTCGTATCTGGGAGCATGTGCGCGTCGTCTCGCTGCGGAAGGTAGTTTCGTTTCGCGGCTGGAGTTTGGCCCGGAGTGGGGCGAACTGAGACGGTCGCCATCCGGCCACGAACGGCCATACGCTCGAGCATTCGGACAGACACTCAAACGTCCGGTCCACTCAGATAGCGGACCTATGCCTGTCAGTCGAGCTCATTGCGTTACCTCACGGAAGCACACAACCAGGAACGGTCGCATGCCTTACGGACGGTGTGCTCAGTACACACCTGGCACGCCCGGTGGACGATTCTTGAAGCGTCGATGCACCCAGTAATATTGCTCTGGGCACCGATTGATCTGCGTTTCAAGAAATTCATTCATTCGGCGCGCGTCGATCGTCTCACTTTCTGAGGGAAAGTCGCTGAGCGGTTCGAAGATGGTCAGCTTATACCCGCGGTAGTCGGGCAATACTTCAGTCACGAATGGTACAACCCGCGCATGGGCCAGTCGAGCAAGGCGCGAAACCGAAGTGAGTGTGCACGCGGGGACGCCAAAAAACGGCACAAAAACGGAGTTGTGTATGCCGTGATCCATGTCAGCAGCCAGCATGACTGGTTTGCCTGAACGAAGTAAGCCGACGATCTTTCTGGCGCTTGTCGAACGTTCAATCATCTCGGCGCCAAATCTGCCGCGTTGCCGCTTGGCTAGACTGCAAAGGCGCGCGTTCGACATGCGTGTATACAGTGAGGCGGCGGGCAGGCGCGTTGAGTAGAGTATGCAGCCGACCTCGATGCTCACGAAATGGAAGCCCAGAAAGATGGTCGGTGGAGCATTCCTGTCTTCCAGATCGATTCGACTTTCGATGTGGACCAGCTTCCGTATCCTCTGCGCGCTGCCGAACCATTGAATCCCTCGTTCGAGATAGCTTCGAACGACGTGGCGAAAATGGTTTCTGGCAAGGTCGTCGTACTCGCGCTCGCTCTTGCCCGGAAAACAGAGACGCAGATTGACGAGAGCGATATGTTTTCGGGAGCTTGGAAGTGCATATAACATTGCCCCAAGCGCGCTGCCGAACCTTGCGACGAGCGTATAGGGAAGGACTGCGAAGACGCGCAGCAGCACTACAATCAAGACATAGCCTAATCGCCCCAAGAACCTCCCCCGCTCGCGAGAATCACTCATCGCGACACGGAAAAATACGAATACTTACGGATGTGTAACAAAATTCGAGATCCTGGTGGCATAGCATGGCGATGGCCGAGAAGTATCGCACGTACTGCGTTGTGACGGGCGGATTCAACCGCTCGGACGCACTTTGATGCAACCCTTGGAATGTCGGCTCCCGCCCAGACTCCAGACCTTCCGTCCGCAACCTGGCCATGGTCTGGCGTCGCATGCCCCATCCATCGCCATAAGCATGGTGGCAACGTCTGCGAAGCTACCGACGCCGCTTCGCTCAAAACGCTTACGTCCACTGGAACAAGCCGGCCCTCTCGGCAAGAGCCGATCGGCGTCGAGGTTTTTTGTTTCGGCAAAGATCCAGGTGACGCGTCTCTCAGCACCCAACCGGCCTGAATAAGCGATTCTTGTCGAGCGTGGCTGGATCGAGCGTATTCTCGCTGCCTTCCGCAGGCGACTCGGGGGCGGCGTCTTCCAGCGCCGGCCCGGTATAGCGGCCTCGTGGCCGTATGACCTTGCTCACCCGGAGTTGCTCAATGCAGTGCGCGAGCAAACCCACGCTCCGGGCTGTTGCGAACAACGCGAACGACGCATCGCGCGGCAACGCCAGTTGAGCCGTCAGGGCCGCAAGCGCAACGTCGATATTTGGCTTGAGCCCGGTCAGTTCAACCACCTTGTTGATGAACGACATGATCTCTTGAGGCGGATTCAGCACTTCGAGCACTGCGGCCGCCCTCGGATCGCCGTCCGGATACAGATGATGTCCAAACCCGGGGATTGGAATGGCCGACTGCAAGTGATGGGCAACCACGTGCTGCGCACCGAGTCTTCCGACGTCGTCGAACACGGCCCGCACGCGGCCTGACGCGTCGCCATGCAGTGGGCCGGAGAATGTCGCGAGTCCCGTGAGCAGGCATCCGGGCAGCGACGCGCCGGTGGAGGCGGTAATCCTGGCGGCGAACGCGGAACTCGTAATCTCATGGTCGGCCACGAGGACTAAGGCACGGCGGATAAGTTCGGCGCCATCGCGGTCCTGGCCCCAACCAAGCGCGAGCCGCTCATGCGTCATTTGTGCGTTCGCGCCGCGTCGCGCACCAAACGCTTGTGCGATGAGCGCCACGAGCCGGCCGGCCTCGACATGCAGTGCGCTGTCCGTGCGTCCGAGGGTCGAGTGTCCACAGGCCGCGAGCGCTGCCAGCGATGTGAACGCGCATTGCCTGCCGCGCTCGTCGCCCTGTAGCGGCAACTCGCCGCTTTCGAAGGAAACGGGGGCGCGCGCGTTCCAGAGAATGGCCGCCACGTCTTCAAGCGTCGCCGCGTCCGAAAGCCGGATGCTATCCCGCCCCCGGTAGTAGGGCCGGCCTTTTGAGAAGGTGGTAATGCTGCTGTAAATGCAGGGTTCCGCACCGAATATGGTCCCGGCGGCGAGCGCTTCGCGCTTGCGTCCCACCTGCTTTTTTCGGCACAGACCGGCGACGTCCTCCGCGCGATAGAGGCTCTTGCGTGGGTCGAGCGGATCCGGCATGACGGCGATGGTACCTCGACTTACATACGCATAGACAGTCTGCGCCTGCACTCCGAGTTGTCGAGCCGCTTCAGTCAGAGTGATCCAGTTTCGCATGGGATGGCAAGCAAGGTGATGCAGCGCAACGGGGCAACGGGGGAGTGACGACGCAGATCGCGCCTTGCACTCGAGCACGACCGATCCAGCGCCAATATTGACGTTTTTTCAGGTAAAAGTCATCTCGGCGGGTCGCCGCTCCAGTATCTCAACGAGAACGTCACCGGGCGACCGCACGAAGCAGGCTCTGACGCCGGGGCGAACCTGCTTGATCGGTTCGACGATTTCCGCGTCGCAGAGCAACAGATGCACGAACGCCGCGTCGATATCGTCCACGACCACGCCGAAATGATCTATGCCCTGCTGCCGCTCGCCGCGAGGGTGACCGGCTTGGGCGCTCGCCAGCGAGGTGATGAAAAGGTTGATGCTGCCGATGCGCAAATCCACTCGCCCAGGACGACGCACGATCTCGGCGTTCAGGCAGCGCGCAAACCATGCCGCAGTGGCTTCGGCGTCCGCCGAGCACAGTTGCAGATGATCCCACTTGAATTCAATCATCCGATTTCACCGTATAGTTGAAAGCATCACAGTTCGATGCGGGAAAGCTTGCCCAGCAGCACGGAATACGAAAACGTTCCGAGCAGGCAGATCGCGCCCATCAGGTTGAGGGCCCAGTAGAAGTGGCCGGTGTGCTGGGTGATGTAGCCGATCATGAGCGGCGTGGTGACGGCCGCGATGTTGGCTGCGAGGCTCGTGATGCTGCTGGTCAGTCCCACGTACTGTCGAGGCGCGATTTCGGAAACGGCGGCCCACGACATCGACCCGACGCCCTGCGCGAAGAACGCGATCGTCAGGATGGCGATCACCAACTCGTTCGACTCGACGAAATTGACAAGCACGATAGACGCGCCGAGCATCGTGCCGATGATGAGCGGAGCCTTGCGCGCTGTCGAAAGCGCCACTCCGCGCCGAATAAAAAAGTCCGAAAGGGAGCCGGCCGCGAGAATGCCGACCGTGGCGCCGATAAAAGGCAGTGCCTGGAAGATCCCAACCTTGATCATCGACATGTGACGCGCTTCGATCAGATAGGTCATGAACCACGTGGTGAAGAAGACCAGCAGCGTGTTGTTACAGAACTTTCCGAGACAGATGGCGAGAACCTGGCGGTAGCTGAGCAGCTTGAGCGCCATGCGCCAGTCGAACTTCTCGCGGGGCTTGCGCGTCGCCGCGGCACCTTCATTGATGTATTGCAGCTCGGTGGCATTCACGCGCGGGTGCTGATGCGGATCGCGGTAAACCCGGTACCAGAGCAGACTGAACAGAATGCCGAAGCCACCGGTCACATAAAAAACCGTCCGCCAACCGTACGCGGCGAAGATCCACAGCAACAATCCGGTGAACAAGGGCGTCCCGATGTATTGCCCCATTACATAGACGCTGGTCGCGAAGCCGCGTTCCCGGGCGGGAAACCACAAGGTCACGGCGCGTGCGTTTGAAGGGAAGGCCGGCGCTTCCAGTGCGCCGATGGCGAACCGCGACCCGAGCAGCATCTGATAGCCGGTCGCGAAACCCTGCGTCAGCGTGGCGAATGACCAACCGACTAGAGACAGCGCATAGGCGAGGCGTGAGCCGAGAATGTCGGTCAGCACCCCGCCGGGCACCAGCGCAATGGAATAGGCAAGACCAAATGCCGCAAACAGCTCGCCCATCTGCATCTTGTTGAGCGCCAGCCCCTTCGAGAGGCCCGGCGCAACGATGCCCAGCGCCGACCGGTCCACGTAATTCAGAATGGTGGCCATGAGCAACATCGAGAGCACGACGTAGCGGACTCTGGAGCGATTCGTGGTATCCGCGTAAGCCGGGGTTCCCACCGGCAATGTTTGTTCCTCTGCGATTTTCATCGGTGTCTCCGTAACATTAGCCTGTTGTTTTTTTAGTTGGCTTAAGGGCGATTTATCCGCGGCCGACGAACGGCATGGCGGTCGCCATGATGGTCATGTTGAGAACATTGGCTTCGAGCGGAAGACTGGCCATGTGCACGACTGCATTCGCCACGTGCGTCACATCCATTCTTGCTTCCGGTGCCAGGCGTCCGTCCGCTTGCAGTACGCCGCGGTTCATCCGTTCAGTGAGCGATGTGGCGGCGTTGCCGATGTCGATCTGGCTGCAGGCGATGTTGAATGCGCGTCCGTCCAGCGCGATCGATCTGGTGATGCCAGTCACAGCATGTTTTGTTGCCGTATAGGCAATGGTGTGCGGCCTTGGCGAGTGGGCGGAGATCGATCCGTTGTTGATGATTCGTCCGCCTTGCGGGGACTGTTCCTTCATCAAACGATAAGCGGCGCGAGCGCAGAGGAAAACGCCGGTCAGATTGGTGGCCACGACGTCGTTCCAGAAGTCGACTTCGTAGTCTTCCAGAGGGACAGCCCCAGCATTGCGCCCCGCGTTGTTGAACAGCACGTCGAGCCGACCGAATGCCTCGGCAATTCCCGAAAACGCGTGCTCGACCGATGCTGCGTCGCCAACGTCGGCCTGGAATACATCCGCTTCTCCCCCCGCCCTGCCGATTGCTTCCTTTGTTTCCAGCAGCGGCTCGGCTCTGCGCCCGATCAGCGCGACGGCGAATCCTGCGTTAGCAAGTGCGACGGCGGCGGTTCGGCCGATGCCGGAGCCGGCGCCCGTAACGGCTGCGAACTTCTTCGATGCAGACATTTCCTTTCCTCTCGTCAAGTCAATTGGACATGGGAAACAGAGTTGCATTCGCATCAGGGGTTGAGCAATCTTGATTCATTGAATCAACATCCGCGGGCCTTGCGGATGGGGATCGCATCAGGGTTTTCCTGATGCGCGTGTGGCCGCAAGCAAGATTGAAGAGGGACAAGACGGAAACAAATCGCAACGCGCAGGCGCCGCGAACAATAGGAGCGAGTCATCACCGAGGAGTTGATTCATCCAATCAACATTGACGGCCCGGTCAGCGATTTCGTAGTCTCTCGACGTCTGCCTACCAAAGGAAAAACCATGTCGGAAGATAAACGCGCCAGCCTGTTGATCGCGCGAACGGTTCCCACCGCCGTGGCTAATCGCGCTGCGGCCGAATTCCATGCCTTCGTGACCGAGTCCGATATGAACTCGTGGTCTGTCGTCGACTTCTGCAAGAAGCACGACGTGCCGGCCGTACTCATCGGGAAAAAATCCGGCCTGCAAGCGGAACACATTGCCGCGCTGCCTTCGACGGTCAAGATTATTGCGAACGCGAGCGCGGGCTTCGATCACATGGACGTAGCGGCGGCCCGTGAAAGGGGAATCGTCGTGACGAACGCGCCCGATGCGTTGACCGAGTGCACAGCCGATTTTTCCATGCTGCTCTTGCTGGCTGCGTGCCGTCGCGCGTCAGAATACGAACGGATCATGCGCAACGGATGGGGCAAATCGTTCGGCATGACCGAGATGCTGGGTATGCGAGTGAATGGCAAGACGCTCGGCATCGTCGGATTTGGGCGTATTGGACGGGCGGTCGCTAAGCGTGCGCAGGGATTCGGCATGCGCGTGATCTACACGGACATGCACCGTGCGGCCCCGTCGCTGGAAAATGGCGCGACCTTCTATGCCACTCTCGACGAAATGCTGCCGCACTGCCAGGTCCTCACGCTGCACGTGCCGGGTGGAAGCGTCCCGCTCATGACGAAAAGAGAGTTTGGACTCCTTCCCGCAGGCGCGATTTTTGTTAACGCGGCGCGTGGCGGCCTGGTGGACGAAGATGCGCTTTATGACGCCCTGACGTCGGGTCATCTGTTCAGCGCGGCTCTGGATGTGTACCGGAACGAGCCCAACGTCGACCAGCGGTTTGCTGAGCTCGACAACGTGTTCCTGACGCCCCATATGGCCAGCGCAACGATCGAGACCCGCGACCAGATGGGCTTTACGGCGCTGGACAATATCGCCGCCGTGCTGGAAGGACGGGCCGCCTCGAATCCTGTCTAAGGCTCGCCCTCATCGGGACAGTAACGTTGCGACGCCGGCTGACCAGCCGTCTCCCAATAAACATCGACCAACGGCCGTTGTACACGCAAGCAGCCGTTGGTTTCGCACCGGGCCGAAGGGCGGCAGTGGGTCGTAAGTACGCGTTGGCGGATTTGAAAGTCGCCGCTCCGGAGCCGCCTCGGGCGAGCGCTACGGTGTGCCCGGCAACGAAGCGGTGCTCAACGCGTTCTTGCGCTACCACCATACGCAGGGGCTTTCCGAACGGATAATGACTATCGACGAACTGTTCGCGCCCTCCACCACGGCGCAGTTCGTTATCTGACGCCATTCGCGGGGGCGGCGAAAATCTCTTCCTCTGGCCCGAGACAGGTTTCTCCATGCGCGCCAACCATGCTTCGCCTACGCAAACTGGCATGCCCGTGCTCCAGACGACGGGCCATATCTCCTCGTTCGGCAACGACGCGATTGCATTGCGCTGGACGAACGAGGACGAACGTCTCGCCGGCTTCTCACTGATCGATTGCGAGCGCAAACGCACGTTACGCATCGTCGCGCCGCTCACGCTCACGCTCGCGGACGGAACCACCATGGGCCTGGCCGAGCTGAGGGTCGTTGCGCCCGTGAGCGACGCTGCGCTCGAACCCAACCCGCATGCGTCCCGCTTGGGCGAACGAATCGCAGGGCGACGCGCGAGCGTCTCCCTGGTAGATACACATGGACGCCTAAAGGTGCAATGGAGCGTGGAGCAGCGCGAAGGGTCACGATATCTGCGCGTCCAGCTGGCGATTACGGCGCTTCTTCAGGACGAAGAGATCGCTGCCGTCTCATTGCTGAAGACGCGCGCTCCGGGCGCCAGGGCCAGTAGTGAGCGCAAGGGCACGCCGGTCATTGCGGGCAACTTCTATCTGGGCGTCGAGCACCCGCTGGCGACAAGTCAGGTGAAGGGCGACAGCCTCAGCTTCATGCTGCATCGCGCGTTGCCGCTGGAGAAAAACAGGACGCTGGTCTACTCCGCTGTGGCAGGTGTAGCCAGCGACGGCCAGGTTCGGCGCGACTTCGGCATCTATCTGGAGCGGGAACGGGCTCGCCCGTATCGCCCGTTTCTGCACTACAACAGTTGGGGCGACATCGGCTACCTCACGCCGTACACGCAGGAGCAGGCGCTCGAGCGCATCGCAACAATCGGCCACGAGTTGCACACAGCGCGCGGGGTGCAGATCGATTCGCTTCTGTTCGACGATGGCTGGGACGACCTTGGCGGCGGCTGGCATTTCAGCAAGGCATTTCCACATGGCTTCGTTCCGCTGCGCGACGCTGCCGCGCGATTCGGCGCCGCTCCCGGCATATGGCTTTCCCCGTGGGGCGGCTACGGTGCGCCGAAACAGGAACGCGTGACGCGAGGACGTGCCGCTGGTTATGAGGTCATCGACAACGGTCTCGCATTATCGGGGCCGACGTATTACCGGCGCTTTCATGAAGTCGTGATGGACTTGCTCGACAAGGGCGGCGTCAACCATTTCAAGTTCGACGGCACAGGCAATGCCGACAGGGTGTTCCCCGGCAGCCTGTTCGACAGCGATTGGGACGCGGCGATTCAACTGATCGAGGACATCCGCGCGGCCAAGCCCGAAATTTTCATTAATCTCACCACAGGTACGCATCCGTCGCCGTTCTGGCTGCGCCACGTCGACTCCATCTGGCGCGGCGGCAGCGACGATGGCCTGGCGGGCAGCGGCACGAACCGCGAGCGCTGGATCACATACCGCGACACGCAGACGTATCACAACGTCGTGGAGCGCAGTCCGCTCTTTCCGCTCAATTCGCTGATGCTGCACGGCATCCTCTACGCGCAGTGCAATCCACGCCTCAATGCGTCGGCGGGCGACGCATTCTCCAACGAAGTGTGGTCGTACTTCGGGACCGGCACGCAATTGCAGGAGCTCTACATTACGCCGGCGCTGCTGCGCGAGCACGACTGGGATGTGCTTGCGCGCGCCGCCCAATGGGCGCGAGAAAACGGCGACATTCTTCGCGACAGTCATTGGATCGGCGGAGCGCCGGACGAACAGGCGGCCTACGGTTGGGCAGCGTGGGCGCCGCACAAGGCGATCGTGACGCTGCGCAATCCTCACAGTCGCACGCAACGCTTCACACTCGAGCTGCGGCGCCAACTGGAACTGCCGGATAACGCGACGGCACGATTCGAATCGCGCAGCCTTGGGCGTGCGGGGGATTCCGGTATTCCTGCTCGACTGGACGCTGATCTGTCGCAAGCAGTGCAACTGGCGCCGTTCGAAGTGCTCACGCTCGAACTGCTGCCGGTTGCCGCCGCGAAGCGGTGAAGGGGGGACGAGGCGTAGGCGCTAGGGCCTGTTCACGCTAATAACGGGCTTGCGAACGTGCCTTTGCGCGCGTAGTGCAAGGAGAGAGGAGCGCCGTTTGGCCGAGCCAAACAAGCGACGACCGACGCCGCAATACGGGCGCAAAGGCACGTTCCCCTGTTTAAAAAAAACCTTCCAGGGGCTGGCCCGTTATTAGCGTGAACAGGCCCTAGTACAACCTGTCGGCCAGTTGAATCGGCTTTGTCTCGATCTGATGGAGGTCGAAGACCAGCACCTCGTTGTTACCTTGCACGAGCCACGGCGCGGGACAATACAGGCGCCTTTGCGGGCCGATGTTCCAGTAGCGTCCGAGATTGTGGCCATTGACCCAGACGATACCCTTGGTCCAGTTGCTCATGTCGAGCCAGGTGTCGCCGACTTCAGTCAGCAGCACGCTCGCCTTATAAAAGAGACCGGGTTTCCGTGGGTTCGTGCAGTCTTCGTTGAGGTTGGCGATAAACGTTTCATCCATTGGCAGCAGGTAGATGTCCCATTCCTCGAGCAACGCGAGCGAGCCGTCGACGTGTTTCATCGTGACCGGCTGGAGCAGACCTTTACGGTCAACGATCGCGGGTCCGAAGTTGACGCGCCCCATGGCCTCGACGAGTATCTCCAGCGCTACCTGGCCGTCCGGGCTCGACCCGTGGTTGTGCCGCGCCGAAGGCAGGGCAAGCGGCGCACGATGCATCATGTGGAGCGACTGCGCGTACTTCTGCGGCAGTTGCGCTCTCGATACGCCGCCCGCGTACCGTTCACCAAGGAAAACCGTTGCGTAGTCGTGAACGGCGCTGATATCCAGCACACCGCGCGCGTGCTCCGGCAAAGACTTGCGATACAGCACGAAGCCAAACGCCTGACCGTAGCGTTCAAACGACTGCGGCTCGACGCCACGCTCGCGTGGCAGTGCCGCGGGCAGGTTGTCCCAGATCGAGGCGTAGAGCGTTGGCATCAAGGCCTCAGCGCCTGCGCAGTCAAGCGTGGCGATGACCTCGGGTATGGCTGGCAAGGGTTCGGGCAGATAGCCGGCGATCAGGTCTCGATACTTCATGTACTTCGGCGTCGCCATGCCTTGCTCGCTGATCGGGGCGCAGTAGTCGTAGCTCGTGATGTCGGGCTGATAGTTGCCTGAAGCGTCCACGTTCGCGCCGGCAAAAAAGCCAAAGCTCGTGCCGCCGTGAATGACATACAGGTTGAACGACAGCCGCGCCTCCATGAACGTGGCCAAGGTACTGGAGAGGTCGTAGTCCACGCCCGCGAACCCCGCTTCGCCCCAATGCGTGAGCCACCCTGGGTAGACCTCGCCAGCCATCGCGGGCACCGAGGGGAATTCGCGGCGCACGGTTGCGATCTGCGCTGCGTCGCCGTTGCTCAGCGCGATCGCGCCGCCCGTTACCGTGGTGCGATTGCGTTCGAGTTGCGGGAGACCGTCTTCGGTGTAGAACGGCCCGGTTATGCCTCCTGCTAGCCAAAGCTGCCTGAGCTCTTCGAGGTAAGCCGGATTGCTCGCATACGAACCGAATTCGTTCTCGATCTGGATCATCAGGATCGGTCCGCCGTGCTCGCTCATCAATGGCTTGATACGCGGAACCAGTTCGTCGATATAGCGAGCCACCGCCGCCATGTAGCGAGGATCGGTGGCCGAGTCGGTCCGCAACTGGATGTCCGGATCGCGCAACAGCCAGGAAGGGAGGCCGCCCAGATCCCACTCTGCGCACACATAAGGCCCGGGGCGCAACAGCACCCACATCTGCTCGGCTTGGCACAGGCGGACGAAGGCCTCGATATCGCGATTCCCGCTGCGGAAGTCGAACACGCCTCTATGCGTCTCGTGGTAATTCCACATGATGTACAACGCGATGCAGTTCATCCCCATCGCCCTTGCCATGCGGATCCGGTGTCGCCAGTACTCGCGCGGGATGCGGGCTGGATGCATCTCGCCGCTGCGAATCTGGAACGGCAGGCCGTCGAGCAGGAAATGTTCGCCGTCGGGGCTAAAGGAGAAGGTATGGCTGCGTTCGAGGTTCACGATGGGCGTTGTCAAGTTGACGAATGCAGGCTACCTGTAAATCGGCTGCACCTGCGAGAACGGTAGAACGCAGTTCCTTAACGATCAACAGCTTGCGAACTTTTCCGGTCCGCGGCGGCGCCATGCCTCGCACGGACCAAAGGTGTCGTTCGCCGGACCGGCCGACCAACGTCAGCCGAGGAACGGCGGATTCAACCGGTGGATTCGATCGCTCGATGGAATCGTTCAGCTGGCGTGCGTATTGCCGGTGCGTGAACTATTCTGAAAAGATCGCAATTGTTCATTCCTTTTCAGGTATTCGACAGGAGGTGTGCCATGTCGATGTCGCCAACCTTGCAGGACTGCCTGCGCAGCAAGGGTTCCCGCTACGAAGTCGTGCGTCACCCATACAGCCACTCGAGTATCGAAACGGCTGCTGCGGCGCACATTCCGGGCGACCGCCTCGCCAAGACCGTGCTCCTCGAAGACGAACACGGCTACGTGGCCGCCGTGCTGCCGTCAACTTACGCCGTGCAGCTCTCCGAACTCTGGAGCAAGACAGGGCGCCGGCTCGCCCTGGCCACGGAAGTCGAACTGCGCGAATTATTCAAGGACTGCGATGTGGGTGCGCTGCCGCCAATTTGTATGGCGTATGGCATGAAAACCTACCTGGAATCCAGCTTGGCAGGCCAGCCCGACGTCTACTTCGAGGCGGGCGATCACGAAGAACTGATTCATATGGAAGCCGATCAGTTCCTCATGCTGATGGACGATGCGGAGCGCGCCCATTTCGCCCGGCGGATGCGAGGGTTGAGCGGGCGGGCCTGACCCAACTGGCCAGCCCGTGCGCTGGCCGCGATAATTTGACCGCCTTTTGCTTCATTTGTCAGGGGGTAACTAATCAGCGGAAGCTAGACAAGGAATTACGAATGCTGGCGGCCGGCTATGCGACCCTCGGAATCGGTTGCGCGGCGGCTGCATTTCGGGTTCAACTGCTCGGTGCAGCTGGCCCCGCAGTGAGTAATCTCGTGATTCTCACCGGCTATCTGCTCGTCCTGGACGGTGTGGCAATGTTCAACGGCCGGCGATATCTCGCGAGCTCGATCGGGTTGCTTCTGCTGATGGGGCTCACGTGGGCCGTGGCTGGCGTGCGTTGGCAGGCTGCCGTCTGGATGTACGTCAGCGCCATCCCGATCGCGCTGGCTTCCGCCATGATGACGCTCGAACTGCTGCGAGGCGACGGCATGCCGGCGGTTCAATCCCGGCGCGTCGCCGTGGCGGTAACGGGCATCCACGCGCTGTTTTACGTCGCCCGGGCTTTCGTGCTGCCATGGCTGGTGCCGATCTTCGGGCCGCGCGTGCTGGCTGTCACCAGCGAAATCACGATGTACGAAGGGGTTCTCTACTCGGTCATTTTGCCGATGACCTTGCTCCGGCTGACTCGGGAAGAAATTCATGGTGAGCTTTTGCAGGAGTCCCGCACGGATTACCTGACTCGCCTCGGGAATCGAAAGTTGTTTTTCGAAGAGGGCGAGCGGGTTATCAGCGACCACGGCATAAATCGACTACCCGTCACACTTCTTGCGTTCGACCTCGATCACTTCAAGAGAATCAACGACCACTTTGGGCACAAGACCGGCGACGAGGTTTTGAGGTCATTCGCGCAAACCGTTCGAGCCGTGACGGGTACGGACGCGATTCTTGCACGCATCGGCGGCGAAGAATTTGCCGCCCTGCTGCCGGGCTACGACAGCGACCGCGCAAAAAAGCTAGGCGAGAACGTTCTCAGCCGGTTCGCCGCAATGTCCCATGGCGCCGACGGCGACCGGATTCGCGCCACTGTCAGCATTGGACTCGCCGAGTCAAGTCGCGAAACGGCTTGCCTCACCGACCTGCTCTCAGCCGCCGACCAGGCGTTGTATCGAGCCAAGTCGCTGGGCGGCAATCGGCTTGAACAGACGCCAACGACCGCGCTCGCCGCCGCCAGCTGATCTTCGAGTGGCAATCGGATTCAAGCTCCCGCCAGATAGAGTGTAGGGAAATTTCCAGTCCCGCTCGAAACACTGAATTCGTTTGCCAGCACGGCTCCGTCGATTTTCCGCGTGGCCGAGGAGCCACGCGGATTTTCGTCCGAGCGCGATCGCGCACGCAGGTACGACACATGGATGCTCACGAACCCGACACGCGGCCGACCCAGCCCGTAACCCGCCCTGTCCTTGTCTGGGACGCGCCGGTGCGGTTGTTTCACTGGCTGGTGGTCGTGCTGGTCACGGCCGCGTATGTCACGTTGAAGCTGAACTGGATCGACTGGCACGTGCGCGTCGGCGAGACGCTGCTCGCCCTTGTTATTTTCCGGCTGCTATGGGGCTGCTTTGGCAGTGAGACCGCCCGCTTTCGCAGTTTCGTGGCATCACCCGCTGCCGCGCTTCGTCATTTGCGCCGCCTGTTTCATCGCGAGCCCGATGTGCAGGTCGGTCACAATGCGGCCGGCGGCTGGATGGTTCTATTTCTGCTCGTCTTGCTGCTGACCGAGACGCTGAGCGGGCTCTACGTCAACAACGACATCGCCGACGAAGGGCCGTTTAGCGAACTGGTGCCCGCGTGGCTCGCCAACGCAATCTCGGCGTTGCACGGCCTTGTCTGGTACGTGCTGCTCGCCGCGGTGGTGCTGCACGTGCTCGTGATCGCCCTCTACGCGGTAGCGAAGGGACACAACCTGCTGCGCCCGATGCTGACCGGCTACAAACTGCTGCCCTCGTCCGTGGACGCCCCGCGGCAGGCGCCAGCGCTGCTGGCGCTGCTGCCGTTCGGCGTCGGCGTTGCCGTGGTGATGCTGCTCGCGGCTTATCTGTGAGCCTGACGCAAACCCGCTCTCCGGGCGCGGCTACCGTGCCAGCTTCAGTTGCCCTTCGGCGGCGTCACCTGGCCGCGAATCTCGCCATCCGGATTGTTCTTCGTGTGAACGTTGATGTACATGTCACCGGCTTCGAACATCTTGGCTTCGTCCGGAGATAGCGTGGCCTGACCGGTGATCGGGCTCGTCACCTCCATGGTGCCCTTCTGCGACAGCCAGACCTTTACGCCAGCGTTTTTACCGGCCGGGGCGGGTCCGTGGAAATGCGCCATCGTGGTCGGACTCGTCAATCCGCTGAAGCTGATGTTCCAGGTGACGACCCGCGTGCTGGGGTCGTACGTGAGCTTGGCGCTGCCGCTGCCCGGCGTCTGCACCGGCGGAACCTGTTGGGCGCCCGTCAAAGGCACCTCAAACGAGACGGGCGCCGCTTGCGCCAAGGTCAGCGTACCCGCGAAGGCCAAACCACCGAACACCATGAAAGCGCGCCGCGTGATGGATCGTGACATCTGGTTTTCTCCTGTTGGGTTTGCCCTTGGTGAGCGGGCGATTATTGAAGACTGCAGAAGACCTCGTCGGCGTTGTTGGCAGCCAAACAAGTGAGTCAAGCATAGACGCAAGCAGGCCGTAACGCGAAGGTCGCGTGAGGCCGAAATCCGGCTATGCGTGGCAACCGCCCCGTTACGTCGACGCCAGATGAGTCTGTCCAGCGATTCGAAAGGAAATCGTCGGGCGAAAATCGTTGAAATTTGATCTGGCGCGAAAAATTCTTCCGGTACGATATGCGCTTCGTGCGGAGGCAGCGGATGTAACTGGCGCGACCTGGTGTTGCGCCAGGAGCCTTCATGGATCACACCCATTGTTACGCTGCCATGTTGCGCGCACTCGTCGCGGCGTCTGCTCCGCGCGCTCCGGCCGGCGACGTCGCATGCACACTCAGCGCTGGCGTCGACGAATTCGGTGACGGCGATACCGTTGCCTCGGTGATGGCGAGAGCCGATACAGCGCTCTATGCCGCGAAAGCCAACGGCAGAAACTGCGTGATGCTGGCGGGGTCGTCGCAGCGTGCCGATGACATCGTTTCCAGTTTTCCGGCTTAGGAAAGGCTCCGCGCAGGGCTGCGCAGGAGACGCCTGATCGATCGTCCATTCGCACTGCCGCCGCAAAAAAAACCGGCATGCAGTCGCCCGCATACCGGTCTCTATTAGAGCCCCAGTCGCGTCACCGCGAAAAGGGCCGCCGCGCTGATCCGCGCCAGTCCGCGCTTTATTGGCGCTTCATTTGCGCTTCAATTGCGAAATATCGCGCACCGCGCCGCGATCGGCCGAAGTCGCGAGCGCCGCGTACGCCTGCAGTGCCTGCGACACGACACGCTCGCGATTGGTCGGCTGCCATGCGTCGTCGCCGCGCGCTTCCATCGCCGCGCGACGGCGTGCGAGCTCTTCGTTCGACACCGCGAGATGCATCTTGCGCTGCGGAATGTCGATCTCGATCACGTCGCCGTCTTCGACCAGACCGATCGTGCCGCCTTCCGCCGCTTCCGGCGACGCATGGCCGATCACGAGGCCCGACGAGCCGCCCGAGAAACGGCCATCGGTAAACAGCGCACAGCTCTTGCCGAGGCCCTTCGACTTCAGATACGAAGTCGGGTACAGCATTTCCTGCATGCCCGGACCGCCCTTCGGACCTTCATAGCGGATCACCACGACGTCGCCCGGCACGACCTTGTCACCGAGAATCGCGTCGACCGCGTCGTCCTGGCTTTCGAACACGCGCGCGCGACCCGAGAACAGCCACTGCGATTCGTCGACACCGGCGGTCTTCACGATACAGCCCTTCTCCGCGAGATTGCCGTACAGCACCGCGAGGCCGCCGTCCTTCGAGTACGCGTTTTCCTTGCTGCGGATACAGCCGCTCTTGCGGTCCGTGTCGAGCGTCGCGTAGGTCGCTTCCTGGCTGAAGGCGACCGTGGTCGGAATGCCGCCCGGCGCCGCGCGGAAGAATTTCTGCGCTTCCTCGCCCGCGCCGCCGGCGATGTCCCACTTCGCGATCGCGTTGCCGAGGGTGCCGCTATGCACGTTGCCGCACGACAGATCGAGCAGCTCCGCGCGCGCGAGCTCACCGAGAATACCGATGATGCCGCCCGCGCGATGCACGTCCTCGATGTGGTACTTGTCGGTCATGGGCGCGGCCTTGCACAGGCACGGCACCTTGCGCGAGATACGGTCGATGTCCGACATCGTGAAATCGACGCCCGCTTCCTGCGCGGCGGCCAGCAGGTGCAGCACGGTGTTGGTCGAGCCGCCCATCGCGACGTCGAGCGTCATCGCGTTTTCGAACGCCTGCTTGGTGGCGATGCTGCGCGGCAGGACCGAGGCGTCCTCCTCCTGATAGTAGCGGCGGCACAGATCGACGACCAGGCTGCCCGCCTGCTCGAACAGGCCCTTGCGCCATGCGTGCGTCGCGACGATGGTGCCGTTGCCCGGCAACGCGAGGCCGATCGCCTCGGTCAGGCAGTTCATCGAGTTCGCGGTGAACATGCCCGAGCACGAACCGCAGGTCGGGCACGCGCTGCGCTCGACTTCGGCGACTTCGGCGTCGCTGATCTTCGGATCGGCGGCCTTGATCATCGCGTCGATCAGGTCGATCTTCGCGATCACCTGGCCGTCGGTCGGCGACTTGACCTTGCCCGCTTCCATCGGCCCGCCCGACACGAACACGACCGGAATGTTCAGGCGCATCGCGGCCATCAGCATGCCCGGGGTGATCTTGTCGCAGTTCGAGATGCAGACCATCGCGTCCGCGCAGTGCGCGTTGACCATGTACTCGACCGAGTCCGCAATCAGTTCGCGCGACGGCAGCGAATACAGCATGCCGCCGTGGCCCATCGCGATGCCGTCGTCGACGGCGATCGTGTTGAATTCCTTCGCCACGCCGCCGGCCGCTTCGATCTGCTTCGCGACCAGCGCGCCCAGGTCGCGCAGATGCACGTGGCCCGGCACGAACTGCGTGAACGAGTTCACGACCGCGATGATCGGCTTGCCGAAATCGTCGTCCTTCATGCCGGTGGCGCGCCACAGCGCGCGGGCGCCGGCCATGTTGCGGCCATGAGTCGAAGTGCGTGAGCGATAGTTAGGCATCTGTATCCTCAGGTATTGCTGTTATCGGTTTTGATGAGCGCCCGCGCGGGCGTGGGGATCGCAGCGCGGACTTTGCGTCGGGAACGAATAGTGCAAGAACGCCAGTAAGACGTCCAATATATTTTTTCTGCGTAATTAGGTCGGGGAAAGTATTAAACGATGCCGCGACCGCTCAGCCGATTTCACCTTTTCTTGACATTGCCCGCTCCCACCGCGAATAATGCAGCGTTCGTTTAACGAAACCGTGTTCACCATAAGAACATTGAAACGGAAACAGAGGTCTTTTCGAGCGCAACACCGGGTTCGAGGCCAGGCGCGCCCAAGCCTGGGCCCACCCTCCTGGATTCGCGCCAATCTGTCCGCTGTGATCAAGATCAGGTAAGGCAAGTTTGCCGCCAATACGCGCCAGCACCCCGCGCCGGCGCGCCGTACCCGCCCCTCCGCCCAGCACAGGGCCCGGCACTACACAGAGTCACACACATGAAGCGAGACACTCCCCCTCACGCCGCCGGCCGACCGGCCGCTTCGCGCGGCATCGTCGAAGGGCTGGTTTATGTTTTCGAGCAGGTCATGCCCGACCCGTTCGTCCTGTCGATCTGCCTGACGTTCTTCGTCGCCGTGCTGGCGATGCTGATCGCACCGAACGGCACACTGCCGACGCTGCTCGATTCCTGGTACACCGGCACGTTCGGCATTCTGGGCTTCGCGCTGCAGATGATCCTGATCCTCGCGACCGGCTACGCGATCGCGGAAGCGCCGATCGTGCAACGCGGTCTGCGCGCGCTCGCGTCGCATGCGAACTCGCCGACGCGTGCCGCGCTGCTCGTGTTTCCGGTCGTCGCGGTTGCCGCGTGGCTCAATTGGGGGCTCGGGCTCATCGTCGGCGCGTTGCTGTCGCGGGAAATCGCGCGGCGCGTCGACGTCGACTTCGCATGGCTCGTCGCGGGCAGCTATTCGGCCTGGTCGATCTGCAACAGCGGGCTGTCAAGTTCGATCGCGCTATCACAGGCATCGCACGGCAATGCGCTGAATCTCGTCGAGAAAGCGACCGGCCACGTGGTGCCGCTCAGCGAAACCATCTTCGCGCCGTTCGTGTTCATTCCGACCGTGCTGGTCGTCGTCGTGATGACCGCGATCTTCATCAAGATGCATCCGAAGGCGGAGAACGTCGTCGCGTTTCGTCAGAGCGGCGAAGCAGCCGCCGACGCGCCGAGCGACGACCCGCATGCCCGCGCGAGCAGCGAGACATCGCTCGCGGCGCGCCTCGAACAGTCGATGCTCGGCACACTGCTGATGCTCGCGCTCGGCATCGGCTATCTGGCGCTGACGTGGCACAAGGAAGGATTCGATCTCGACATCAACAACACGATCCTGATCTTCCTGATGATCGGTCTCGCGCTGCAACGCACGCCGATCGCGTACGCGAATTCGATTCGCCGCGCCGCGCGTCAGACCGGCTCGATGCTGCTGCAATATCCGATGTACGGCGGGATCATGGGCATCATGAAGGGCACGGGTCTCGCGTCGATGATCGCGAAAGCGTTCGTGACGATCGCGTCGCCCGCCACGCTGCCGCTGTGGAGCTATCTGAGCTCGCTGATCATCACGCTGCTGGTGCCGAGCGCCGGTGGCCACTGGGCGGTGCAGGGTCCGTTCGTGCTGCCCGCGGCGCTCAGCCTGCATGCGTCGGTGCCGCGCACCGCAATGGGCGTCGCGATGGCCGAGAATGTATCGAACATGCTGCAGCCGTTCTGGGCCGTGCCGATCGTCGCGATCGCGGGTATCCGGATTCAGCGCGTCATGGGCTATACGGCGGTGACGTTCGCGGTGTCGCTGGTGATTTACGCGGTGGCGTTGTGGCTCGTGCCGTAACCACAATGACCTGAGTCGAACGATCTCGCTACCGTCAAAACAAAGGGCCGATGAAGCAATGCTTGATCGGCCCTTTGTGCTTTTGCGGCGTACCGCTCGCTGTTACATCTTGACGACGTCCAGCAGCGTCTTTTTGCCGTCCTTGTAGTCGTACAGCGAGATCACGCCGTGCTGAAGGTCGCCCTTCGCGTCGAACGTCGCGATTGGAGCCGCGTCAATTGGCGGTCGTTTCGTCGCTCGATTCAGCGGGATTTTGCGGGTTTGATTCGTTCAGGACATCGTCGGCAAAAGTGACGAGATAAGCAGGAACTCTGCGAATCACGGCTTGAAATCGGCCAGCATCACACCGTCGCGGATATGCGCGAGAGCGGCCGCCACGTAGTCGACGACCGGTGCCGGTGGATGGTCCGGCTTCGCCCACACGAAGCCCGAGCACTTGTGCGGCTCCATGTTCGCCAGTTCGCCTTGCCATGAACGGCACACGAGAAAGAAGCTGATGCGGTTCGTGTCCGAATCGCGCCGCATCACGAGTTTGAATTCGAGCGCGCCGGGCGCGATCGTCACACCCGCTTCTTCTTTCGATTCGCGAATCGCGCATGCCTCGATCGATTCGCCCGGTTCGAGATGGCCGGCAATCAACGCGTACTGGCCGTCCCTGAAACCGGTATTCGCGCGCCGGATGAAAAGGCACTCGCCCTGCCCATTCAGGAACAGCACGTTCACATCGACGATGCTTTGCATTCGGCTCATTTTCTTGCCGGCATCATGACGGACTAGCCGCGTTGCGCGGTCAGCAGCTTGATGCCGAGCGCGACGAAGACGAGCCCGCTGCCGCGTTTGAGGGCCGCGACCCACCGGCTGGCTCCGACGCGCGTATGGATACCGCGCACGCCGAGCGAATAAATGGTGTGCACGAGCGCGACGGTGACCGCGATCGTCAGATACATCACGATGAACTGCTCCGCCAGGCCGCGCTCGTGGTCGATGAATTGCGGCATGAACGCCGATAGAAAGATCATCGTCTTCGGATTGCTGCCGGACACGAGCAAGGCTTCACGGAATACCTTCTTGCGCTCGAACGTATAAGCGGACGATGCGACGCCCGCCGGCTGCGCGGCCCGCGATGCCTCTTTGTTGCCGCCGCGCAGTTGCCTGATGCCGAGATACACCAAATAACCCGCGCCGAGCACTTTCATCGCGACGAAGAGCGGCGGCAGCGTCGTCAATACCGCGCCGACACCTAGCGCCACGAGCGCGACGACGACGCCTTGCGCGAGCAGATTACCGGCGACGCTCGCCGCCGCGCCGCGGTTTCCATAGCGGACCGAATTGCGGATCACGAGCAGAACGTTCGGTCCCGGCGAAATGGTGGTGAGCAGATAGGCACCGGCGAAAAGCAACCAGGTATGGAAGGACATGGCAGGCCCAGCGGTTCGTTGTGGTTGAATACCAATACACTGGACATCATCATGCCACGGAAAAAATCGCTGCCGCCGTCGCTGCGCGCTAATCGCTACGCCGCTTCAACGTATCGAGGCCGTCACCAGTTGCAGCGGCGTCTCGATCACCTTCGACAACTCGCGCTGCTTGCGCCGCTCGGTCACCGCCTTCAACGCGAAGTCGATGCCGAACACGGTCTGGCGGCCGGCGAACTGGTTCATCGTCGCGAGCACGCGGCCGTCGGCGAGTAGCGGCTTGATCGCATCGATCGCGTCGTAGCCGGTGACATAGACGCCGCCGCCGCGACCCGCGTCGCGAACCGCGTCGACCGCGCCCATCGCCATGTTGTCGTTGCCGCATAACAGCGCGCGCAGCTGCGGGTGCTCGGCCAGCATTTTCGCGGCCACGTCGCGGGCCTTGCCGTACTCCCAGTCACCCGACTCGACCGCGACGACCTGCACGCTCGCGGCATCCATCGCATCGCGGCTGCCGGCCGTGCGCTGCTGCGCATTGCTGCTCGCCGAAACGCCTTCGATGATGCCAACCTGATCGCCGGGCTTCAGCCGCGCGGCCAGATATTGGCCGACCTGCTTCGCGCCGTTGCGATTGTTCGGCCCGACGAACGGCACCGAGATGCCGGCGGCCGCTTGCGCCGCATCGTCGAGCGGGTTGTCGATCGTGATCGTGATGATGCCGGCCTTGATCGCGCGCGCGATCACCGGGATCAGCGCCTTCGAGTCGGTCGGCGCGATCACGATCGCGTTCACCTTCGCCCTGATCGCCTCGTCGACCATGCGGATCTGCGCGGCGGTGTCGGTCTGTTTGGCCGTGCCGCGAATCGTCAGGCTGAATTGCGACGAGAAGTGATCCTGGTAATTGCGCGCAGCGTCGACCATCGCGACCGTGAACGGGTCAGACATCGATTTGAGTACGAGCGCGATCTTCGGCTTCGTGCCGGGCAGCACTTCGGCGCCGGCATCGTCCGCGAACAGCGCGACGCCAGTGAGACCGGTTGCGGCCAGCGCGCCCGCGAGCAGCACGCGGCGGCGCATGTTCTGCGTCATGGCTTGACTCCTTCGCGGAGGTGCCGGTCGTGGACGTGCCGATCGAACGACGCGACGCTGGCGGCAATTTCGTCGAAGAGCGGCCGGCTGTCGATATCTTCGCTCAGACAACGCGTCTTCAAGGCGGCGAGTTGCGCGTCGAGTCCACCGGGTACGTCGCAACGCTCGAGCAGTTCTTCGAGCAGACAGCCGTACGCCCTCACTTCGAGCCGCTGCAACGCGATAGCGAGCTCGCGATTGCCGGCGTCAAAAAACGACGCCGCCCCGAAATCGCCGAGCAGCGCGCGCCCCGCGCCGCCGTGCAGGATATTGTGCGCGTACAGATCGCCGTGCATCACGCCGCCCCGATGCAGATGACTCGCGACCTTCGCGATGCCGCTCGCGATACCGAGCACCGTCGCAAGGTCGAAGCGCGCGTCGTCGCGATAGATGTCGCGCGTACACGATGCGAGGCTCGGCGGGCCGGCGAGATTGGCGAAGCGCGTATCGATCAATCCCATCACGAGGCCATGCGTATCCGACGGATGCCCGATCACCTTGCCGAGCACGGGGATCAGGTTCGCATGTTCGCCGCCGCGAATGCAAGCAGCCATCTCGCAGTCGGGCAAACCGTCGCTCGTCACCGCGCCCTTGAACAGCTTGACGGCGACCGCACGCGGCGCGGGCTCGTTGTCCGCGTGCAGCGCCGCGCGATAGATGACGCCCGATGCGCCCTCGCCCAACGGCCGTTCGAGCCGCAACGCATCCCAACGAATGCCGCTGATCGGAGTGTCGATGAGCGCCGCCTGTTCGAGCGCCGCGTTGAACGGATTGCCCGCATACGCGAGCCACGCAAGCCGCGGCAGACGCAGCAACCAACTCGGCAATGCATCGAAACGATTCGCCGCGACCCTCAGCAGTTCGAGCCGCGTGCATGCGAGCAACTCCTCGGGCAGCGCGCGCAGCCGGTTGCCGGCAAGCATCAGCTTCTGCAGTTGCGTGCAGCGGCCGAGCTCCGCGGGCAAGCGCTCGAGATCGTTGTCGGTCAGAATCAGCCAACGCAGCAGCGGCGGCAGCGCGCGCGCCGGCACCTCGCGGATGCGATTCGACTTGAAGCCGATCATGCTCAGTTGCGCGCATTCGCCGAGCACGCCGGGCAATTCGGTGAACGGGTTGTTGGACGCGAACAGGATGCGAAGTTTGCGCAGACGCGGCAGATCGTCCGGCAGCGTCGTCAATGCGTTGTTCGACAGGTCGAGCACTTCGAGCGTATCGGCGAGATCGAAAATCTCGCGCGGAAATTCGCTCAGGCCGCACGCGAGTTTGAGTTCGCGCGCACCCGCCAGTCGCCCGGCCCGCAGGTGTTCTAAAGTCGTGGTCACAGTCGTGGGAAAGAAGATCGGGTAGCGCCCGCAGCGCGTCGTACCGAAGCTGTCGATTTTACTGAGTCGAAGGTCATCTGGGGTTCTCTGCGGTACAGTGATGCGAGCGTCGCTGGGGTCACGGCCGTCGCGGCCATGTCGAATGCGAATGAGACAGCAATATCGGGAGCGCGTTCGGGCCACGCAAGCGACACACTATCGGATAACGGCGCAGCCTTCATGCAGTTTTGCGCGTCCGGTCGCCGAAACGCCGCCGCCTCGCAAGTCCTTGCGCCGCCACCCTGTCAGGAGCCTGAGAAAGTGACGTACGCATACAAGTTGATCGATTCGCCGGTCGGTCAGTTGAAGCTCGTGGCGAAAGGCGAATGCCTTGCCGCGATTCTGTGGGAGCACGACAAGCCTGACCGCGTGCGACTCGGCGAAATGAGCGAAGCGAACGAACTCGCGGTGCTCGTCGAGACAGCGCGGCAATTGCATGAGTACTTCGCGGGCACGCGCCAGGCCTTCGATCTGCCGCTCGACTTTCACGGCACCGAGTTCCAGAAGCAGGTCTGGCGCGCGCTGCTGACCATTCCGTTCGGCCAGACGCGCAGCTACTCGGAGATCGCGCAGCAGATCGGCAACCTCAATGCGGTGCGCGCGGTGGGCGCGGCAAACGGCCGGAATCCGATTTCGATTGTCGCGCCGTGTCATCGCGTGATCGGCGCGTCGGGCGAGCTGACGGGATTCGCCGGCGGCCTCGCCAACAAGATGCTGCTGCTTTCGCTGGAGGCGGGGCAGACCTCGCTCGAAGCAGCGGCGGATGACGCGCAAAGGCAGGCGCCTGACCGGGGAGCGGCGCAAGCTGTCAAGGACGATGCGCCCGCGAAACCGGCGCATCGTCAGCCGAGCCGGGGAACGCAGGGTTCGCTGTTCGGTAGCTAAAGCAGCGCACACCCGGCACGATGCGCCACCCACCGGCCGTAATCGCCGATGCTTCGTCCGCGATCAGCACCATCGCCCGCGCATGCAACACCTATCCTTAAGATGCCCTTTGGGGTATCGAACAGGAGGATGACATGCGCATGCTTCTCAACATACAAATACCGAACGAACCGTTCAGCACACTCGTGCGCGAAGGCCGAATCGGCGACCTGATGAGAAAGATCCTCGAGGACATGAAACCAGAAGCCATCTACTTCACCGAGCAGCAGGGCAAACGCGGCGCGGTGGCGGTCGTCGAGGTCGCCGATGCATCGGCGATCCCCGCGCTTGCCGAACCGTGGTTCCTGACGCTCGACGCCGACTGCGAGCTGCGCATCGCGATGCTGCCCGAGGATCTGATGAAAGCCGGGCTCGACGCGCTCGGCGACAAGTGGAAGTAGCGCGGCCCTCAGGAATGCCCAGCCGATAGCTGCAGCAGCATCGAAGCCGCGGCCGTCGCCGCGACCTGGCAGCCGAGCACGATATGCGCCTCGGCCGTGTCCTCGATAAAGTCGTGACTCACGCCGCCGATGCTCGGCACGAACATCATGCACGCCGGCATGCAACGCGCGATCACCTGCGCGTCGTGCGCGGCGCCGCTTGGCATGCGCAGCCACTGGCCCGGCGCGAGTGCTTCGGCGGCTCGCGCGATGTGCTCCGCGAGCGTGGCGTCCATGCTGACGGGTTCGATCGGCTCGTCGAGCGTCTGCAATTCGACGCTCACCGCGTCGTGCGCGTTGAAATCGCGTACCAGTTCCGCGAGCGCGCGTTCCATGGCCTGAAGCCGTGCCGGGTTCGCATCGCGGAATTGCAGGTACATGTCGGCCGCGCCGGGCACGACGCTCATCGAGCCCGGATCGAGATCGATGCGGCCCACGGTCCAGACGGTATCCGCGTCCGCCAGCTGCCCGAACGCGTCGTTCATCCGCGCGATGAACGCGACGAGCGCCGCGCCCGCGTCGCGGCGAATCGCCATTGGCGTCGTGCCCGCGTGATTGCGCTGACCCGTGAAGCGCAGCCGCGATTCGCGCAGCCCGACGATCGTCGTGACGACGCCGATCGCTTTGCCGATCGCTTCGAGACGTCCGCCCTGCTCGATATGCGGCTCCAGATACGCGACCTGGCGCCCTGCCTCGAAACGCGCACGCGGCCGGCCCGCCAGTCCAGCGGCCTCGAGTACGTCGGCGAGGCGTTCGCCCTGCCGGTTCGTCGCGCCGCGAATCGAGTCGTCGACCACCTCGCCGACGAAGCTGCGGCTGCCGAGCAGGCCCGAGAACGTGCCCTCCTCGTCGATCCACGACGCGACGTCGACGGCGAGGTGCCGCGTCGCCTCATGCTCCGCTAGTGCGCGGGCGATTTCGAGCCCGTACATCACGCCCATTGCGCCATCGAGCCAGCCGCCGGTCGGCTGCGTGTCGGTATGCGAGCCGATCACGAGCGCGGGACCGCTATTGCGCGAGCGTCCGAACACGGTGCCGACGCCGTCGATGCGCGCGTCGAGCCCCGCCTCAGTCATCCTGCCGACCAGCCATTCGCGCGCCGCCAGATCGACCGGCGACAGTGCGAGCCGGACCACGCCGGGACCGGTCGCGCCGAAACCGCGCAGCCGTTTGAGGTCGGCCATCAGCCGGTCAGGATCGATCTTCACCACGTTGTCGTCTCCATGCATTGATTGCGGATGCCGCCGCGCGAAAATCACCCGGCGACATATCGTAGGCACGCTTGAACGCGCGATTGAAATCCGACGCGCTATTGAAGCCCCAGCCGTACGCGACCTCGATCACCGGCCTGCGCGGGTGGCGATGCAGTTCATCGGCCGCTTCGCGCAGGCGCCGGTTGCGGATATACGCGTGAAGCCCACCCTCCGGCTCGAACAATCGATACAGCGTGGGCCGCGACAGCTGCGACATGGCCAGCACGCTGTCGACCGTCAGATCAGGTTGGCCGAGATTTGCGTCGATATAGCGGCGCGCTGCCGTGAACATCGCGGTGCGTGCCACCGCCCGCGCACTGCCGGTCAAGCCTGTTTCCTTGCCGAACGCCGCCGCCATCAACAGCGCGCAGGTGTGGAGCGCTTCCTGAGCCGCGGACGCGTCCATCGTGGGCAACGTGCGGCACAGTTCCGACAGCTGCGCGGGAATCAGCCGCGCCAGCGGCGTCTGATATTCGATTACGCGGCCATGTATGGACTCCGCCTCCGGCAGCACCGGATCGATGATGGCGCGCGGCAGGAACAGCGCGAGCAGACGGCACGGGCCGCGCGTCATCCGCATCGGCTGGTTCATGTCGAGCGCGAGAATGCCCGGCCGCGTTTGCAGCGCGACGCGCTTCGGATAGAGGCCCGTGGTCGTTTCGAAGGTCCCTTCGACGGCTATATGAAACACGATCTGGCGCACGTTGTCGGTCGAAATGCGCGCGACCGACCGCGATTGCGCGACCGGATCGGTGCGGCAACCCGTAAAGGCCATGCCGCCGGCGCGATAGGTATCGATGGTGCCGCGAAAGCCGTCGGCGAGTTGCCGGCGCGAAATCGGCACATCGAGAAAATGGCCGACGCGCTCGCGCCACACAGGCAGCTGCTCGCGCGGCACAGTGCCGAAGGTGTCGAAGTGGGTGTAGTCGAAAGCCGCTGGCATTGCTGCGGCCGCGGTTGCGGTGCGGTTGGCTGCCTGATCGGTCGTCAAGGTGTCCCCGCCGGTTTTGTCGTGTGCGCCTGCATGATAGCCGTGGTCGGCGAAAACGTCATGGGCCTGTTGCCAGCGCGTCGATGCCGGCGCGACGGCCTTCCTGGCTTCGGACGCCGCGCGCTGGATCACCGTCGAGACGCTGCATGTCGATGGCGCTTCGAAGCTGTGAGCTGCCGTTCGCGAGCAACGAAGCGCGCCGCGTAAACCCGGAACGGGCTGCATAAGAAAACGGCCGCGCTGCAAAACAGCGCGGCCGAATCAAGAAAGCGCCACGACCGCGGGCACTCTCACGAAGCGGACGAACCGTCCGCTTCCGCCATTCACCAACTCATTTCCACAGCGTGCGGCCAAAGAACGTCAACGTACGATCCCACGCCTGTTGCGCCCAGACCGGGTCGTATTGCGTCCTCGCGATGCGGCCCGACCCGACCGCCGTTTCGTTCGCGAACGCGTGATGCGCCAGATAGCGATGAAACTCGACGTCGACTTTCGCGTCGGTGAGTTTCTTTTCGAGCGCGTCGACGGTGTCGGCGGCGAAGAAGTCGTCCTGCAGACCCCAGTGGCCCATCACCGGAACCTTGATCTTCGCCGCGTCGATATAGTCGAGCGGCGGGAAGCCATACCAGACGACGCCGGCCGCCACTTCAGGCACGTTGCACAGCGCGAGGAACGTCAGCGCGCCGCCCATGCAATAGCCGGTCAAGCCAACCTTCGCCGCGTGCTGCTGCAAATACTGGACCGCGCCGCGCACGTCCTGCGTTGCGGCATCGCCGAAATCGAGGCCGCTCATCAAGTGGTGCGCCTCATCCTCTTCGACCGTCGACTTGCCGCGATACAGATCGGGCACCAGCGCGAAGTAGCCGGCTTTCGCGAGGCGATCGGCGACGCCGCGAATCTGGTCGTTCAAGCCCCACCATTCCTGGATCACGACGACCGCGGGCGCGCCCGCGGTTTTTTCAGGCTTCGCGAGATAGCCCTGTAGCTGCTTGCCGTCGGGACGGTTGAACGTGATCATCGAACCTGCGTGTTGGGTCATCGGTCGCTCCTCGAGTAGACGAAACCGCTAGCATAGCGCCGCTACCCCGTTTTCTGTTCAATCGGAATCGTGCCAACGCGCAAGCGTGATCACGCGGAATCTGCGCGTTATGTGAATCGAACGATATGAGGATCAACATAAGGAAAAATTCGTTAATTGATTCGTCGACGCGCAACACGCCCTCAGCCGTTTCGTGTTGAAAGCTGGCGTAAAACGCGACGCAGAAATCAGGCCCGCGCGACATGTGATTTCGCGCACGCATTCAAGCGCGTTTATCCAATGGGTGAATGATTCGACTGAAAGCTTGACGTATTGCGATGCGCGCTAGAACCGCTCTATCACACCGAATTGGACCCCCGCGACCGGCGCGCCTGGATAGGCAACGGGCAGCCCGGTCACGTTGACGCCGCGCAGCGTGAAGCGCGAGTCGTCGTGATTCGCGAGATAGGCGGCGCTGAAATACAGCAGCAGCGTCGGCGACATGCTGTATTCGAATGCCGCGCTGAACTGGTCCGCGCTGCCGCCAGGCGTCGTGTAGTCGCGCACGTGCGCATAGCCGAGCGAGGCACGCGCATTGGTCGAAAAACTGTACTGCGCCGACAGCGAGCCGCCCGCGCCGTGATAGACCGGTGTGCCGCCATCGCCGTTGAAAAAGGACAGCCACACGCGCAGCTTGCCGAAGGCGTAGTTCGCGCCGCCGAGGTTCGCGCGCAGCGCGCCGGCACTGTGCGTCTGCTGGCGCGCGTACAGCAGATGCAGGTGGTCGAGCCGATACGACGCGCTCACGTAATAACCGTCGATGCCGTTGCCGTCGGCCTCGGACGGATCGCGCATCGCCATCATCAGCGTCGCACTGAGGCCGGCGATGCGCGGCGACAGATACGCAACCGCGTTGTTCGCATACGGCGTGATCTTCGACAGATTGTTGAGCCCCGAGGCGATCGTGCCGGCGCCGAACGCGTCGAGATCGCCCTTGAACGGGATATAGATCGGCGAATACTGACGGCCGACGCGCAGTTCGCCCCAGCTGCCGCTCGCGCCGATCCATGCCTGGCGATTGAAGATCGAGCCGGGCACCTGCAAGCTGCCGTCGGTCGAGCTGAAGCCGTTTTCGAGCGTGAACACGATCGCGTTGCCGCCCCCGAGCGGCTCCGCGCCATGCAGCCCGACCCGCGAGCCGCGATACGCGCCGGAGTCCATGCGCGCGACCCAGCCCGAACCGGGGTCGGTGATTTCGACGCTCGTATCGATCACGCCATACAGCGAGACGAAGCCGGTGTTGATTCCTGAGGCGGCGCCGGTGCCGGTATCGATGTCGGTGACGGCGGCTGCGCCGTGCGCATAAAGCAGAAGCGCGCCACCTCCCCAAGCCGCTCTCACGCCGACGCTGATCGTCAAGGCTTCGCGGACTGTGTTCAGCAGGCAAGCCATGGCGTGACGCAGGATGAGTTCCTCCTCGAACACATCGATCGGATATACCGCGAGCGAACTTACCACGTTCGGGCGTACCCGTTCGGGCCGTCCAGTACGCTCGCGCACATCCCAACGATGCAAGCGCGCGCCAGCGTCCGCGACTGGAGGACGGCGATGCAGGAGTCGCCGCGGCCCGTGTGCGACGTCGTGCCCGGGGACACCACCTTTTTTCCCGCGCCGTGTGGTTTTTCACGCGACGAATGCTTTTGACCAGGGAAAACCCCTATAATCCTCAAGACGTCAGACAACTTGCGTACAATCGCCGGCAGCCTGACCGCGATCCGCCGTGCAGCGTCCACCCGAACCGCCTTCTGCC
>NZ_VZQP01000075.1:0-29111 GCF_014397655.1 Paraburkholderia sp. UCT31
CGCTTCGTTGACAGATCCAGACCAAGACCAAGTTGCGTCATCACACTGCTCCTCAACTAATTCGCTCTGTTTCCAGGATAGCTCAGCAGCAACGCAATGCCAGGACTTTTGCAGACCTTCCTTAACATTTTGGCACGATCCGATGCAGAGATCCGCCTGTTCCATTTCGTGCGAGACTATTTTTAGTGCATGACGAAGCTAAGCGTCGTCGTGAGGATAAATTAAAGCGTTTGCTGAAACAATAAAGCATTTCGTGAAAAAATTTGCATTAAAGCGGAAGCTGGATTTTGTCTTCATCTTCTGCTTTATTCCTCAACCCCGCACACACCGAAACCCGGCATACACATACTGATAATGCGGCTGAAACCAGTTGCGAAATTCCGGCCGCAGCATGCACAGCGCGGTACGCGCCGAACCGCCCTTCAGCACGTAGTGCTGCCCATCGAAGAAGTTGGCCGAATAGCCGGGATAGAACGGAAACGCTTCGAAGCCCGGCAGCGCTTCGAAAAGCGTCGAGGTCCATTCCCAGCCGTTGCCGAACTGACCTTCCGCGCCGAACGTGCTGACGTTGTCCGGATGCGCGTCGACGGGCCGTGGATCCCAACTGCGGAAATCGAAGTTCCCCGATGCCGCTTGAGGCGCACCGTGCGCCGCGCGTTGCCATTGCGCCTCGGTCGGCAGGGTTTTGCCGGCCCAGCGCGCGTAGGCGCTCGCTTCGGCGTGGCTCACGTAGACGGGCCAGTCGAGCGGCAAGGGCACGTCGTCGAACATCGTGCGCAGCGTCCATGCGGGGCGACCGTCTTGCGCCGTGCGTTGCGACCAGCCAGCGGGATGCTCGATGCGCTCCGCTTCCTTCCATGCCCAGTCCTTCGGCGACCACCACTTCGGCTCGCGATAACCGCCGTCTTCGATGAACCCGAGGAACGCACCGTTCGTGACCATGTATCGATCGATCTCGAACGCGGGCACGTCCACGCTCATTTCGCCGAACTCATTATCCCAGCCGAAGCGGCCGGCCTCGCGCGGCATGCCGAGCACGGCCGTGCCGGCCGGCACGCTGACCATCGTCGACAACGCGTCGCGCTGCTCATCGCTCGTCACCACCGGCTCGCGCAACGCGGTGTTCTTCTGCGCGAGAGGCAACTGGTGGAGCATGTACGCGAGCGTTTCCGCATGCATCAACCGATGCTCGATCGCGACGTTCAGCAGCTGCACGGCCGCCTCGTCGTGCGCCGCGCTGCCGAGTTCGTCGAGCGCGGTGTCGATCTGCCGGCGCGCGCGCGTCGCATACTCGCGCACGGCGGCGAGCGACGGCCAATCGCCGGGTTGATCGGTGGGAAAGCCGCCGTCTACCGGATCGATGCCGAAGGCGAACAACTGGTCGAGTTCCGGCGCGAAAGCCGGCAGATCGAACAGACGCTGGTCGAGCAGATTGCGATCGAACGCTTCGAGATGGCCGATGTAGAACACGACGCGGTGACGCTCGCGGATTGGCCGTTCATAGAGGTAGTCGGGTTTGACGATCGCAAACAGGTCGTCGGTGACTTGACGCGCGTCGAGCAGGCGCTGCACGAGCGGATGATGCGGGACAGGGTCGCGATTCATTGGGGCCGGGTCTCCATGCAACACGGTTGCCGTGGGGGGACGGTCTGAAAACTCTACCCGCTCGCAGGCGGCGTGCCAAGACTAACAGCGCGACCGTCTAGGCCACTCTGGCCGCTAGATCTGCCGCAAGCCTTCGAGATCGACGATGTGAATGTGCTTGCCTCGCGTGTCGATCAGGCCGCGTTTTTGAAATCTTGACAGGGTACGGCTGACCGTTTCGAGCGTCATGCCGAGGTAGCTGCCCATGTCCTCGCGCGTCATTCGCAGATTGAATTCCGACCACGAGTAGCCGCGCTGCGCATTGCGCTGTGACACGTCCAGCAGGAAGGCGGCGACGCGTTCGTCGGCGGACAGCGAGCCGAGCACCATCATCTGCGCGGCTTCGCTGACGATCTGCGCGCCCAGTAGCTTGTGCATGCGCTCCTGGATCGAACTGATTTCGCGACACAGCAGCTTCAGCGCGCTATATGGAACGATGCACACCGTGCTGTCTTCCAGCGCGACGGCGCTGCACGCATGGACGTCCGCGCTGATGCCGTCGAGCCCGAGCGGCTCGCCGGCCAGACGCAGCCCGGTGACCTGCTCGCGGCCGACGCGGTGGACCATCACAGTCTTCATCGAGCCGGAGCGCACCGCGTAGATATTGTCGAAGCGGTCGCCGCTGCGATACAGCGCTTCGCCGCGCGGCACCGAGCGCGCCGAACAGATCAGCGTTTCGAGCTTCGGCAGTTCCTCCGCCGACAGCCCCTGCGGCATGCAGATCTCACGCATCGAACAGCTGGAGCAGCGCGCGGCGGTACGTGCGGCTGCGCGTGCCGCCACGGCCTCGCGGTTGCCGGCGGAGCGGGTCGAGGAACGGGTCACAGCAGTAGGATTGAGCATGTTCGATTATTGGTAGTGGTGAAATTGTCCCACCCGCTATGACCCGCAACTGGCGGCAAAGTGACACGTTCGCTGCTCGGCAGTCCGAGCAACGGCGGTGCTCTGACGAAGGTGAGAAGGTGAGCCGCCGCGGCCTATATCGACGTCGCCCGTCGACGGGTAGCGTGGCTCGATTCCGGCAAGGCAGGGCGTGGCGTGCCGCCCTGCGCCTGATGAAAGAGTCAGGCGGGTTCCTTGTCGGTGCCCGCGGCGGACGGTACCAGCAGAACCGGAAGAGTGGCCTGGCGCACGCAGCGTTCAGCGACGCTGCCGAGAATCAGCCGCTGAAAGCCACGCCGGCCGTGCGTGCCCATCACGAGCAGGTCGGCGTTGAATTCGGCGGCGGCCTGCAGCACGATCTCGGCGACATCGCCGAGCGACGAAGCCTCGGAGACCGCCGGGTCGCCCTTCACACCTTGCTCGGCCATCACTTTCGAAAACTCGGCACGCAGCTCCTGGCCTTCCTCGATCAGGCGGTTGCGCAGGATCGACGGATCGTAGCCGGGCGCCTCGAAGTACATCGGCGTGTTTTCGACGACATAAAATGGCCGCAACACCGCGCCATTCGATTTGGCGAGATCGAGCGCCGCTTCGAACGCACGGCGTGAGGTATTGCTGCCGTCGACCGCTACAAGGATGCGTGTGTACATATCGGCTCCGCGTCAAAAATGCGTCTGCCACATTGCTAACCGCGGCAGGTTTATTGATCTTTTATACCAATGAAGCTTAGATGATTGCCCGAAAAGATGCACCGGACCAGGATGTAAATCAAACACTTGCCAAATATTCCGGCGCGGCGCGGACAAAATGGCGGGCGCGGCGGCGTGCGCGAAGCGGCCTGGCATGCTTACAACCCGTAAAACTTTGCTGAAGCCGAAACAGGGTTGGCCTTACAATCAAGCCATATTCAGACAAGCTGGCCAGTCCGCTGATGAACGATCGAAAAACCAAGGGCTTACCCGAGCAGATCTACGGCGACATTCTCAACCGCATCCTCGAAGGCGAGTACAAGGAAGGCGAGCGATTGCCGACCGAGCACGCGCTGGCGGAGCGTTTCGCCACGTCCCGACCGACCGTGCGCGAAGCGCTCGCGCGATTGCGGGCCGACGGCATCATCTCGACGCGGCACGGCTCTGGCACGACCGTCGCGCGGCGCCCCGATCCGGACGTACGCCGCTTCGCGCCGCTCGAAACGCTGTCCGATATCCGCCGCTGCTATGAGTTTCGCATCGTGACCGAGGCGGGCGCGGCCGCGCAGGCAGCGCTGAAGGCCGACGCCGACGACATCGCCGCGATCCAGCACGCGTGGGACGAGCTCGAGCGCATCATCGAGGCGCAGGGGATCGGCGCGAAGGATGATTTCCTGTTTCATCAGGCGGTCGCGCGCGCGTCGAAGAATCCGTTTTTCATCACGGTGATGTCGTTCATCGAGGAACAGATCCTGTTCAGCATGAACCTGTCGCGCAATCTGTCGCTCGTCAAGACGGTGGAGCGGCAGCGGCTGGTGCAGGCCGAACACATGGCGGTGCTCGACGCAATCCGCCGCAAGGACGCGGCGGGCGCGGGGGCCGCAATGCGCGCGCATCTCGAGAACGCGCTGGAACGGATGTTCGGTTCCTGAGTCCGCGCGCGGGTGAAGGCGGCGCGACTTTTGTCAGGCCGCGCTTCGGCGCGGCTCAAGCAGCGACGGCGACCGGCCCGAACAGCGAGGTCAGCGTTTTCGCGCTCACCGCGACGTCGAGCGCGACGGCCCGCTCGATGCCAATCTGCAGCGGCGGCCCGAGCCGGCTGATGTCGAGGCCGGCTCGGCGCAGCATCCTCTCGATCGGCGTGGTGGTCACCGTGACGTAATGCGTGATGCCCATGCGCTGCGCGAAGCGCATCACTTCCTGAATTGCGCGGATTGTCATATCCGTGAAACCAAACGACTGTTCCTCACCGCCGGTTTCGATCGCCCAGCGGCTCAGTTCCCAGATATGTCGCCCGACCGGCGCGGCCGCGCCATGCAATAGCTGCGGGAAGGTGTCTTTCAGCATGTTCGGACCTTCGGTCGGCATCAGGCGCCAACAGCCGCGCAACCGTTCGTCTTCGCCCTGAATCAGCATGTAGTACGGCCCGAGCGCGTCGTAGCCGTCGATCTCCATTCCCGCGATGGTCGGAATCTCCCAGCCGAGCCGGCCGTGAAAGACACGGGCGCGCAAGCGGTACATCTCGTTGATCAGTTCGTTGTCGAATTCCTGCCGGAGTCCAATTCGGATCGTGGTTTGCATGACGTTCTCCTGTACGCGTTGGGGGGCTGCCAGATACGCAGGAAAACTTATGCATTCTGAATCTTTGCGCCACCTACCTACCTGGATAGGTGTGGATGCTTATCGGGTATATCAGAATTCAGACTCGTCTCCGCCCCCAACCTACAAGGCTCCAAAATGGAACTCCTCGACAATCACTGGCAACCGCAAACCCACCTCCAGGCGCGTCCTTCGGAGGTCTCTTCGGCAGTGGATCGGGTTCTGATCATTGCCTATCGGAAGAAGAAAAAAGAGAGCCAGCGCCGTTTCTGGGCTCGCTTCGGCGTCACGCAATCGCGCGGCAGCCGCTTCGAGTCGGGCGCGGAGATCCCGGCGCCGGTGTCGATCCTGCTGGGTCTGTACTTCATGAAGACCGTGTCGGACGCCGATCTGGGTCGCGCCGAGCGTGTGATGTACAGCCGCGACGCGGCCGCGCTGCTCAACCCGGGTCAATAAGCCCAAGCTGCGCCGCGATCACGGCTGCCGCACGCCGCGAATTCACGCCGAATTTCGCCCTGATGTTTTTCATATGGAAGTTCACCACCGCTTCCGAGCAACTCAGGATGTGAGATATCTCCCACGTGGATTTGCCGCGTGCGGTCCATTTCAGACATTCTCGCTCGCGCGGCGTGAGCTTCGGCATCAAGGTCTGCGCATGTGAATTCAGATGCTGTTTGCTGGTGTCGATCACCAGGTCGCGCAACAGCACGAGGTTCGGCAACGCGGCGTTTACATGGCGCCTGAACCCGTCTGACGGCTTGTCGTCATTGACGAAGCACATCATGCCGGCCTCCAGATTCGGCCCATGAATTGGCAGCGTCACGCCCGCGCCGAGGCCGTACGAGCGAGCTTCCTCATACAGGGATTGCTGCGCCGGGCTGGCGAAAATCTCGGGCGTCCAGACCAGCGGCGATGAGCGTGACAGGCAGTGTGCGACCGTCGGATCGATATGCGCCATGCCTTGCTCGTCGTACGTCTGGCGCCATGCCGGTGCGTAAGTGCTGCGCAGGTAAGCGTCCTCGAGACGCATGGTTGGCCGCGGCAGCATCGCGACCAGAATCTTGTCGAAGCCCCACGTTTCGGCAAAGCCCGTAATCACGCCGAACCATTCCGCCTCGTCGGCGGCGTCCAGTAGCGGTGCCATCTGCTCGATAAAGTGTAGCGACAATTTTTGGCTCTCTCAGGCTCGCAAACATCCCGTTCGCGGTTATTGGCAGACAAACTTCGGTCCGCTCTTTTGGTCCGCATAATCTATCACTAAAAACTCGAACGCAATGCGCCGGTGCTCCGCGGGGTAAACGATAGCCGCCACGTGATAGCAACGCCGGCGTCGCCTATTATTATGCTGATTGAAATAAATCTTTAACCCGGCCGGGCTTCTCGGGTGCGCGGCGCGGCTAATCGGCATCCGGTGACAGATTTTAATATGTTTCGTTGACAGCATTATTTCGTCGCGCTTTAAAATAAATCGTATTTACTCGATTATCTGGGAAAGCGGGTTATTGCTCGCGGTGTCCTTTTGCCAAAAAAAGCCTGCGCCGATTCCGCTGGCTGCGGGCCCGCTTCATTGTTATACAAAAGGAAATTTCGTGATCGGCTCCCGCGCAATTCGCCGCCGACGGCATTCTGGGCGATCGTCACGCGCAGGTTGTTTGACAACATTGTGATGCCGATGCTACCGTGAAACCTCCGCCTGGCGCGTTTCCGCGTCAACCATCATGAACGAATCACCGCTTAGCGACGGCGAGTTCGCCGCGTCGGTCATGGCCGTGCCGCCGCTCGCGCGCCGGACCGACTACACGCTCGACCCTGCCCAGAATCTCGCGCTGATCCGCCATATCGAAGCGGGCGGCGTACGCACGCTGCTGTATGGCGGCAATGCGAACCTTTATCACGTCGCGGTCAGCGAATACCGCGAGTTGCTGGACCTGCTCGCCGAGGCCGCGGGTCCCGGGACACGGGTGATTCCGGCGCTGGGTCCCGACTACGGCAAGATGCTCGATCAGGCGCGCATCCTCGCGCAGACGCGTTACCGCACGGCGATGGTGCTGCCGCTCGGCGGCTTCACGACGCCCGAGGGCGTCGAGACGGGCCTCACGCGGATCGCCGACACGGCCGGCATGCCGCTCACGCTGTATATCAAGAGCGAAAACTACGTCGCTGTCGGTACGCTCGCGCGGCTCGTCGAGCGTGGGACGCTGAGCGCGGTCAAGTATGCGATCCCGCGCGACAACCCCGCTGACGATCCGTATCTGCGCCGGCTGCTGCAACGCGTGCCGGCCGCGAAGATCGTATCGGGCATGGGCGAGCGGCCGGCGCTCGTGCATCTGCGCGAGTTCGGGCTCGCAGCGTGGACGACCGGAAGCGGCTGTATCGCGCCGAGCATGGTGATGGCGCTGCTGCGCGCGGTGCAAAGCGGCCGGAGCGCCGATAGCGCTGGTAGCGCCGATCACGACACCGCCCAACGTCTGCACGATGCGTTCATGCCGCTCGAAACGCTGCGCAACGACATCTCGCTGATCCGCGTGCTGCACGATGCAATCACGTTCACGGGCCTCGCCGACATGGGGCCGCTGCAGCCGCTGCTCAGTTCGACACCGCGCGAGCATCATGCGAAGATCGCGCAGACCGCGCGCACGCTGCTCGCTCTCGAGCGCGAGTTCGCGGCCACCCAATCGAACCGCTCCGACACGCAGACAACCCCATGACCGATCACAGCCGACGCTATCCCGATCCCTCCATCCGTGTGTTCGATCCGCGCTTCAAGTCGTTGATCATCGCGTCGGCGTCGGTCGAATGCTTGCATCAGGGCACGCGCTGGTCGGAGGGGCCGGTGTGGTTCGGCGATGGCCGCTATCTGCTGTGGAGCGACATTCCGAACGACCGCATCCTGCGCTGGGACGAAACGACGGGCGCGGTCAGCACGTTCCGTCAATCGTCGAACAATGCGAACGGCCATACGCGCGATCGCGAAGGGCGTCTCGTCAGTTGCGAGCACCTGACGCGGCGTGTGACGCGCACCGAGTACGACGGCTCGATCACCGTGCTCGCCGATCGCTATCAGGGCAAGCGCTTCAATTCGCCGAACGACGTGGTCGTCAAATCGGACGGCTCGATCTGGTTTACCGACCCGACCTTCGGCATCGAAGGTTTCTACGAGGGCGAGCAGCAGCAGTCCGAGCTGAAGGCGTGCGTGTATCGGATCGACGGCCAGTCGGGCGAGGTGTCGATGGTCATCGACGACGTGCTCGCCCCGAACGGTCTCGCGTTCTCGCCGGACGAATCGCTGCTGTACGTGGTCCAATCGCGCGGCGAGCCGCGCAAGATCCGCGTATTCGATGTCGAGGCCAATGGCAAAGGCACGACGCTGTCGAACAACCGCATGCTGATCGACGCGGGTCCGGGCACTCCGGACGGTTTTCGTGTCGACACGCATGGCAACTTGTGGTGCGGGTGGGGCATGGGCACCGACGAGCTCGACGGCGTGCGCGTGTTCAGCTCGCAAGGCGAGCCGCTCGGCCACATCGCATTGCCAGAGCGTTGCGCGAACGTTTGCTTCGGCGGACGGCATCGCAACCGTCTGTTCATGGCGGCGAGCCACGGGTTGTATTCGCTGTTCGTCAATACGCAGGGCGTGCGCGGAGGTTGAGCAGTTGTCCGCTAACCGGACCACATGTATTGCTATCGCGGCGAGGGCTCGGGTTTGCCCTTAACCCGCGGTGCCGGGCATTGAACGACAAGGATTTCAGGTTAAACGAGCCATTTTCTCGCCCGACTCACACTCTCGACTATTTGCTTGACATCGGCTGTTGCGCTTCGCTATGTTCCCTTGGTAGAAAGACACCGCCCGCAACGCATCGACCAGCGGGCTTCCATACCAAGAAGCGAGGAGACGCAATGACTGTTTCGCACAGGTTGTCGTTCAAGCTGGTATCCGTCTGTATCGCCGCGAGCGCGGCGTTCACCCTTGCCGCGCACGCGGCCGATCCGGTCACGATCAATATCGTCGACGTGGCCGGCGATCTTCAACTCACGCAGAAGGGCTTCGAGGCGTTCAAGGCGAAGAATCCGAATCTCGTCGCGAACATCACGTTCACGAACGCGCCCGCGCCGCAATTGCCCGGCAAGATCAAGGCGATGCAGGCCGCGGGCCGCTCCGACATCGACCTCGTTTTGACCGGCACCGACGCGCTCGCGGCCGGCATCGAACAGAACCTGTGGATCAAGCTGCTGCCCGACAACGCGGCGCAGTTCCCCGGCGTGCTCGACAAGTACGCGCCGGGCCCGCGCAAGATGCAGGATCTCGCGCAAGGCTACGGGCTCGAGGTCGCGTATATGCCGGCTGGTCCGCTGCTCGAATACAACCCGGCGAAGGTCAGCGAGCCGCCGAAGACACCCGAGCAACTGCTGCAATGGTGCAAGGCCCACCCCGACAAGCTGATCTACGCGCGGCCGGCCAATTCCGGTCCTGGCCGCACGTTCCTGATGGGCTTGCCCTACGTGCTCGGCGACAAGGACCCGCAGGACCCCGTGCACGGCTGGGACAAGACGTGGGCGTTCCTGAAGCAGTTGAACGACTGCATACCGTACTATCCGGGCGGCACCTCGGCGGTGATGAAGGAACTGGGCGAAGGCACGCGCGACATGACCGTGACCGTGACCGGCTGGGACATCAATCCGCGCGCGCTCGGCATCGTGCCGGCCGAATTCCGCGTACAACCGTTCGACAACATGACGTGGGTCAACGACGCGCACTACATGGTGGTCCCGAAGGGCGTGCCGAAGGAAAAGCTCGACGTGCTGTACAAGATGATGAACTTCATGCTGGAGCCCGCGCAGCAGGCGCTGACCTACGACGACGGCTACTTCTATCCTGGCCCCGCGATCAAGGGCGTCTCAGTCGAGCAGGCGCCCGCGCATAGCCAGGAGGTGCTGCAAAAGTATGGCCGGCCCGAATACGCGAAGTTGTTGGCCGATCGTCCGCATGCTTTGCCGCTGAATGCAGCAGCGATGGTCGCCGCCTTCAGGAAGTGGGATAGCGACATCGGCGCGCAGAAGACCCGTTAGGCCTTCTCCATTGCGACGGAAAACGAGGCGAAACGCAGCGCGGCGTGAGGTACCGCCGCGCTGCATGTTTTCAGCGATCACGCGCCTCGGCTTAACTGCCTGATGCGCCGCGCCCACCGCACGCGCGGCGCTCGCGACATCCGTCGCCTCACGCGGATCAGGAAACCGCCATGAAGCATCACTTTGAGCAGTTGCGGCTCGATTCGGTGAGCCGCAGTTTCACCAACGCGCAAGGCCACGCGATCGCCGCGCTGCAGGGTCTCGATCTGACGATCCGGCGCGGCGAGTTCATCGCGCTGCTGGGGCCGTCGGGTTGTGGCAAATCGACGGCGCTGAACTGCATCGCCGGATTGCAGCCGCTCACCGGCGGCGGCATCTGGCTCGACGAGCGGCGCATCGACGTGCTGCCGCCGGAAAAGCGCGGCTTCGGCATGGTGTTCCAGAACTACGCGCTGTTCCCGCATATGAGCGTGCTGGAGAACGTCGGCTTCGGGCTGAAAATGCGCGGCGTCGGCAGAAGCGAGATCGCGCGCCGCGCACGCGAGGCCTTGAAACTGGTGCAACTGACGGGGCATGAGCACAAGCTGCCCGGCCAATTGTCCGGTGGCCAGCAGCAGCGTGTCGCGATCGCGCGTGCGATCGTGATCGAGCCGCCGCTGATCCTGATGGACGAGCCGCTGTCGAATCTCGATACGAAGCTGCGCATCGAAATGCGCGCGGAAATTCGCCGCATCCATACGCAGCTCGAACGCGCGACGCTGTACGTGACGCATGATCAGGACGAAGCGCTGTCGATGGCCGATCGCATCGTCGTGATGAGGGAGGGTGTCGTGCAGCAGGTCGCGAGGCCGAAGGAGGTCTATACGCGGCCGCGCAATCTGCATGTCGCGCGCTTCATGGGTTATCGCAATGTCGCCGAGTTCACGCTGGAGGGTATGCAAGGCGATGGCGTCGTGGTCAGTGCCAACGGCGTGCGGCTCATCGGTACGCCGATGGCCGGCTTCGACGGCAAACGCGTGAGTGTCGCGCTGCGCCCCGAAGACATGGAGCGCGCCGAGCCCGGCGCCGCCAACGCGTTCGAGGCGCTGATCGACGCGGTCGAGTATGGCGGCCACGATTCGCTGCTGCGCGTGAAGTCCGCGTTCGGCGACGTATGGGCGCGCGTGACCGGTGAATGCGCGGAGGGCGAGCGCATCACGCTGCGCGTGCGGCCGTCGTGCGTGCTCGTCTACGACGCCGAGGCCGCATGAACACGCCGACGCTTGTCCCCCCGCTTACGTCCCGCGCGCCGCGCGATGCCAAGGCCTGGCTCGTCGCGCCCGCGCTGCTCTTTATCGTCGCGCTGTTCATCTATCCGTTCGCGTATGGTCTCGCGCTGTCGTTCCGGCCGATGAACGGCGGCGGCGTGTGGGCCAACTATCTGACGTTCTTTACCGACACGTCGATGTGGCCGACGATTCTCGTTACGCTGAAGCTGTCGGTGCCGGCCACGCTGATCAACGTCGGCGTGTCGGTGCCAGTCGCGTTCGCGCTGCGCCGCTACTCGCGGTATCAGAAGATCGTCACGACGCTGTTGGTGATCCCGGTGACGCTCGGCACCGTGCTGATCGCCGACGGCATGCTCACGTACTTCGGTCCGCACGGCTGGCTGCCGCAGGCGTTGCAGGCGCTGCATCTGTACACCCAAGAGGTGCGGCTCACGCACAACTTCACGGGCGTGCTGCTGTCGCTGATCGTGTCGGGCTTTCCGTTCGCGTTTCTGCTGACGCTGTCGTACGTGACCGGCATCGACCCGACGCTCGCAAGCGCGGCCGCGACGCTCGGCGCGAGTCCGTGGCAGCAGTTTCGCCGCATCTATCTGCCGCTGCTCGTGCCGGGGCTCACGATGGCCGCGTGTCTGTCGTTCGTGCAGGCGTTCTCGGTGTTTCCGTCGGCGGTGCTGCTCGGCGCGCCCGCGGGTCCGACGCGCGTGATGTCGATTGCCGCGGCCGAAGCCGCGTTCGAGAGCTACGACTATTCGCTCGCATCGGCGATCGCGATGGTGATGGGCTTCGTGCAACTGCTGGTGGTCGCCGCGCTGCTCGGCGCGCGCCGCTGGTTCTATCGTGGTCCCGTAACGGGAGGCAAAGGCTGATGACGACCGATCGTCGCGCGACGCAGCCCGACTGGTCCGCGTCCACCTCCGCTTGCGCGGCGCCTCAGCCGGGCGACGGCGCCCGCGAGCCAGCGCAACATGCGCGTCAGCGCGCGAATCTGCCGGGCCGCATCTGGCAGGTGCTGGTGTGGGCCGTGATGGCGTTCTTCCTGATCAACGTCGTGCTGCTGATTGCGACCGTCGCGGTGAATTCGATCGCGACGCGCTGGTTCGGCACCGCGTTGCCGCAAGGCTTCACGCTGCACTGGTATGCGCAGGCCTGGAGCGACTTCCAGCTCGCGAGCGTGCTGTGGGTGACCGTGCAGGTGGTCGGCGCGGTCGTGTTGCTGTCGGTGCTGCTCGGCGTGCCGGCTGCGTATGCGCTCGCGCGCGTGCAATTCCGCGGCAAGCGCCTTGCGATGCTGATCTTTCTGCTGCCGTTGATGGTGCCGCCCGTCACCTACGGCATTCCGATGGCGACCGCGATGTACAAGGTCGGACTCGCCGGCACGCTATGGGGCGTGATTCTTGCGAATCTCGTACCGGCGCTGCCGTTCGTGATTCTGGTGATGACGCCGTTCATCGAGCAGATCGATCCGAATCTCGAAGCGGCCGCGCGCATTTTCGGCGCGAATACGTTCCGCTATTTCCGGTACGTGCTGCTGCCGCTGCTCGTGCCGGGCATGCTGGCGGCGGGGCTGCTCGTGCTGGTGCGCACGATCGGCATGTTCGAGCTGACGTTTTTTACGGCCGGTCCGGCCACGCAAACGCTGGTGGTCGCGTTGTATTACGCTGTGTTTTCGACCGGCGTGCGCGCGCCGCAATCGATCGATGCGATGGCGATGATCTATATGGCGATCACGTTGGTCTGGGTGCTGATCGCACTACAATTCGTGAGCCCGACGCAGATCGTGTCCCGCGTGAAAGAACAGAGGCGCTGACGCATGGTCGGCGCCAATCGTGGAGTAGACGTTGACGAAGAGAAAGACCCCTGAGGAATTGCGTAGTCATCGCTGGTACGGCGCGAACGATCTGCGTTCGTTCGGCCACCGCTCGCGCACCGCGCAGATGGGCTACAACCGCGACGAATACGCGGGCAAGCCGGTCATCGCGATTCTGAACACGTGGAGCGAGATCAATCCGTGCCACACGCATTTCAAGCAGCGCGTCGAGGAAGTGAAACGCGGCATCTGGCAGGCCGGCGGCTTTCCGATCGAGCTGCCTGTGCAGACGCTGTCCGAGCCGTTCCAGAAGCCCACCACGATGCTGTACCGCAATTTCCTCGCGATGGAAGCCGAGGAGATGCTGCGCTCGTATCCCGCCGACGGCGTCGTGTTGATGGGCGGCTGCGACAAGACCACGCCCGCTTTGTTGATGGGCGCGATCTCGATGGATCTGCCCGCCATCTTTCTGCCTGCCGGCCCGATGCTGCGCGGCAACTGGAACGGCGTGACGCTCGGCTCGGGTTCCGACTCGTGGCGCTACTGGGCCGAACTGCGCGCGGGCACGCTGACGCCGGACGACTGGCAGGGCGTCGAGGGTGGCATCGCGCGCTCGCCCGGTCACTGCATGACGATGGGCACCGCATCGACGATGACGAGCGCGGCCGAAGCGCTGGGCTTCACGCTGCCCGGCTTCGCGTCGATTCCCGCGCCCGATTCGCGGCATGCGCAGATGGCCGCGAAAACCGGCATGCGTATCGTCGAGATGGTGTGGGAGGATCTGAAGCCGTCGGACCTGATCACGGCGGCATCGGTCGATAACGCGGTGACGACTTGTGTCGCGCTGTCCGGGTCGACCAATTCGGTCGTGCATATGATCGCGCTGGCACGGCGCGCGGGCATCGAGTTGACGCTCGACCGCTTCGACGAGATCGCGCGCCGCACGCCCGTGCTCGCGAACATCAGACCGACCGGCGCCTATCTGATGGAGGACTTTTTCTACGCGGGCGGTTTGCGCGGGCTGCTCGCGGAACTGGGCGAACTGATCGACGGCTCGCAGAAAACCGTGAACGGCCGCACCCTCGGCGAGAACCTTGCCGGCGCGCGCATTTTCAACGACGACGTGATCCGCCGCCGCACGAATCCGCTACTGCGCGACAGCAGCCTCGCGGTGCTGCGCGGCAATCTCGCGCCCGACGGCGCCGTGATCAAGCCGGGCGCGGCCGAGCCGCATCTGCTCGTGCATACGGGCCGTGCGGTCGTGTTCAGCGACTACGACGACATGGCCGCGCGCATCGACGACGACGCGCTCGACATCGACGAAAGCTGCGTGCTCGTGCTGCAGCACGCGGGGCCGGTCGGCGCGGGCATGCCCGAATGGGGTCAACTGCCGATTCCGCGCAAGCTGCTGCAAAAGGGCGTGCGCGACATGGTGCGCATCTCTGACGCGCGGATGAGCGGCACGAGCTATGGCGCGTGCGTGCTGCACGCGGCGCCCGAGGCATTCGTCGGCGGGCCGCTGGCGTTGGTGCGAAGCGGCGATCTGATCGAGCTCGATGTGCCGCGCCGCAGGCTGAATCTGCTGGTATCGGACGAAGAACTCGCGCGCCGCAAGGCCGCGTGGGTCAAACCCGCTGCGCGCTTCGAGCGCGGCTATGGCGCCCTGCATCAGGCGCACGTGATGCAGGCGGATCAAGGCTGCGATTTCGACTTCCTGCAGCGTGGCGGCGTGAGTCCCGATAGCTCGGGCGAGCCGGAGATTCACTGAGGTTCAATACCCCACGCGATACACGCGCCCCGTCTGCGCGCCTTCCACACTGCGCAGATAAGCAAGCGCCGCGCGTTGCGCGCTGACGGGCTCGAAGCCGCGAAAGAACGGCGCGTAAGCCTCCATCGACTCGGTCAGCACGGTCGGACTCACCACGTTGATGCGCAGCCCGCGCGGCAGTTCGATCGCGGCGCCGCGCACGAAGCCCTCGAGCGCGAGATTGACGGTCGTCGCGCTCGCTCCCTGCGGGATCGGCTCGTCGCCCAGAATGCCGCTCGTCAGCGTGAACGATCCGCCGTCGTTCATATACGGCAGCGCCGCGAACACGACGTTGATCTGGCCCATCAGCTTGTCGCGCAGCCCGACCCGGAACTGCTCGATGCTCATCTGCTCCAGCGGACCGAAATGCACCTTGCCGGTCGCGGTGACGACGCCGTCCACCTTGCCGATGTCGCGAAACAGCCGCTCGACGCTCGCCGGGTCCGTGCTATCGACGTGATATTGCCCGCGCGTCGCGCCCACCTCGATCACTTCGTGACGCGCCTTCAGCTCCGCGCGGATCGCCTGGCCGAGCGTGCCCGTGGCACCGATGACGACGATTCTTTTCATCCGCAACTCCGTTAAACGAACCCACGTTAAACAAAGCAAAGCACGCACCAGAATAAAACAGTGCGTGCTGCGTGATTGCCTGATAAATCGGAATAAACCCGGTAATTCAAACGCGCGCGTCTAAAGGGATGATACGCGCGCGCCTATTTCACCCGATGTAATTCGATTACGCGCGCAGGCCGCAAATGATTGAGCGCATAGTGAATGCGGCCACGATCGTGGCGCTGTCCGACCGGACGCGGGTCGTCGTACTGATGGTCGGCCGAGTAGACGGCGAGCGGCTCGGCCATGCCCTTGTCGATCACCGAGTAGCCCGGCTCGAGCGCGAGCAGCAGGTGGTTGCCGCCGACCCTGCTGTCAAAGCCGGCCATGCCATCGAGCGACTCGGGCACGCTGTTGTCGAGCGTCGCATTGCTGGTCGTGACCGCGTCGGGCGAGATCGCGCCGTGGCCTGCCAGACGGGCTGCTTCGCGGTTCTTGCCGTCGGTGTCGACCGTGCTGTCGTGCGTGCGGTCGTTGTGCAGGTCCGTGCTTCGTGGGTCCTTCGGGTCCGGTTTCGTACCGGCGTTTTCGGGTTTGCTGATCGCGCTGTTCATCGTGCATTCTCCTGAAGCAGACATTCGAAGAAAAGAGCAAAAGCCGTTCCGACTGACACGGCGCCGCGGTGCGCGAGAGTCGCGATGCGTTGTCCGCCATCCTTCGATGCGAGTGGCGTTGCCTCGCGATTGAATGGCGATGACGTCCGCGATTCATTTGGTTTTTTTCAATGGACGCGTATTTTCTACAGAGTATGATCTTACTCCTGCGACCGACGCGCGGATAAATTGGCGGCATGCTCCGGCTGTTCCAGCATGGTCGGAAAAAACTAACAAACAAATGGCCGCGCGACTGAGAAAATGTTACGGGGCTTCAGGGGCGGGTGACTCATGCACTTCGATGCTGCATTCACACATCGCGGCTATCTTCTGAATTGCGAACCGGCGCGCTCGGGCGACGGCTCCTGGCAACCGTATGTGGTGATCTCGCGCTCGAGCGACGGCGAACTGGTCGCTAACCGTTTCTTTCCCACGGAACTGCGCTTCTCCGACGAAGCCGCTGCCATCGCGCACGCGCGCGATTGGGCAGTGCGCTGGATCGACGCGAGCAGTCTGACTATCTGAAGTCAGGGAACGATGCGTGCGTGCCAGCGCACGTCGACGCAATGAATCCGAGCCGACCCGCGCGCTGCCGGGCGGGCACCGTTAAAACGCGGTAATCTCTGCTCGATAACCACTTCGAACCGTGCACGCCGCACGGCGCCGTCCCTTATGCCCAACGAGCCTTCCCATAACTGGGGCCTTGAACAGATCGTCGCCGACCTGCGCGCCTCGCGCGAGCAATTGCATCGCACGCGGCATCCGCTCGGCATTCGCGAATTGCCATCGCGCGAAGCGGTGGTCAATATCGTGGCCGGTCTGCGCGCCGCGATGTTTCCGACGCATTACGGCGCGCCCGATCTAACCGACGAAACGGTCGACTACTACGTCGGCCACACGCTCGAAAGCACGTTGCGGCTGCTCGCCGAACAGATTCGCCGCGCGCTGCGCTTCCTGACCGAGTTCGGCGAGACGCCGGACGCCGAGTTGCGGGAGCGCGCGTTCGCGGTGGCGCGCGAGTTCGCGACGCAGCTGGCGGGCATACGCGCGCTGCTCGTCAGCGACATCCAGGCTGCGTACACCGGCGACCCCGCCGCGCAGCACATCACCGAAATCCTGCTGTGCTATCCGGGCGTGTGGGCGATGACGCATCATCGGCTCGCGCATGCGCTGCATCGGCTCGGCGTGCCGCTGCTCGCGCGCTTCATCAACGAGATCGCGCACTCGGCGACCGGCATCGACATTCACCCGGGCGCGACGATCGGGCCGAGCTTCTTCATCGATCACGGCACCGGCGTGGTGATCGGCGAGACAGCGATCATCGGCGAGCGCGTGCGCGTGTACCAGGCGGTCACGCTCGGCGCGAAGAGCTTCGCGGCCGATGAGGACGGCACGCTGATCAAGGGCAACGCCCGGCATCCGATCGTCGAGGACGATGTCGTGATCTACGCGGGCGCGACGATTCTCGGACGCGTGACGATCGGGCGCGGGTCGGTGATCGGCGGCAACGTGTGGCTCACGCATAGCGTGCCGCCGGGCAGCAGCGTATCGCAAGGCAAGGTCCGCGAAGGAGAGCGCACCGACAACGGACGGCAATGATGCACGGCTAGCCGCCGCGCCCGCACGTCGGGCCGATAGCATCGCGCTGCGCCTAGCCGATCGGCCAATGGCGCAACCACGGCAACGCATGCATGCCATGCAGCCACACATGCTCGCCGATAAACCACGCGGCCGCCCAGGATGCCGCGACGACGATCAGATCGCAGTGCCCGCTATTCCATAGATTCAACGAATGTCGCCCGGCGATCCACGGCACGCCGAGCGGATTCGGCCAGTCGGCGAGCAGATGCATCAGGCCGCCGCACGCGAAGCCGAACGCGGGCGCCGCGAAGATCGAATGTCCGAGCGTGTGATACGACACCGCGAGCAGCGCGAGCCAGCCGATGCCCCAATGCGTCAACGTGCGATGCGTGATCCACAGCCGCCGCGCGCGCGACCACCATGCGACTTCGAGCCAGTCCGGCGCGGTGCTGCCAGCCACGCCGGCGATGAAGCTCAGCAGCACGCCAGCATGAAACGGACCGCCGCCGCTGCGCGCGACGATCGCCGCCGCGATGATGCCGGCTGCGAAACCGGTCGCATGATGCGCTTTGCTGGATGCCATCGAAACTCGCGGCACACGTGCCGCGCGAAAAACAAAGGGCGGCTATGTTCGCAGATGGGCGCGTAAAAAAATAGCCGATGCGCGAGATAAAAATTCGCGCACCGGCCTTCCGTGCATGACGCGCACGGCGTTCAAGCGCGCCGCGCCGCTCAGGTCGCGCAGCGCGCGATATCGAAGCGCATCTCCTCTTCGGGCGGATCGTCGGGCGCATTGGCCGGATGCACGACCTTGATGACCGTGGTGCCGTTGAGCGGGGTCAGCGTGACGAAGTACGAGTTGTGCGAATCGGCACCGACCGCAAGTTCGGTCGCCGCGCCGGCGTGCGAGGTGCGCACGCGCGGCAGACGTTCTTCGAGGCAGGCGGCGATGGACGCAGGCGTGCGTGACGACGACACGTACACGAGCGGTGCGGACGCGTCGCGCGCGGGGCCGCCCGATGAACCGCAAGCGGCGAGGGTGGCGGTGAGGGCGACAACTGGGGCAAGCAGGAGAAGTCTTTTCATGATCCGATCGTCGGCATTCCCGGTCATGCATGGGAAGGTGAGGCGCGGGCGAAGCGCGATGCGCTGACGTACAGCGCGATGCTTCGCGACGAAGCTGCCGTGCAGGCGGCGAGGTTTCGCGGCGTCGCACGGCGGCCGGGGCAGTATACCGAGCATGTGTCGACGTCGTCACTAGCGCGGCCATGCGTTTATTGGTCTGACGGCAAACCGTAAGGCCCATGAAAATACCTGAACGTGATCGTGTCGCGTGGGTTCGACCGCGCCACGCGGGGATGGCCGCGCGGCGCAATGCCTGCATGAAAAGCGTGGTGAGAAGCGCCGTCAGAAGCGATGCCGCAGACCGACTGCCGCGGCGACCTGGTTGCCGGTCGACGACGGCGCAAGCGTATTGATCGCCGCGACGTTCGCGCCGAATCGGCATTCGAGCGAAAGTTGCTGCTTGCGCCCCGTTGACTGTCGATTCGCAGCGAAGTGTAATTGCCGCTATGCGGATATTTAATTGCGCGCCTTACAACGGTCTATTTTCGAATCCGGGATTATGTGAATTAATCGCGTAAGTGCAGGTCCGAAAAAGGAAATTATTTTTAACGATGAATGGCGGGACGCGCTGTCAAGTCACGGGCTGTTGTCGGGCGGTAACGGCTCAAGGCCTCGCAGCGAGCACAAGGGGAAAGCGGACGAGGCCGTTTGCGCTGATTCCCACGGTTTTGCGCAATGCAGTCTTTCGAAGAAAGCCTTAAATCGAGGGTGGATGCCACTTATAATTTTGATAGACCCCTTCGACCAAAGGGTGTCTTTTTCATTTTTACACGCGGCTTTCGGGCCGCGTTTTTTTTATCTGAAATTTAAAGCGGATTTATACATCGTCGCGTAGGTAAATATAACTTTTTGCGCGTTGAGCGGCTGCGCCGTTCCGAACGCGCCTTGTCCGTTCGTCAGAGCGAGCAGGGCCAAGCGGGCTGGGCAGGTAGAATCGCGGGTTCGAAATCTGTTTGTGCGCCCCGCGAAGTGAGTGAACCTGTGATGACCGACACGCCCTTTCCCTCGACCGACACGAATGCCGAGTTCCTCGGACCTGACGACAGCGTGCATGAAGAACGTCTGTGGCGCGACAACGGCTGGACCGCGCGCATCATCAAGAACGAAGACGACGAAGGCTGGGCCGTCGAAATGATCAAGGACGGCGAGGCGGAGCCTGCGCTCGTCGGACCGTGGACCATGGGCCGCAACAAGAAGGATCCGAAGCCGCTCGACGTATCGGCGTTCAACACGCTCGTGAAAACCGCGGCGGAAGTGCTGCGTCGTCACGAGCAGCAGCTGCGCGCGCAACTCCACAAGACGGTGCGCGTGCCGAGCGCGGACGGCAACGACGAACTCGACATCACGCTCGACATCGTCCCCGACGAAGACGACCCGTACGCACTGTTGAGCGCGCTCGATATTTTCGGCGAGCAGATCGCGCAAGTGCAGGTTGCGCCGACGTTCAAGCTCAGCAAGGCGAGCGCCGCGGCGTGGGTGGCAAACGAGTTTCGTCGGCCGGGGTAAGTGGCGGTTGTAGGCGCGGTTGCGTCGTGATCGGATCCGCTGGTCGCTGACACTGCCGGCGATCATGGCGCAGCTGGCAGAGCGGCGCTGCTATGTCACTGGCCACTCGAACTGGCTCGTGGTCGAAGATATCGACGATCGTGGCGAAACGGTCGAATACGACGTCTCGCCAAACCCTAGCTGCGCTTGCAGAAAATCGCCGTGATGAGCGGCGCGACGTGATGCACGATCGCCGTGCTGCCGGCGTTTTCAAGCGCGCTTTTAACATTGTCGTCGCTGCCGAACACGACCGCGCCATACGCGGACTGGGCGACCGGTTCGCCGTCGCCGACCCGGAACATCGGGTCGTCCTTTTCGAAGCCCACCACCGCGAATACGCGGAAACCGAACGCGGTCAGATGCGCATCGGGCATCGGCGAGAACGCGTTGATCGAGTTGCTTTCGACGTGACTTGGCTTCGGTTTGATCAGCTGCTGCTGCATCAGATCGGCAATGAACTGGTGGCCGCTCTCATTGCATGTCAGCGGCGCGTCGAGCTCCACGGCGAACGAGGAAAGGGGCAGCGCGGCGGCGGCGGCAAACAGCAGAGGGACAAGGAGACGGTTCATGAGCGTAGGCGGGCGTCAACAGTCGATGTCGTGGATTAGCAACCACTGCGCCATCCCCCGGAGGGCACGAGCGGTGCTGCACATCGAACAGATTCCGCATGACTGGCACAACTGGATTCGCACTTTACAGCGATTCGGTGAATTCCGCTTTGTGACGGACACACGAACGGTATCTGGAAATTGCAGAGCAACGTATGGCATAACAGCAAGCTTTCAGAATCCCGTATATATTTCCGCCTTATGACTTCGCAACCCCGACCTCCAATCAACGTTCCGCCGCCGCGTACGTGGGACGCCCGGCTCGCCCGCCGGCTCGTGACACCGCTAGTCGACACCTGGGTCACCCCGAACCATTTGACCACGCTGCGCCTCCTGATCGGCGTCGCAGGCGCGCTGTGCCTTGCGCACGGGGGATTCGCGTGGGCCAATGCCGGCGCACTGCTGATCGTCCTGTCGAATTTCGTCGATCACACGGACGGCGAACTCGCGCGAGTGGGCGGCAAGTCGAGCCGCATCGGTCATTTTTACGACCTCGCCTGTGATGCGCTCGTGACCGTGATGCTATTCGTCGGCATGGGTATCGGTGTCGGCGGCGCGCAGATCGACGCTTTGAAGCTCGCGCCCGGCGTGCTCGGCGCGGTGGCTGGTGTCGCGGTCGCCCTGATCTTCTTTTTGCGCATGCGGATCGAGGAAATGGTCGGCAAGGCCGGCACGAAGCAGGCGTCGATGGGGGGCTTCGAAACCGAGGACGTGCTGTACCTGCTGCCCATCGTCACGCTGACGAATGTCGTCGCGCCGTTCGTGGTGGTCGCGTCGATCGGCGCGCCGCTGTTCGCCGTATGGGTGGTGATCGACTACTGGCGCGTCGCGCGCCGTAGCGCTCGTCCGACGGCCAAGGCCGCCAGCGCGTCTGAATCCCGTCAACACTGGACCAGCAAATGAATCTGCACGCCGAAGACGACGTGATCGCGCCCGTGTCGTCAGGCACGCCCGTGGCGGCGCTCACGCCCGCGCCCGATGCCGACCGCGCGGTCGCGAGCCGTACCCGCACGTTCGATAACGCGCGTCTGCGTAAAGACTTCGCCGCGCAGGACGCGTTTCTGTATCTGGACGAGTTCCTCGCCCCGGAAGCGACCGCGCAGCTGGTACACAGCGCGCGCGCGCTGCTCGACGAAGTGAACCGCAACTATCTGCCGGGTCACAAGCAGGGCGGCAGTGTCAGCCGCCATACGATCGACCGTCTCGCGCCGTTCATCGCCGAGCTGTATCGCTCGAAGGAGTTGATCGGCTGGCTCGAGCAGCTGAGCGGCGACCAGTTGCAGGTGTCGCCCGCCGACGATCCGCACGCCTACGCGCTCTACTACTACACGCGCCCCGGCGACCATATCGGCTGGCACTACGATACTTCGTATTACGACGGACGCCGCTACACGCTGCTGCTCGGCGTGATCGACGAATCGTCGTGCCGGCTCGACTACGAACTGCATACGCGCAATCCGGAGGTGCCGGACCAGCCGGGCTCGGTGCAGATTCCGCCGGGCGGCCTCGTGTTTTTCGATGGCGACAAGCTGCGTCATCGCATCACGCCGGCCGGGCCGAACGAGATGCGTGTGTCGCTGACGTTCGAATACGTCACCGATCCCAACATGCGGCCGTGGCGCCGCTTCGTTTCCAACATGAAGGACGCGATCGCGTACTTCGGTTTCCGCCAGGTGTTCCGTCAGATGGCCTCGCGCGGCAAGGACGCCGCGTGAGTCGGGCGGCCCTGCTTCTGCTGTCGATCGGCTCGGCGCTGTTCGTCGGCCTGCTCGCCTGGCAGGGCTTCGGCTCGGTGGCGTCGACCTTGCTCGCAGCCGGCTGGGGGCTCGCGGTCGTCGCCGCGTTCCACGTGGTGCCGCTCGTGCTCGATGCGGCTGCGATCGCCGTGCTGTTCAGGCGCGACCATCCTTCGCGTGACGGTGCGCATGAAGGTCCGGCAAGCGGTGCAACCAGCGGCGCGACGAGCGCGGCGCGAGCCGAACCCTCGCTGCGCGATGCGCTGTCCGCGCGCTGGATCGGCGAGTCGGTGAATAGCCTGCTGCCCGCTGGGCAGATCGGCGGCCCGGTGGTGATGGTGCGTCAACTGTCGCAGCGCGGCATGCTGCTGCGCGACGCGGCCGCCGCGATCACCGTCAGCACGACCTGGCAGGCGCTCGCGCAAATCGTGTTCGCGCTCGGTGGCCTCGCGATGTTCGGCGCGTACGCCGCGCACGGCACGCTGCACGACCTGCGCACCGCAACGCTGATTGCGACCGGCGTGCTCGGCGCGCTGATCGCCGCGTTCTACTTCGCGCAGCGGCGCGGTCTGTTCGGCCGGCTGCTGGGCGTGGTGTCGAAGGTGTTCGGCAAGCGCGACTGGTCGTCGCTGATGACGCGCGCGGAAGCCGTCGATGCCGCCGTGCAGTCGCTGTACCGCGAGCGCGGCCGCGTGGCGGCGAGCTTTGCGCTGAGCCTCGTGGGATGGCTAGTCGGCACGGCCGAGGTATGGCTCGCGCTGCGTTTGCTCGGTCATCCGGTCGGCTGGATCGACGCGCTGCTGCTGGAAAGCATCGGCCAGGCGATTCGCGGCGCGGCCTTCATGATTCCGGGCTCGCTCGGCGTGCAGGAGGGCGGCTATCTGCTGCTCGCGCCGCTGGTGGGTTTGCCGCCCGACGCGGCGCTGGCGTTGTCGCTCGCCAAGCGTGCGCGTGAACTCCTGCTGGGCCTGCCGGGCCTGCTTGTATTGCACTTCAGCGAACGAAGCTGGCAACGGCGGCGCGCTCCACGGCGCGTGCCGGTTGCCGATTGACCTCCGTACTTTTTTCAAAGGACCGCGCATGCGCGCAATCATTCTCGCAGCGGGCCTCGGCCTGCGTCTCCAGCAGCCGCCGCAAGCCCAGTTTCCGAAATGCCTGTTGCAGTTCGACGGCATGAGCCTGCTCGAACGGCATCTGCAGATGCTCAAAACCGCTGGCGTGACCGACGTCGTGCTGGCGCTCGGTTTCCAGCCGGAATCCGTGCAGGCGGAACTCGCGCGCATCGACTGGCCGCACGAGGTCGAGACCGTGCTCAATCCGCGCTTCGATCTTGGCAGCGTGCTGACCGTGCATACCGTTGCCGACGCTTTGACGCGCGGCGGCGACGTGCTGCTGATGGACGCCGACGTGCTGTACGACGAGCGCATCCTGAGCGCGCTGGTGGCGGGCGAGTCGGTCAACCGTCTGCTGATCGACCGCGATTTCGAAGCGGGCGACGAGCCCGTCAAGCTGTGCCTGAAGGACGGCGTGCCGGTCGAGTTGCGCAAGCAGCTCGCGGCCAATCTGGAGTACGACACGATCGGCGAGTCGGTCGGCTTCTTCCGCTTCCGCGAGGAAACCGCGCGACGCTTCACGCAGATCGTCGCGGGCTATATCGACAGCGGCCGCGCGAACATGCCGCACGAAGAGGCGGTGCGTGACCTGCTGCTCGAGCGCAGCCAGGTGTTCGACACGGCCGAGGTGAGCGGCGCGCCGTGGATCGAGATCGACTTTCCGAACGACGTCGCGCGCGCCGCCAACGAGATCCTGCCGCAGTTGCAGCCGCTCGTCAGCGCATCGCGCTGAGGCGTCCGTGCCGCGCGCGAAGATGCACGGCAGCGCGCGATGGCACACGGCAAAATCCCCTCGCGCGACAACATTTGTTGTCGCCGCGATGCCATAATCGACGCTTTCCATTGATGGCTGGCCGCCCGTCGCCATGACAATGCTGCTCGCTTTAGGCGCTTTCATCGTTCCGCTGATCGTCGCGTGCGCGATGTTCATGGAAAACGTGGACGGCACGGTCATCGTGACGTCGCTGCCGGTTCTGGCACGCGACCTCGGTCATGATCCGATCACGCTGAAGCTTGCGGTCACCGCGTATGTGATCGGCCTTGGCGTCTTTATCCCGATCTGCGGCTGGGTCGCCGACCGCTTCGGTTCGCGCACCGTGTTCCGCACCGCGATCGGCATCTTCATGGCGGGCTCGCTGCTGTGCGCGGCCTCCACTTCGCTCGTTACCTTCGTGCTCGCGCGCTTCGTGCAGGGCATCGGCGGCGCGCTGATGGTGCCGGTGGGCCGCATCATCATCTTCCGGTCGCTGCCGAAGTCGGAGTTCATTCGCGCGATGAACTATCTGACGGTGCCGGCGTTGCTCGGTCCGGTGGTCGGGCCGCCGCTCGGCGGCTTTATCACGACCTATCTGCACTGGCGTCTGATCTTCGTGATCAACGTGCCGATCGGCCTGCTCGGCATCTGGCTCACCAACAAGTACATCGCCAATACGCGCGAGCCGCATCCGGGCCGACTTGACTGGCTCGGCTTCGTGCTGTCGGCTAGCGGGGCTTCGCTGTTCATGCTCGGGCTCTCGCTGGTCGGCGGCGAACTGGTGTCGACGGGACAATCGGTCGGCATGTGCGTGACCGGCATCGTGTTGCTGCTGCTTTATGCGCTGTACGCGAGCCGCGTCGCGCTGCCGGTGCTCGATCTGCGTTTGCTGCGCATTCCAAGTTTTCATGCGAGCGTGATCGGCGGTTCGCTGTTTCGGATCGGTCTTGGCGCCGTGCCGTTCCTGTTGCCGCTCGCGTTGCAGGAAGGGCTCGGCATGACCGCGTTCAGAGCCGGCGCGATCACGTGCGCATCCGCGTTCGGTTCGATTTTCATGAAGACGGTGGCGTCGCGCATTCTCGAACGCTTCGGCTTTCGTACCGTGCTGATGGTCAACGCCGCGTGCGCGGGTCTCGCGATCGCCGTGTACGGGTTGTTCTTTCCCGGCACGCCGCATTGGGTGATCTGGTGCATCGTGCTGGTGGGCGGCTTCTTTCCTTCTCTGCAATTCACGTCGCTCAATACGCTGGCCTATGCGGATATTCCGGGCAGCGACGTCGGCCGCGCGACGAGTGTCGCGAGCGTCATCCAGCAGATGTCGCTCGGCCTCGGCGTGACGATCTCGGGCATCGTGCTGCAGATTTCGCATCGTGTGCAAGGGCATCCGAACATCGTGTTCTCCGATTTCTGGCCGGCGTTTCTCGTCGTCGGTCTGTTCTCGTGCCTGTCGATTCCGATTACGCGGCGGCTGCCGCGAGACGCGGGCGATGAGATCTCGCGCGGCCGTCGCGGGCGCGCGTAAGCCATCATGCGGATGTCGTCGTCGTCGTCGTCGATGAGGAGGTCATGAACTTGTTTCGCAACGTCAAAGCTTCAACCAGTGCTTCGATCAGCGGTCTTGCCCTGATCGCAATCCTCTGCGTTTCAACCGGGTTTCTCGAGGCGGCGCCTGCTGTCGCGAAAGCGCCCGCGAAGACGCAACCCGCCGTGCTTGCCGGTTCGGCGATTGCGGTGCCGGACTCATACAGCGCCGATGCCGCCGAGCAGATCTTCAACGAAGGCGGCAATGCGGTCGATGCGGCCGCCGCGATCGCCTTCACCCTTGCGGTCACGTTCCCGGATGCGGGCAACATCGGCGGGGGCGGGTTCATGACGCTGTACGTCGACAACAAGCCGTATTTCCTCGACTATCGCGAGCGCGCGCCGCTCGCCGCGACGAAGAACATGTATCTCGACGACAAGGGCGAGATCATCAAAGGCATGAGCCTGGTCGGCTATCGCGCGGTGGGTGTGCCAGGCACCGTCGAGGGCATGTGGCAAGCGCAGCGCCGTTTCGGCAAGCTGAAATGGCAGCAGGTGCTCGCGCCGGCTATTCACTATGCGCGCGACGGCTTCATGGTCGCTCCGCAACTGCAGAAGCTGCGCGACGATGCGGCGAAGAACTTCGCGGGCAAGACCAATTTCGACACCTACTTCGGCAATCTGAAGCAGGGCGTCACCTTCAGGCAGCCTGACCTTGCCGCGGTCCTGCAGCGTATTTCCGATCAGGGCGCGAAAGATTTCTACACGGGCAAGACTGCGGATCTGATCGCCGCTTCGATGCGCGGCCACGGCCTGATTACGAAGGCCGATCTCGCGCAGTACAAGGCGGTTTGGCGCGAGCCGGTGCAGGCGAACTGGAACGGCTACCGCGTGATCACCGCGCCGCCGCCGAGTTCGGGCGGCGTCGGGCTCGTGCAACTGCTGAAGATGAAGGCCGATATCGCGCCCGAGTTCAAGAACGTGCCGCTCAATTCCGTGCAATACGTGCATCTGATCGCGGAGCTCGAGAAGCGCGTGTTCGCGGATCGCGCGCAGTACCTCGGCGACCCGGATTTCTACAAGGTGCCGGTCGCGCAACTGATCGACGACCCGTATCTGGCCAAGCGCGCGGCCGAGGTCGATCCGAATATGCCGTCGGACACGAAGAGCATTCAGCCGGGGCTCGGGACCTCGATGCCGGAGAAGGCGGAGACCACGCATTTTTCGGTGGTCGACAAATGGGGCAACGCGGTGTCGAACACGTACACGCTGAACGGCGCGTTCGGCTCGGGCGTCGTGGTGGATCGGGCAGGCATCGCGCTGAACGACGAGATGGACGACTTCTCCGCGAAGCCGGGCGCCGCCAACATGTTCGATGTGGTCGGCAGCGACGTGAATGCGATCGAGCCGAAGAAGCGCCCGTTGTCGTCGATGGCGCCGACGATTCTGACGAAGGACGGCAAGGTCGCGCTCGTGATCGGCACGCCGGGCGGATCGCGGATCTTCACGACGATCTTCCAGGTGATCAACGACATCTACGACTTCGACATGCCGTTGCCGGATGCGCTCGCCGCGATGCGTTTCCATCACCAGCTATTGCCGCCGAATACGATCTATTCGGAGCCGTACAAGCCGATCGAGGGCGAACTCGCCCAGCAGCTCGAGGCGAAGGGCTACAAGCTGGAAGGGCAGGAATTCACCGGCGATGTTCAGGTGATCAGGATCGATGGGGACGAGCCGGAGGCGGCGGCCGATCCGCGCGGGCGAGGGGTGACGCGGGTGGTTCGGTAGGGAGGAGAGCCGGTTGCAGCCATTCTCTTCGACGATCAGCCTAGTCCTGATCGACTTCGGGCCATAGTCTCGGGAATAGAAATCGAAGACTTTTCAATGGGAGTCCGAACGAGAGATTGCCGCGATGGGAAGGCGAGTCGAGCAGTCCAATATCAAGTAGAGAGCGCGTAATCCGGCGAGCCAGAACATCAGTAACGCCAAGTATCTGATTGAATTCGGCGCGGCTGACTGCACGCCGCGTCGCCACAAACTCCATCGCCAGTGCCGAGGCCTCCGGTTTGATCACCGATTTTTCGGAGCCGATCATCCACGGATTCGAATCGAGGTAACGCAATAGATCGAGCAGGCGATCTGCAATGCCATCGAACTCGGTCATGCGAACCATAAAGCTTACCTGGTCCAGGCAGCAATCGAGAAAGAACCGCGCGAAACGCACCAGGCCTTCCTGGGATAGATTGCCTCGGCCATCGAGGTCATTGCGGCGCGTCTGGTCGGCTTCGCTCAATCTTGCGTAGTACAGCTCATGTTCGCGTGCGAGACCGCGAAGCGGAGACCATAGGCCATGCGTCAAGTCGGCCGATCGTAAAGCGAGATGTGAATGCAGACGTGCCACCCGGCCATTGCCGTCTGCGAACGGGTGAGTCCATGCCAACCGATGATGCGAGCAGGCGATGCCGATCAACTGATGGTCCTTGATCCGTAGGCGCGCATATCGCTTGGCCCATGCATCGAGCAATGGCGCGATCATTTCAGGTTCTGGCGCGAGATGCCGGCCCACGGTGACGTCCGATTTGCGAAGTTCGCCCGGCACGATTGGTTCGCCCTCGCTGGTAAATCTCTCAGCGACCGGCAAATAGGAAAAAAATCGCTCATGAATGGCCGTAAGTCGTGCGGGCTCGAACAGGGCGGCCGTCGCAAGCAAATCCCACTCTTCTTCGAGCGAGGATTCCGTTGCAATATGCGCCATCGCAAGGCGCTGCTTTTTGCGCTCGGCGACGTCAGTTGAATAGTCGCGCTTGAGAGCGGCCTCGATCCTGGCGGGCGTGGTGTGCTGGCCTTCGATCTTATTTGTGTAGTACGAATTCATCGCACGCAATTGCGGGACGAGCGCCGCGGCAAATGGCGTCCCGCTTACGGCAAGGAGCTTTTGCGATGAGTCGACGAGTTCGGTCGTGCGCTCGATCAGCGGATCCAATACACGGTCCTCAGGAAACAAGGGTTCGAACGATACGACGGTCGTCATGGCGGATTGTAGGGTTTGATGTAGAGTTACATGTTGTTTATTATATCGTTCAATAGATTGATTTATAAGGATTTTAATTATTTCTTGTAGAGTCTAATGTAGGGTTTGCAGTAGGATGGCGCCTGAC
>NZ_VZQP01000076.1:0-28962 GCF_014397655.1 Paraburkholderia sp. UCT31
CTTCCCATCCCGAACAGGACCGTGAAACGACTCCACGCCGATGATAGTGCGGATTGCCCGTGTGAAAGTAGGTAATCGTCAGGCTCCCCCCAGTCAGAAACCCCACCCGCCGCGGTGGGGTTTTTGCGTTTACGCGGCCAAAATTAACAAACAGCATTGAAGCAAGCGACACCTCCGCCCGCCTCAACGCTTTTCAACTCGTTCTCCCGCTGCCGACGCAATATACCCCAGACCCGGCGATAACCATAGCTCGGCAGGTCAGTGACGGTCAGCCGTATTTCTTCGACCAGCCCGGCATCGTCCGTCTTCCTGGCGCTGCGTCCATCCTGCCAGTCGGCTGGACGTGCAAGCCTTGCCGCCACGTTTGAGCGCGCTACGCCGAGAACGTCGCAGACCTGCTTCACTGCTCGTCCCCCGGCAATGAGGGTGAGCGCGCAATCCATTTTCGCGACTTCGCCACCTCCACCGCCTCACGGAGAATCTCGTTCTCCATTGTCTTTTTGCCGAGCAGTCGCTGGAGTTCCCTGATTTGCTTCAGCGCATCGCTCAGCTCCGACGCTGGTACGACTTCCTCGCCGGCACTGACAGCCGACAGGCTGCCATCCTGATACAGCTTGCGCCAGTGAAACGGCTGGTTCGGATTCACGCCGTGCTGGCGTGCAACCATCGAGACCGACTTGCCCGGCTCGAAACTCTCTCTCACCACCGCCGCCGGCGTTCCGGTCCCATCAACACTTCCATCACTTCTTGTTTGTTGTTAGTCAAAACCACAGTCGTATGCCTACCCGCTATTTTAAGTGGGGAACTGTGTCCGGCGATTCAGGGGGCCGCTCCATCAACTCTCTACTTCCCTTGCGCCAGAAACTTCTGCGCCAGTCGGACCCAATACGTCGATCCCACCGGCAACAACTCGTCGTTAAAGTCATAACTCGCGTTGTGCAGCATACAAGGGCCCGCGCCGTGGCCCGCCTCGCGGTGGCCGCCATCGCCGTTGCCCAAAAACGCATAGCAACCCGGTTTCGCCAGCAGCATGAACGAAAAATCTTCGGCACCCATGGTCGGTTCAACCGCGTCATCGACATTTTCCGCGCCAACGATCTCTTTCATGACCGACGCCGCAAAACGCGCTTCCTCGCTGCTGTTGATCGTCGGGGGATAGTTCCGGTGGAATTGGATCTGAACGGAGCAATCGTATGCTTCGGCTGTACTGTGCGCGATCTTGCGCATGCGTGACTCGATCAGGTCGAGCGTTTCTGTAGTGAAGGTCCGAACGGTCCCCGCGATCCATGCGTCTTCCGGTACTACATTGACCGCATCGCCCGCATGTATCTGCGTTATCGACAATACCGCAGTATCCAGCGGCTTTTTGTTTCGCGTGATGATGCTTTGCAGCCCGTTGGCAATTTGCACCGCCGCAAAGACCGGATCACGGCCATTGTGCGGTAGCGCTGCATGCGAGCCGACGCCCTTGATTTCGATGCGAAATTCATTGCTCGACGCCATGATCGGGCCTTCGGTCACGCCGAAGTGGCCCGCCGGCATGCCCGGCCAGTTGTGAATGCCAAACACGGCGTCCACGGGGAACTTGTTGAACAAGCCGTCGTTCATCATAGCCTTCGCGCCGGCGCCGCCTTCTTCAGCCGGCTGGAAAATGAACACGATCGTGCCGTCGAAAGCACCATGTTTGGCCAGGTAGTGCGCGGCACCGAGCAGCATCGCCGTATGTCCGTCGTGCCCGCACGCGTGCATCTTGCCGTCGTTCGTCGACCGATGATCGAAGCTGTTGAGCTCCTGGATCGGCAGCGCGTCCATGTCGGCTCGCAGGCCAATCGCGCGCGAGCCGTTACCTCGCTTCAATACGCCGACCACGCCCGTCTTGCCGAAACCACGGTGGGTCTCGATGCCCCAGGACTCGAGCGAACGCGCGACGAGATCAGCAGTCGCCGTCTCTTCGTAGCGCAGCTCCGGGTGGGCATGGATGGTTCGTCGAAGGGTCTGGATTTCGCCGCGAGCGGCCTGAATTTCGGGGATGAGTTTCATGATGGAGTGATTATGCGTTTGTGCTTGACGAGCATGAGATCGCCGCGGACCACGTCGGCCCGGGCACTGCGGATAGTTCATTCTACGCCGAAGGCATTTTCGGTGGCGCCACCGAGGTCGGCGGCCGATAGACGTAATAAAATTCCACTTTGCGCGACCGCTTACTGCTCGCCAGGACACATTGCCGATGAACGCCCCGATCGAATTCGCGCGCGCCGTGTGCCCGCACGATTGCCCAGACACCTGCGCGATGCGCGTGACCATCGACAATGGACGGGCGATCAAGGTCGCCGGCGATCCCGACCATCCGCCGACTCAGGGCGTGCTGTGCACAAAGGTCAGTCGTTACGCGGAGCGTGTATACCATCCGAACCGATTGACGACGCCCATGAAGCGTGTCGGCCGCAAGGGCGAGGGCCGTTTCGAGCCAATCAACTGGGACGAAGCGTTCGACCTTGCCGCAAGCCGCCTCGGCGAGATTGTCCGTCGCGCGCCGGAAGCGATTCTGCCCTACAGCTACGCGGGCACGATGGGCTTGGTGCAGGGCGATAGCATCGCGCAACGCTTTTTCCACAAGCTCGGCGCATCGCAGCTGGATCGCGCGATTTGCGCGGCGGCCGGCGCTGCCGGCCTCAAATACACATACGGCGCCGGCATCGGTATGCACACCGAGTTTTTCGCCGAGAGCGAGGTGATCCTGATCTGGGGAGCGAATCCGATCGCATCGAATCTGCATTTCTGGACGCGCGCGCAGGAAGCCAAGCGTCGCGGCGCCCGGCTGATCGCAATCGATCCGTATCGCTCGCTGACCGCGGAGAAATGCCATCAACACATCGCGCTGAAGCCAGGCACAGACGGCGCTCTCGCGCTCGGCATCATGAACGTCCTGATTACCGAGAATCTGCTCGACTACGAGTACATCGCGGCGCACACGCTGGGCTTCGCCGACTTGAAGGTGCGTGCGCTCAGCTATCCATTGTCTCGGGTTAGTGAAATTTGTAGCGTCGAAGAAGAGGAAATCGCCGATCTTGCGCGACTTTACGCCAGCACGCGGAAAGCCGCGATCCGCTTGAACTACGGTCTGCAGCGGGTGCGTGGCGGCGGCAATGCGGTGCGCGCGATCGCGTGTCTACCGTCGCTGACCGGCGCATGGCGTGAGCGCGCGGGCGGGGCGCTGCTGTCGTCGAGCGGTTGGGCACCGGTCGACTCGCACGCGTTGCAGCGTCCCGACCTGATGCCCGGTTGGCCGTCGAAGCCGAGCCGCGTGATCAATATGAATGCGATCGGCGACGCGTTGCTGCATCCGGGCGACGCGACGTTCGGCCCCAAGATCGAGGCGATCGTGGTCTACAACTCGAATCCGGTCGCGGTCGCACCGGACTCCGAACGCGTCGCGGCGGGTTTTGCGCGCGAGGATCTGTTCACGATCGTGCTCGAGCATTTCCAGACCGACACCGCGGATTACGCCGACCTGCTGTTGCCTGCCACGACGCAGTTCGAGCATCTCGACGTGCACAAGTCGTACGGTCACACGCACGTGATGGTCAACCTGCCCGCCATCGCGCCGTTCGGCGACGCACGGCCGAATACCGAGATCTTCCGCAACCTCGCGCGCCGCATGGGCATGACGGAACCGGCGCTCTTCGACAGCGACGAAGCCGTCGCGCAAGCCGCATTTCGCTGGGACGACAAGACGCTGGACGGTGTCGACTGGCCGATGCTGAAGCAAACCGGCTGGGCCCGTCTCAATCTGCCTGACGCGCCATTTGCCGACGGTGGTTTTCGCACGCCATCCGGCAAGTGCGAGTTCTACAGCGAGCGCCTTGCGCAACAGGGCCTCGACCCGCTGCCGGACTACCTGCCACCCTACGAATCGGCCGACGGCGCGCCCGAACTGGCGGCCCGCTATCCGCTCGCGATGATTTCACCGCCCGCGCGCAACTTCCTGAACAGCACCTTCGTGAACATCGAGAGTCTGCGCGCGACGGAAGGCGAGCCGCATCTGGACATCCACCCTGCCGACGCGCACGCGCGCGGCATCGGCGACGGCGATCAGGTGCGCATCTTCAACGACCGCGGCTCGATGCGAGCGCGTGCCCGCGTGACCGACCGGGCGCGCGAAGGCCTGGTCGTCGGGTTGTCGATCTGGTGGAAGAAACTCGCGCCGGACGGCCGCAACGCGAACCAGTTGACGAGCCAGGCACTCACCGATCTCGGCGGTTCGGCGACGTTTTACGACTGTCTCGTCGAAGTCGAGCGGGCCTGAAAGCCGCGCCGCACATTGAAGCTGGCGCCCAGCCTCGCAAGTTCGAGGCTGCCGTCTAACCTCATCGCTTTGCCCATTGGCCGCAATATGCCCATGCTACGATGCGTTTTTAGCACGACCATTCGAAAATAATTCAGGAGACGCTGCATGGAGAAAATCTGGCTGAAATCTTATCCGCCCGGCGTTCCAGCAGAGGTCGACCCGACACGCTATTCGTCGGTGGCCGAGTTGCTCGAGGAAGCCTTTCGCGAACACCGCGCAAAGCCGGCGTTCGTGTGCATGGGCAAGCAGATCAGCTACGGTGAACTCGACGAGCTTTCGCGCAATCTTGCAGCGTGGCTGCAGTCGAAAGGGCTCACGCGCGGCTCGCGTGTCGCGATCATGATGCCGAACGTGCTGCAGTATCCAGTCGCGCTCGCCGCGATTCTGCGCGCGGGCTATGTGGTCGTGAATGTGAATCCGCTGTACACGCCGCGCGAACTCGAGCACCAACTGAAGGACAGCGGCACTGAGGCGATCATTCTGCTCGAGAATTTCGCGGGGACCTTGCAGGCAATCGTGCGCAATACGCCGGTCAAGCATGTGGTCGTCGCGGCGATGGGCGACCTGATGGGCATCAAAGGCCCGCTCGTGAACTTCGTCGTGCGCAAGGTCAAGAAGATGGTGCCGGCGTGGAGCCTGGCTGGGCACGTCAAGTTCAACGACACGGTCTCGGAGGGCGCACGTCTGACGTTCAAGCCGGTCCAGCAGGGGCCCGACGATATCGCGTTCCTGCAATACACGGGCGGCACCACCGGCGTGGCCAAGGGCGCGACGCTGCTGCACCGGAACCTGATCGCGAACGTGCTGCAGTCGGAGGTCTGGCTCAATCCGGTGCGCGCGAACCGCACGGATATCGATCAGTTCGTTACGGTCGTCGCGTTACCGCTGTATCACGTGTTCGCGCTGACCGTGTGCGGGCTGCTGACGATCCGCACCGGCGGTCTCGGCGTGCTGATTCCGAATCCGCGCGATATCCCCGGCATGATCAAGTCGCTCGAGGGGTATGCGATCACGACGATTCCCGCGGTCAACACGCTCTACAACGCGATGTTGAACAGCCCCGACTTCCACAAGCTCGACTTCTCGAAGCTGCTGACCGCGAACGGCGGCGGCATGGCGGTGCAGGAGGCGGTCGCGAAGCGCTGGTTCGAGCTGACGCGCACGCCGATCGTCGAGGGCTACGGGCTGTCGGAAACGTCGCCGTGCGTGACCTGCAATCCCGTCACCGCCACCGAATACAACGGCACGATCGGCCTGCCACTGCCGTCGACCGAAGTCTCGATCCGCGACGACGAAGGCAACGAAGTGCCGCCCGGCCAGTCCGGCGAGATCTGCATCCGCGGCCCGCAGGTGATGGCGGGCTACTGGAACAGGCCCGACGAAACCGCCAAGGTGATGACGGCGGACGGCTTCTTTAAATCAGGCGACGTCGGCATCATGGGCGCGGACGGCTTTGTGAAGATCGTCGATCGCAAGAAGGACATGATTCTGGTGTCCGGCTTCAACGTGTATCCGAATGAAGTCGAGGACGTCGTCGCAAAGCTGCCGGGTGTGTTCGAAGTCGCGGCGGTGGGTGTACCGGATCAGCATTCCGGCGAGGCAGTGAAGCTGTTCGTCGTGAAAAAGGATCCGTCGCTGACCGACGAACAGATCTTCGCATACTGCAAAACGCAACTGACCGGCTACAAGCGGCCGAAGGTCGTCGAATTCCGCACCGAGTTGCCGAAGAGCAATGTCGGCAAGATCCTGCGCCGCGAGTTGCGCGACGGCAGGGCTTAAGCGAGCGAAGAACAAAAGCCCGGCGCACGAAAGTGCCCGGGCTTTTTGTTGCCCGTACAAAATCCGCGCATAAAAAAAGGCGCCCGAAGGCGCCTTTGAGACAAACTGCGTTTTTTTACGACTTATTAGAACTTGTGACGGATACCGATACGAGCCGTGAACTGGTTGCTGCTCGACGAACCGGTCAGGCCGTTGATGCCTGCCGTTGCTGCGACCACCTGACCCGTTGCGTTGACCGTGTCGCCCAAAGCGTGCTGGTACACGCCGACCAGGTACACGTCGGTACGCTTGGACAGGAAGTAGTCCACGCCCAGCGCGCCTTGGTGGTACTGAGCACGCGAGTTGCCTTCGATCTGCGTGCCGCGCGTGTAGTCATACGCTGCGCCGACCAGCAGTGCCGGGGTCAACTGATACTTGAAGTTGATTTCGCCGTTGTTGAACGTTGCCTTCTGGCCAGCGAACGGCGACGCGAACGTCTTGCCGAGGTTGCCGAACTGGATGTTCGAATACGTCAGGCCGATGGTTGCCGCGCCGAACGTGTATGCACCGCCCGCGCCGACGACCTGGTACGTGTTGGCCGATGCGAAGCCTGCGTAGATCGGGGTCGTGACTGCGAAGTTAGCTGCAGTAGTACCCACGGCCGGCGTATTCGTTGCGATCGTGCCGCCGTTGTTGAACAGACCGCCCGACGCTGCTGGCGTACGCGCGTTCAAATAACCCAAGCCCAATTGCAGCGGACCGTTGTTATAGCCAGCACCCAACGACCAGATCTGGTTGTGCGTGAAGTCACCGGCGACGCCGCCGAAGCTATACGTGCCGCCGAACGTCAGGCCGTTGTAGTTGGTGCTGGTGTACTTGACCGTGTTGTTGGTGCGATACGCGTTGTTGAAGTTGTCGATATCGCCCGGGTGAGCGGCGATGTAGCCGCCCCACTGATCACCCGATTCGAACGGACCCACGTAGTCGACGACGGAGTCGTACTGACGACCCAGCGTGACCGTGCCGAACTGGCTCGACAGACCGACGTAAGCCTGACGACCGAACATTAGGCCGCCTTGACCGAGCTTGCCGTTGGTCACGTCAAAGCCGTTTTCCAAAACGAACAGGGCCTTCAGACCGCCGCCCAGATCTTCAGTGCCACGCAGGCCGAAACGCGAGCCTTGCAGGACGCCGCTGGACATGTTGTACAGATGCTTACCGCCCGAGTTGGTGTTCATGTTGATACCAACGTCAACGATGCCGTACAGGGTCACGCTGCTCTGCGCATGAGCGACGCCTGCGAATGCGCCCAGTGCTGCGAGAGCGAGAAGCGACTTTTTCATCGAATGATCTCCAAGGAATACGAATCTTTTGTACAAGGCGAAATATTTAGTTAGTGCTCAGGGCCTTGCTGTCCAACTTCGCGAGAAGTTGCCACGTAATGTAACAAAAGGCATACATGGAACAAAGAAAAAGGAGTCGCTCCGGAAGGTCGCTGTTTCGTTTACGCAACATGGTCTAGAATCGCAAATTAACCGCCCATTTCATGCGGATTGGTGCCTGTCGGGCCACGGGTTTCGCGTCGCGAAGCCTTGTCGCACGGACCTTCCGGAACGATGCGGCGGTTATCGAATCAGGGAGCGCTTTATGTTGCTGGACGAGTTGATTGGCGAGTTTGATCGGGGTTTACGCTCACTGACGGGGGTCTCGCGGATGAGCCGTCCGCTGCCGCTTCCGCAGGCTTCCGCGGCGACGGCCGAAGCTCCCGAACTCTCGCCCGCGGAGCGCGCGCATGCGGCGGGTTTGATGCGTGTGAACCACGTCGGCGAAGTGTGCGCGCAGGCGCTTTACCAGGCGCAGAAACTCGCCACCGACTCACCTTCATTGCGCGCCATGTTCGATCACGCCGCGTCGGAAGAAGAGGATCATCTGGCGTGGACCGCCAAACGCCTCCAGGCGCTCGACTCGCGTCCGAGTCTGCTCAATCCGCTGTGGTACACCGGCGCGCTCGCGATCGGTCTCGCCGCGGGGCGTCTCGGCGATCGCGTGAGTCTTGGCTTCATGGCCGAAACGGAGCGCCAGGTCGAGCAGCATCTCGACAGTCATCTCGATCAGCTCCCCGCCGCGGACCATGAATCGCGCGCGATCGTCGAACAGATGCGCGTCGATGAAGCGCAGCACGGCAAGGCCGCGATGGACGCGGGCGGCATCGAGTTGCCGTTTCCTGCACGCGCGTTGATGCGTGCGATGTCGAAGGTGATGACGCGCACCGCCTATTACATATGAGCGTTTCACCCGCTTCGCTTCGCTAACCGGAGCACCGCACGTATCGCCTCAGCCATCGCTGAACGCATTTCCGCAAGCGAGACGGCGCCGCGCGCCCCGTTCGTCGTCGGTCCGGGCGACGACGCCGCCTCTTCCCTTTCAGAATCCCTTGACGATCTCTTTCAATTCGCGCTGTTTCCTCGCACTTTTCACGTATCACCTTCACAAGTTGCACTAGCCCTTTCATTTATAACGGTTTTCTGTTTTATGCTGGACGTGAAAGAGTCGCGCTAAGTCCTTGTTCTAGCAAACAAAATCCGCTCGAAAAGCGCGCCGCTCCCTTGACCCGTGTTTAGCGTTCCTCTAAAGTGGGAGACAGTGTGAGAAAGTGTATTTTTGTGTGTTCTCGGCACCACTTTCGGGTAGATTTTCACGGACCGGGCGGGCGGCGCAAACAGCGCCGCAATAGGGGAGAGCGAAGTGTTCCAAGGGGCGTCGGCGCTGACGCTCGATGCGAAAGGGCGGATGTCGATTCCCTCTCGTTATCGGGATGCGCTGCAAACACAGGCAGAGGGCCGGGTGACGATCACCAAGCACCCGGACGGCTGCCTGTTGCTCTTTCCGCGCCCCGAATGGGAAATCTTCCGTGACAAGGTCGACAAGCTGCCCATGAACGCCGCCTGGTGGAAACGCATTTTTCTCGGCAATGCAATGGATGTGGATATGGACGGCGCAGGCCGTGTGCTCGTGTCGCCGGAGTTGCGAGCGGCTGGCTCGCTGGAGAAAGAAGTGACCTTGCTCGGCATGGGCCGCCATTTCGAGCTGTGGGATGCACAGATCTACGCCGCGAAGGAACAGGCGGCGATCGCCGAGGGCATGCCCGACGCGTTGAAAGATTTCACGTTCTGATCGCGGCTTATTTATATGGCACCTGCGATGGGAAACGAATTGCAGCATCGCACGGTGCTGCTGAACGAAGCGGTCGATGCGCTGGTCACGCGCGCCGACGGCACGTATGTGGACGGCACGTTCGGCCGTGGCGGCCATAGCCGCCTCGTGCTGGAACGGCTCGGTGAAGCAGGGCGGCTGATCGCGTTCGATAAAGATCCGCTCGCGATCGCGACGGCGCAGAAGATCGCCGATCCGCGCTTTGCCATCGTCCACGAGAGTTTTGCTTCACTGCGCGCCGCGATGGCGGAGCGCGGGGTAGGGCGTGTGTCGGGGGTGTTGCTGGATCTGGGCGTGTCGTCGCCGCAAGTCGACGATCCGGAGCGGGGCTTCAGCTTCCGCGCCGACGGCCCGCTCGACATGCGGATGGACCCGACGCGCGGCGAGTCCGCCGCTGACTGGCTCGCGCGGGCCACGGTGCAGGAATTGACGGAGGTGATACGAGATTATGGGGAAGAACGGTTTGCTTTTCAGATTGCAAAGGCGCTTGTTGCTCGCCGGGCAGAGTCCGACCGTCTTGGGCCTCTCGTCAGCACGGGCGAGCTTGCCCAAATCGTGGCTAACGTCGTCAAAACCCGTGAGAAGGGCAAGGACCCGGCAACCCGCACCTTTCAGGCTATACGGATTCACGTCAATCAAGAGCTTGCGGAGCTGCAAGTCGTTCTAGAAGCAGCGTTGTCGTTGTTGGAGCAAGGGGGGCGGCTGGTGGTCATCAGCTTTCATTCGCTCGAGGACCGGATCGTCAAGCGATTCATGCAGGCGCACGCGAGCACGCCGGCGGTGGATCGCCGTCTGCCGATCCGCGCGGTCGACCTGCCGAGCCCTCCGCTCAAGATCATCGGCCGCGTATTCGCGAGCGACGCTGAAGTTGCCGGCAACCCGCGCGCCCGTTCCGCCGTGATGCGCGTGGCGGAGCGGATCGCGCCATGAACCGCCTCAATATTTTCCTGCTGATCATCGTGATGGGCTGTGCCTTGTCGGTCGTCAACGCGACCAATCAGCAGCGTCAGATCTTTATCCAGCTGCAGCGCGCGCAGTCGCAGGAGCGTCAGCTGCAGCAGGACTATTCGCAGCTTCAATATCAGCAGAGCGCGCTGTCCAAAACGTCGCGCATCGAGCAGCTCGCCACCGCCTCGCTGAAGATGCAGTCGGTCACCACGGGCCGCACCCAGTACCTGACGCTCGCCCCGGGCGCCGCGACGGCGATCGACGCACCCATTCCGACTTCCGCGCCGGCCTCGGCACCGGTCGCGACCCGTCGCGGAGCCACGCGATGAAAAAATCGTCGGCCCACAAGAGCGTTGCGTTTTCGGCCAATCCGATTCTGTCGGTGCGCCTGCCGATGTGGCGCTCGAAGCTCGTCGTGTTTCTGCTGTTCATGGCGTTCGTCGCGCTCGCCGCGCGCGCGTTCTGGATTCAGGGGCCGGGCAACGCGTTCTATCTGAAGCAGGGCGAGATCCGCTATCAGCGCCGCATCGACATGCCGGCCACGCGCGGCAAGATTCTCGACCGCAACGGCCTCGTGCTCGCCACGAGTCTGCCGGTGCGTGCAATCTGGGCGATTCCCGAATCGGTGCCCGACGACCTCGGCGCCGACAAGCTCGACGCGCTCGGCAAACTGCTCGGCATGACCACTAAGGAATTGCGCTCGAAGCTGTCGGAAGACAAGACCTTCGTCTACGTGAAGCGCCAGGTGCCGGTCGACGTCGCAGAAAAAGTCGCGGCGCTCGAGATCCCCGGCATTTACTCGCGCGACGAGTACAAGCGCTTCTATCCGGAAGGCGAGATCACCGCTCACCTGATCGGCTTCACGAACGTCGAGGACGAGGGCCAGGAAGGCGTCGAGCTCGGCGACCAGAAGCTCCTCGCGGGCATGTCGGGCAGCCGTCGCGTGATCAAGGACCGGATGGGCCACATCATCGAGGACGTCGACGAACAGGTCGTGCCGCACAACGGCAAGGACGTCGATCTGTCGATCGACAGCAAGATCCAGTACATCGCCTATACGAACCTGAAAGCGGCCGTCGAGAAATTCAAGGCGAAGGCCGGCGCGGCGATGGTGATCGACGTGCGCACCGGCGAAGTGCTCGCGCTCGTCAATTACCCGACCTACAACCCGAACGACCGCTCGCACCTGACCGGCGACCAGCTGCGCAACCGCATCCTGACCGACACGTTCGAGCCGGGTTCGATCATGAAGCCGTTCACGGTGTCGCTCGCGCTCGATCTGCACCGGGTGACGCCGACTACACTGGTAGATACGGGCAACGGCCACTTCGTACTCGACGGCGCGCCGATTACCGACGACAGCGGCTTCGGCGTGCTGACGGTCGGCGGCGTGATCCAGAAGTCGAGCAACATCGGCGCGACCAAAATCGCGATGCAGTTGCGGCCCGAAGAGATGTGGAACATGTACACCAGCATCGGTCTCGGCCAGGCACCGAAGGTCGGCTTTCCGGGCGCGGCGGCGGGCCGTCTGCGTCCGTGGAAGAGCTGGCGCCGTATCGAGCAGGCGACGATGTCGTACGGCTATGGCCTGTCGGTGTCGCTGTTCCAGCTCGGCCGCGCGTACACCGCGATCGCGCACGACGGCGAAATCATGCCGGTGACGATTTTCCACACGCCGGGCGACCCGCCGGCCACCGGTCCGCAGATCTTCTCGCCGACCACCGCGCGTGAAGTGCGCGCGATGCTCGAAACCGTGGTGTCGCCGCAAGGCACGTCGCCGGATGCGGCGGTGCCCGGCTATCGCGTCGGCGGCAAGAGCGGTACCGCGTACAAGCACGGTCCGCACGGCTACGACCACTCCAAATATCGCGCCTCGTTCGTCGGCATGGCGCCGATGCCGAATCCGCGCATCGTCGTTGCGGTGTCGGTCGACGAGCCGACGGCCGGTAGCCACTTCGGCGGCCAGGTGTCGGGCCCGGTGTTTTCGGGCATCGCCGGGGATACGCTGCGCGCGCTGAACGTGCCGCCCGACATGCCCGTCAAGCAGATGGTCGTGTCCGACGATTCGGCGCCGCCCGCGCCCGGCGCGCCGGCCACGCCGCCCGTGGTGAAGAAGCTGTCGACGAGCCCCGGCGTGAAGAAGATGACCATTTCCGCCACCCCGAAAAATCATCCAGGAGTCGAGCGATGAACGCGCTGCGCGAGCAACATCCAGCGCACCGGCAGATCGCCGACGCCCTCGCCTGGCTGCACGCGCACGTGCAGCCAGGCGCGCATCTGCACGCCGACACGCGCTCGCTCGCGGCCGGCGACGCGTTCTTCGCGTATGCGGTCGATGGCGCGGACAACCGCGCATTCATCGACGCGGCCATCAAGCGCGGTGCGGCCGCCGTGCTCGTGCAACCCGAAGGTTTCAGCGGCACGCTCGACGCGGCCGCCGCACATGCGGTGCCGGCGTTGAACGAACTCGCCGGCACGATCGCGAGCGCGTGGTATCGCGATCCGAGCGACGCGATGCTCGCGGTCGGCATCACCGGCACGAACGGCAAGACCTCGTGCAGCCAGTGGGTCGCCGCGGCGCTGTCCGCGCGCGGCACGCGCTGTGCGATCGTCGGCACGCTTGGCACTGGGCTCGTCGGCCAGCTCGTGCACACCGGCTTCACGACGCCCGACGCACCGCAATTGCAACGCAGCCTCGCGCAATTGCGCGACGCGGGCGCGCAGGCGGTGGCGATGGAAGTGTCGTCGCATGCGCTGCACCAGGGGCGCGTGAACGGCACCGCTTTCGACATCGCGGTGTTCACGAACCTGACGCAGGACCATCTCGACTATCACGGCACGTTCGAGGCCTATGAAGCCGACAAGGCGCGTCTGTTCGCCTGGCCCGAGCTGCGCGCGGCCGTGATCAATCGCGACGATGCCGCCGGCCGGCGTTTGCTCGCGAGCACGCGTAGTCACGTGCGCACGATCGCGTATGGCATCGAGGGCGAGCATGGCGACGCCGACGCTGACGGCACACCGCAAGCCGACGCGTGGCTCACTGCATCGAACGTGCGTGCCACCGCGACCGGCACCGCGTTTCATCTGAGCACCTCGGACTGGGGCAACGCCGAAGTCGAAGTGCAAACGCTCGGCCTCTTCAACGTCGGCAATCTGCTCGCGGTGCTCGGCGTGCTGCTCGCCGCCGACGTGCCGTTCGACGCGGCGCTCGCCGAACTCGCGAAGCTCGAACCGGTGAACGGCCGCATGCAGCGTCTGGGCGGCCGTCTGCAGAACGACGAGCCGCTCGTCGTGATCGACTACGCGCACACACCCGACGCGCTCGAAAAAACGCTCGAAGCACTGCGGCCGATCGCGACCGCGCGCGGCGGCGAACTCGTCTGCATGTTCGGCTGCGGCGGCGACCGCGATGCGACCAAGCGTCCGCTGATGGGCGCGATCGCCGAGCGGCTGGCGGACAACGTCGTCGTGACGAGCGACAACCCGCGCAGCGAAGATCCGCTCGCGATCATCGAGCAAATTGCCGCGGGCATGCAGGAAGCGTCGAAGGCGCGCCGCATCGAGGACCGCGCGAGCGCGATCCTGCAGGCGATCCGCGGCGCCGCGCGCGAAGACGTGATCGTGCTGGCCGGCAAGGGGCACGAAGCCACACAGGAAATCATGGGCAAGAAACGCGCTTTCTCCGATCAGGACCACGCCCGCCTCGCGCTCGCCGCGCGCGCCACACAAACACGCGGAGGTGGCGAATGAACATGTTCTCGCTACGTGCAGCCGCCGCGCAGATCCCCGGCGCGAGCGTAACCGGCGACGACAGCGTGCGCTTCGAGCGCGTGTCGACCGACAGCCGCAGCGCTGGCCCCGGCGATCTGTTCATCGCGATCAAGGGCGACCGTTTCGACGCGCACGACTTCCTGCCGCAAGTGGCCGAGCGCAACGTCGCGGCGGTGCTCGTCGCGCGCACGCCGGATAGCTGGAGCGTGCCCGCGATCCGCGTCGCCGATACGCGCGAAGCGCTCGGCGCGCTCGCGCGCGGCTGGCGTCGTCAGTTCGAGCTGCCGCTCGTCGCGGTCACGGGCAGCAACGGCAAGACCACGGTCAAGGAAATGATCGCCTCGATCTTCGCGGCCGCGGTCGGCGCGGATGCGCGTCTTGCGACCGCGGGCAATTTCAACAACGACATCGGCCTTCCGCTCACGCTTTTCCGTCTGCATGCCGCGCATCGGCTCGCCGTGGTCGAACTCGGCATGAACCATCCGGGCGAAACTGAACAGCTCGCGAAGCTTGCCGAGCCGACGGTTGCCGTCGTCAACAACGCGCAGCGCGAGCACCAGGAATTCATGGCGAGCGTCGAGGCGGTCGCGCTCGAACACGCGAGCGTGATTCACGCGCTGTCGCCGGAAGGCACGGCGGTATTCCCCGCCGACGACGCATACGCGAGCATCTGGCGCGTCGCCGCGACCGGCAGTCGCATCATCGATTTCGCGTTGAACAGCGCGGAGCGCACGACCGAAGCCGCGATGAAGGGCAGGTTCGACGGCAAGCGTCTGTCTATCGACACGCCGCAAGGCCATCTCGACGTCACGCTGCAGGTGCTCGGCAATCACAACGCGCACAACGCGCTCGCGGCGGCCTCGGCGGCGTTGGCAGCGGGCGTGTCGCTCGACGCGATCCAGCGCGGCCTCGAATCGTTCGGCGCGGTGAAGGGCCGTCTGCAGGTCAAGCAGGCCGTGCTCGGCACGCTCGCGGGCGCAACCGTGATCGACGACACCTACAACGCGAATCCCGATTCGATGCGCGCCGCGATCGACGTGCTCGCGTCACGTGAATCGCCGCGTGTGCTCGTGATGGGCGACATGGGCGAAGTCGGCGACAACGGCCCGGCGTTTCACCGCGAAATCGGCGCGTATGCGAAAGAGCGCGGTATCGACGCGCTGTATGCGATGGGCGACGCCTCGCGCGACGCCTGCACCGCATACGGCGCGGGTGCGCACCACGTCGCCGATGTCGGCGCGCTGGTCGCGCAACTGCAGCAGGCCGGCTTCGGCGCTGCCGCAACGCTTCTCGTGAAAGGCTCGCGCTTCATGCAGATGGAGCGCGTGGTGGACGCCGTTACGAGTCCACAACCCAACGCCGCGGGCACGACGCCCGCTGCACATTGAAATAGAAGGATCCAGGCATGCTACTGGCGCTGGCGCAATGGCTGCAGAATGACGCAAGCTTCTTGCGCGTGTTCAGTTATCTGACGTTTCGCGCGGTGATGGCGACCATCACCGCGTTGTTGATCGGGCTCGTCTGCGGCCCGGCGGTCATTCGCAAGCTGACCGCGATGAAGGTCGGCCAGGCCGTTCGCAAGGACGGCCCCCAAACTCACCTCGTCAAATCGGGCACGCCGACGATGGGCGGCGTGCTGATCCTGCTCGGCATTGCCGTGGCCACGCTGCTGTGGGCCGATCTGACCAACCGCTTCATCTGGATCGTGATGCTCGTCACGTTCGGCTTCGGCGTGATCGGCTGGGTCGACGATTACCGCAAGGTCGTCTACAAGGACCCGCGCGGCATGTCATCGCGCGAGAAGTATTTCTGGCAATCGGTGATCGGCCTGTTCGCGGCGGTTTATCTCGCGTTCAGCGTGTCCGAGGCGAGCAACGTGCGCGTGTTCGACCTGTTCATGGCGTGGGTGCGCAGCGGCCTGTCGATGGGCTTGCCCGCGCGCGCCGACCTGCTGCTGCCGTTCTTCAAGTCGATGACCTATCCGCTCGGCGTGTGGGGCTTCATCGTGCTCACGTATCTGGTGATCGTCGGCGCGAGCAACGCGGTGAATCTGACCGACGGCCTCGACGGCCTCGTGATCATGCCGGTCGTGCTGGTCGGCGCGTCGCTCGGCGTGTTCGCGTACGTGATGGGCAGCTCGGTCTACTCGAAATACCTGCTGTTCCCACACATCCCCGGCGCGGGCGAATTGCTGATCTTCTGTTCGGCGATGGGCGGCGCGGGTCTCGCGTTTTTGTGGTTCAACACGCACCCGGCGCAGATGTTCATGGGCGACGTCGGCGCGCTCGCGCTCGGCGGTGCGCTCGGCACGGTCGCGGTGATCGTGCGTCAGGAAATCGTGCTGTTCATCATGGGCGGCATTTTCGTCGCGGAAACGCTGTCGGTGATGCTGCAGGTCACGTGGTTCAAATACACGAAGCGCCGTTACGGCGAAGGGCGGCGGTTCTTCAAGATGGCACCGCTGCATCACCATTTCGAATTGTCAGGCTGGAAGGAAACGCAGGTGGTCGTGCGTTTCTGGATCATCACGTTGATGTTGTGCCTGTTCGGTTTGTCCACGCTCAAATTGCGTTAAGCAGCAGTATTTAAGGAAGCAGGCGATGTTCGGCGAGAAGTTTCGGGATCGGCAAAAGCCGATGGTGCTCGTGCTGGGACTGGGTGAATCCGGTCTCGCGATGGCGCGCTGGTGCGCCAGGCACGGCTGTCGGCTGCGCGTGGCCGATACGCGCGAAGTGCCGCCGAATCTGTCCGCGCTCGAAGCGCATGGCGTCGATGCCGATTTCGTCGGCGGTCCGTTTTCGCCGGTGCTGCTCGAAGGCGTCGAGCTGGTCGCGATCAGCCCGGGATTGTCGCCGCTGGCCGCCGATCTGCTGCCGCTGATCACGGCGGCGCGCGAGCAGGACATCCCGGTGTGGGGCGAACTCGAACTGTTCTCGCAGGCGCTGCGCACGCTCGGCGAGTCCGGCTACGCGCCGAAGGTGATCGCGATCACCGGCACGAACGGCAAGACCACGACGACGAGTCTCGCCGGCCTGCTGTGCGAACGCGCGGGCAAGAAGGTCGCGGTGGCGGGCAACATCAGCCCGTCGCTGCTCGACAAGCTCTCCGAAGCGATCGACCAGACTGCGCTGCCCGACGTGTGGGTGCTCGAACTGTCGAGCTTCCAGCTGGAGACCTCGCATACGTTTACGCCGGACGCGGCCGCCGTGCTCAACATCACGCAGGATCATCTGGACTGGCACGGCGGACTCGATGCGTACGCAGCCGCGAAGGGCCGCATCTTCGGTACACGGACGGTGCGCGTGCTGAACCGCGACGACGCGCGCGTAATCGCGCTCGCGCCTGCCAGCGGCGACGCGGAGGTCGTCACGTTCGGCGTGACCGAGCCGAAGAACGACGGTGACTATGGCCTCCTGCGCGACAACGGCATGGTGTGGCTCGTCGAAGCGCAAGATCGCGACGCGAGCGACGAGTCCCCCAAGGGGACTTCCTTCGGGGCGCCGACGCCGAAGCGCCGTCGCAAGAACGAAGCAGCCGCAACGCCCGACATCGCGTTGAAGCGTCTGATGCCCGCCGACGCACTGCGCATCCGTGGCCTGCACAACGCCGCTAACGCGTTGGCCGCGTACGCGCTCGCACGCGCGATCGCCCTGCCCGGCGCGCCGCTTTTGCACGGCCTGCGCGAATATCGCGGCGAGCCGCATCGCGTGGAACTGATCGCGTCGATCGACGGCATCGACTATGTGGACGACAGCAAGGGCACCAACGTCGGCGCGACGGTCGCCGCGCTCGACGGTCTCGCGCAGCGCGCCGTGCTGATCGCCGGCGGCGACGGCAAGGGTCAGGAGTTCGAGCCGCTCGCCGCACCGGTGATGCGCTGGTGCCGCGCGGTGATGCTGATCGGCCGCGATGCGCCGCAGATTCGCGCGGCGCTCGAACATTGCGGCGTCGCGATGACCGATCACGCGACTCTTGAAGACGCGACGCGCGCGGCCACCGCGCTCGCGCAGCCCGGCGACGCGGTGCTGCTGTCGCCCGCGTGCGCGAGCTTCGACATGTTCAAGGGTTACGCACAGCGCGCGGCGGTATTCCGCAGCACGGTCGAAGATATCGCGGCCGAACGGGGGACGATGATATGAGCTGGTCGGAACGTTTCGGCTCGCGCGAACCCTCCGGCGGCAACGGCGCCGCGGCGCGCACGTCCACCCGCACGGGCGGCAGCGGTCTCGCGAGCGCGGTCAACGGCGTGCGGCCGCTGCGCTCGCGCATGCTCGACTACGACCACTCGCTGCTGTGGGTCGTCGTCGCGCTGCTCGGGCTCGGCGTCGTGATGGTGTACTCGGCGTCGATCGCGATGCCCGATTCGCCGAAGTACGCGTCGTATCGCGATTGGGCGTTCCTCGTGCGCCAGATCATCTTCGTGCTGATGGGCGCGGCGGTCGGCGTCGCGTCGTTCCGCATTCCGATTTCGACGTGGGACAAGTACGCACCGAAGCTTTTCCTGATCTCGCTCGTCGCGCTCGTGATCGTGCTGATCCCGCACGTCGGCAAGGGCGTGAACGGCGCGCGCCGCTGGATTCCGCTCGGCATCACGAACATGCAGCCGTCGGAAATCATGAAGCTCGCGGTGACGATCTACGCGGCGAACTACACGGTGCGCAAGCAGGAATACATGCACAGCTTCGCCAAGGGCTTTCTGCCGATGGCCGTCGCGGTCGGTCTCGTCGGCATGCTACTGCTGCTCGAGCCGGACATGGGCGCGTTCATGGTGATCGCGGCGATCGCGATGGGCGTGCTGTTCCTCGGCGGTGTGAACGGCAAGCTGTTCGGCGGCCTCGTCGCGACCGCGGTGGGCACATTCACTTTGCTGGTGTGGGCGTCGCCGTGGCGTCGTGAGCGGATCTTCGCCTACCTCGATCCGTGGGACGATCGCTACGCGCAGGGCAAGGCGTATCAGCTGACGCACTCGCTGATCGCGTTCGGGCGCGGCGAGTGGTTCGGCGTCGGGCTCGGCGGCAGCGTCGAGAAGCTCAACTATCTGCCGGAAGCGCATACCGACTTCATTCTCGCGGTGATCGGCGAGGAGCTGGGTTTCGTCGGCGTGCTCGTCGTGATCCTGATGTTCTACTGGATCGTGCGCCGCTCGTTCGAGATCGGCCGCCAGGCGCTCGCGCTCGATCGCACGTTCGCGGGTCTGGTCGCGAAGGGCGTCGGCATATGGTTCGGCGCGCAGACCTTCATCAACATGGGCGTGAACCTCGGCCTACTGCCGACCAAGGGCCTGACGTTGCCGCTCGTCAGTTACGGCGGCTCGGGCATTTTGTTGAACTGCGTGGCGATCGCGGTGCTGATGCGGGTCGACTATGAAAATCGTGTGTTGATGCGCGGGGGCAAGGTATGACGGCTCTGCCACAACGCACGCTGATGGTGATGGCCGGCGGCACCGGGGGACACGTGTTCCCGGGGCTCGCGGTTGCCCATCTGATGCAGGCGTGGGGCTGGAAAGTCGTGTGGCTCGGCAACCCCGCGGGCATGGAAGCGACGCTGGTACCGAAGCACGGCATTCCAATGGAGTACCTGCGCTTCGGCGGCGTGCGCGGCAAGGGCCTGAAGACCAAGCTGATGCTGCCGGTGAATCTGCTGCGCGCGTGCACGCAGAGTTTGAGCGTGCTGCGTCGCGTGAAGCCCGACGTGGTGCTCGGCATGGGCGGCTACATCACGTTTCCGGCCGGTCTGATGACCGCGCTGAGCGGGCGGCCGCTCGTGCTGCACGAACAGAATTCGATCGCGGGTCTCGCGAACAAGGTGCTCGCGAAGCTCGCGAAGCGCGTGCTGGTCGCATTTCCGAATGCGCTGCCGCACAGCGAATGGACCGGTAATCCGATTCGCGAGGAACTTGCGCGGGCGAATCCACCCAAAGCACGCTACGCGCAGCGTAATGGTCCGCTGAACATGCTCGTCGTGGGCGGCAGTCTCGGCGCCGCGGCGTTGAACGAAGTCGTGCCGCGCGCGCTCGCGCTGCTTGGCTCCAACGAGAGACCGCGCATCGTGCATCAGGCGGGCGCGAAGCATATCGACGCTCTGCGCGAGAACTACGCGGCGGCTGGTTTGCAGGCTGGTGCGGATGTCTCGCTCGTGCCGTTCATCGACGACATGACGAGCGCCTACGAAGCAGCCGATCTGGTGATCTGCCGCTCGGGCGCGATGACCGTGTCGGAGATCTCGGCGGTCGGCGTCGCGGCGCTGTTCGTGCCGTTCCCGTACGCGGTCGACGATCACCAGACCACTAATGCAGCGTTCCTCGCCGACAACGGCGCGGCGCTGGTCGTGCAACAACGCGATCTGTCGGCGGAAAAGCTCGCCGACTGGTTGCGCAGCCAGACGCGGGAAAGTCTCGCGGAAATGGCGGAGCGTTCGCGCTCGCTCGCGAAACCGGATGCCACCGAACAGGTCGCGCAGATCTGCGCGACGGTGGCGGCTGCGGGTTCGATGGCGGGCGTGAGCCCAGAAGGAAAGCAATGAAACACATCGTCAAACACATTCATTTCGTCGGCATCGGCGGCGTGGGCATGAGCGGCATCGCCGAAGTGCTCGTCAATCTCGGCTATCAGGTGAGCGGCTCGGACCTGTCGGGCAACGCGGTCACGGAGCGCCTCGCCGGGCTCGGCGCGCGCATTTCGATCGGGCACGCGGCGGAGAACATCGAAGGCGCGAACGCGGTGGTGGTGTCGACCGCGGTGCGCAGCGACAACCCGGAAGTGCTGGCCGCGCGTCATCGCCGCATTCCGATCGTGCCGCGCGCGGTGATGCTCGCGGAGTTGATGCGTCTGAAGCAGGGCATCGCGATTGCCGGCACGCACGGCAAGACCACGACCACGTCGCTGGTCGCGAGCGTGCTCGCCGCGGGCGGGCTCGATCCGACCTTCGTGATCGGCGGCCGGCTGATCAGCGCGGGCGCGAATGCGCGCCTCGGCACCGGCGACTTCATCGTCGCCGAGGCGGACGAATCGGACGCGTCGTTCCTGAACCTGTTCCCGGTGATCGAGGTCATCACGAACATCGATGCCGATCATATGGACACCTATGGTCACGACTTCGCGCGTCTGAAGCAGGCCTTCATCGAATTCACGCACCGTTTGCCGTTCTACGGCATCGCGGTGCTGTGCGTCGACGATCCGAACGTGAAGGAGATCCTGCCGTTCGTGTCGAAGCCGATCATCCGCTACGGTTTCGCGGCCGATGCGCAGGTGCGCGCGGTCAACGTCGAAGCTCGCGAAGGCCGCATGCATTTCACCGTGATGCGCGAAGACGCGGCGCCGCTCGACGTGACGTTGAACCTGCCGGGCGAGCACAACGTGCAGAACGCGTTGGCCGCAATTGCAATTGCGACTGAACTTGAAGTGAAAGATGCCGATATCCAGCGAGCGCTCGCGGATTTCAATGGCGTCGGCCGACGCTTCCAACGCTATGGCGAAGTGCCGGTTCTCAGCGACGGCCAGGCCGCGGGCTCCTACACGCTGGTGGACGACTACGGTCACCACCCGGTCGAAATGGCCGCCACGCTGGCGGCGGCGCGCGGCGCATTTCCGGGCCGGCGTCTGGTGTTGGCGTTCCAGCCGCACCGCTTCACGCGCACGCGTGATTGCTTCGAGGATTTCGTGAAAGTGCTGTCGACCGTCGACGCGCTCGTGCTGACCGAAGTCTATGCGGCCGGCGAAGCGCCGATCGTCGCCGCCGACGGCCGCGCATTGGCGCGCGCGCTGCGCGTCGCGGGCAAGGTCGAGCCGGTGTTTGTCGATACGGTGGATGAAGTGCCGGACGCGCTGTCCGCGGTGGTGCGCGACGGCGACGTGGTGATTACGATGGGCGCGGGTTCGATCGGCGGTGTGCCGGTTCGACTCGCTCAGGAACAGAAGGTGTGAGATGAGCAGTATCGACCCTAAACAATTCGGCAAGGTGGCAGTGCTGCTCGGCGGTAATTCCGCTGAGCGCGAGGTGTCGCTCAATTCCGGGCGCCTGGTGTTGCAAGGCCTGCGTGACGCTGGCGTCGACGCGCATCCGTTCGATCCGGCCGAGCGTCCGCTGTCCGCGTTGAAGGATGAAGGCTTCGTGCGCGCGTTCAACGCGCTGCATGGCGGCTACGGCGAGAACGGCCAGATCCAGGGCGCGCTGGATTTCTATGGCATCCGTTACACCGGTAGCGGCGTGCTCGGCTCGGCGCTCGGTCTCGACAAGTTCCGCGCCAAGCTCGTGTGGCAGCAGCTCGGCATTCCGACTCCGCCGTTCGAAGCGGTGCTGCGCGGTGACGACTACGAAGCGCGCGCCAAGGAGATCGTCGCGAAGCTCGGTCTGCCGCTGTTCGTGAAGCCGGCGAGCGAAGGTTCGAGTGTCGCCGTGATCAAGGTGAAGAGCGCGGACGCGCTGCCGGCCGCGTTGATCGAAGCCGTGAAGTACGACCGTATCGTCGTGGTCGAGAAGAGCATCGAAGGCGGCGGCGAATACACCGCGTGCATCGCCGGCAATCTGGACCTGCCGGTGATCCGCATCGTGCCGGCCGGCGAGTTCTACGACTACCACGCGAAGTACGTCGCCAACGACACGCAGTATCTGATTCCGTGCGGTCTCGGCGCCGAAGAGGAAGCGCGCCTGAAGGTGCTCGCGCGCCGCGCGTTCGATGTGCTCGGCTGCACCGACTGGGGCCGCGCGGACTTCATGCTCGACGGCGAAGGCAAGCCGTACTTCCTCGAAGTGAACACGGCGCCCGGCATGACCGATCACTCGCTGCCGCCGAAAGCGGCGCGCGCGGTCGGCATCAGCTATCAGGAACTGGTGGTCGGCGTGTTGGCGCTGACGCTGCAGGATTAACCAAGGCAACCGCAAGCGACACCATGTGGAACAACGTTCGCCAGCTCAATCTCACCACCAACGCGTTGCACGCGTTGCTGGTGCTCGTGCTGCTGGCGGCGGGCGCTTACTGGCTGATCCAGCGCCCGAATTTCGCGCTGCGCGAGATCCGGATCGACGGCGATACCGAGCACATCAATTCCCCGACGGTACGCGCTGGCGTGGTGGGGCGACTGAAGGGCAACTACTTCACGGTCGATCTCGACGCCGCACGGCAGGCGTTCGAGCAGATGCCGTGGGTGCGTCACGCGAGCGTACGGCGCGTGTGGCCGAATGCACTGGCTGTCACGCTCGAGGAGTACAAGCCGCTTGGGACGTGGGGCAGCGATCAGCTGGTGAGCGTCGACGGCGAACTGTTCACCGCGAACCAGGGCGAGCTCGACGGAGACCTGCCGGCGTTCGACGGCCCGGACGGTACGGCGAAGGAAGTCGTCGCGCGTTATCACGACTTCCAGAAGTGGTTCGCGGCGATCCACGAGACGCCCGAGGAAGTGACGCTGTCGCCGCGCTACGCGTGGACGGTGAAGCTGTCGAACGGCACGCAGGTGGAGTTGGGCCGCGAACGCAATCAGGACACGCTGGCCGATCGCAGCAAGCGCCTGACCGCGGCATGGAGCGCGGTGACGCAACGTTGGGGAAAGGATATCGAGAATGCGGACTTGCGCTATCCGAACGGTTTCGCGATTCGTGCCACTGGCATGCGCTTCATCAGCGAACCCGACAAGGGCAAGAAGTAAACGGACATCACACGCACTGAGCACGCTATGAGTAAAGACTATAAAGATCTGCTGGTCGCCCTCGACATCGGAACGTCGAAGGTAGTGGCCATCGTCGCCGAGTTGAAGGGCGAGGGTCACTACGAGGTGATCGGTCTCGGCCAGAGCGAATCGAAGGGGCTCAAGAAGGGCGTGGTGGTGAATATCGAAGCCACCGTGCAGTCGATTCAGCGCGCGCTCGAGGAAGCCGAGCTGATGGCCGACTGCAAGATCACGAACGTGTTCACCGGGATCGCCGGCAGCCATATCCGCAGCTTCAATTCGAGCGGCATGGTCGCGATCAAGGAGAAGGAAGTCACGCAGGCCGATGTCGCGCGCGTAATCGAAACCGCGAAGGCGATCAACATTCCGACCGACCAGCAGGTGCTGCATATCCTCACGCAGGAATTCATCATCGACGGTCAGGAAGACGTGCGCGAGCCGATCGGCATGAGCGGCATCCGCCTCGAAGTGAAGGTGCATATCGTGACCGGTGCCGTGAGCGCGGCACAGAACATCGTCAAGTGCGTGCGTCGCTGCGGCCTCGAAGTGAACGACCTGATTCTGCAGCCGCTCGCGTCGTCGCTCGCGGTGCTGACGGAAGACGAAAAGGAACTGGGCGTGGTGCTGGTCGATATCGGCGGCGGCACGACGGACATCGCGATCTTCAGCGAAGGCGCGATTCGCCACACGGCCGTGATTCCGATCGCCGGCGACCAGATCACGAGCGACATCGCGATGGCGCTGCGAACGCCGACGCCGGATGCCGAGGACATCAAGGTTGACTACGGCATCGCCAAGCAGGCGCTCGCCGATCCGGACGAGATGATCGAAGTGCCGGGTCTCGGCGAGCGCGGGCCGCGCACGCTGTCGCGCCAGGCATTGGCGGCCGTGATCGAGCCGCGCGTCGAAGAACTGTTTTCGCTCGTGCAGCAAGTGGTGCGCGAGTCGGGTTATGAGGAACTGCTGAGCTCGGGCGTCGTGCTGACGGGCGGCGCGTCGATGATGATCGGCATGGTCGAGCTCGGTGAGGACATTTTCCTGAAACCGGTGCGCATCGGCGTGCCGGAGTACGCGGGCGGTCTCGCCGACGTCGTGCGCAATCCGCGCTATTCGACGGCGATGGGTCTGCTCGTCGAAGGACGCTCGCAGCGTATGCGCGGGCGCAAGGTTGCGGTGCAGTCGGGGTCGATGGGACAGGTGTTCTCGCGCATGAAGGACTGGTTCCTCGGCAACTTCTGACTACGGGTTTCGAGAAATTCGCGCTGGTGCCGGCGGCCGGCGCGCGACAGGGGGTTGCCCGATCTCCTGCCGGATAACGCCGAGTGGCGGTAACTTTTTATCTTGACGGAGGCAACATGGAATTCCAGATGCTGGAAACCGAAACGAGCGGCACGATCATCAAGGTCGTCGGAGTCGGTGGCGCTGGCGGCAATGCCGTTCAGCACATGATCAACAAAGGCGTGCAAGGCGTCGACTTCATCGTGATGAACACGGACGCGCAGGCGCTGTCGCGTTCGCGCGCCACCGCGGTGATCCAGCTCGGCAACACGGGTCTGGGTGCGGGCGCCAAGCCGGAAATGGGCCACGCCGCCGCTGAAGAAGCACGCGAGCGTATCGCCGACGCACTGCGCGGCGCGCACATGGTGTTCATCACCGCCGGCATGGGTGGCGGTACCGGCACGGGCGCGGCACCGGTCGTCGCGCAGATCGCGAAGGAAATGGGTATTTTGACCGTTGGCGTCGTCAGCAAGCCGTTCGAATTCGAAGGCGGCAAGCGTATGCGCGTGGCGGAAGCCGGTTCGCAGCAACTGGAGGATCACGTCGACTCGCTGATCGTCGTGCTGAACGACAAGCTGTTCGAGGTGATGGGCGACGACGCCGAGATGGACAAGTGCTTCCAGTGCGCTGACGACGTTCTGAACAACGCGGTCGCGGGCATTGCGGAAATCATCAACGTCGACGGTCTCGTCAACGTCGACTTCGAAGACGTGAAGACCGTGATGGGCGAGCAGGGCAAGGCGATGATGGGCACGGCGACGGTTGCCGGCGTCGATCGCGCGCGTCTTGCGGCCGAACAGGCCGTCGCGAGCCCGCTGCTGGAAGGCGTCGATCTGTCGGGCGCGCGTGGCGTGCTGGTCAACATCACGTCGAGCCGCTCGCTGCGTCTGTCGGAAACGCGCGAAGTGATGAACACGATCAAGAGCTATGCCGCGGAAGATGCCACGGTGATCTTCGGCGCCGTGTACGACGACGCGATGGGCGACGCGCTGCGCGTGACGGTCGTTGCGACGGGCCTCGGCCGAGCGGCGAAGAAGCAGCAATCTGCACCGATGACGCTGCTGCGCACCGGCACCGACAACCAGCCGATCGGCGCGATGGCGCATGCGGCGTACGCACCGGCGGCAGGCCACGCCAGCACGGCCGACTACGGCGCGCTCGATACGCCGGCAGTGTGGCGCACCTCGCGCGACACGGCGGCCTCGCACGTGCAGGCGCTGCAGGAAAAGGGCGTCGATACGTACGACATTCCGGCATTCCTGCGCAAGCAGGCGGATTGAGCGCACGGGCAGGCTTCGTTGCCGCGTTGCGAGCAAGGTCGCAGATGCAGCGCTGGCGGACGAATGCACGAGCGTGGCGGGTGAACGGCAAGCAGGTCGCTTATCGTCTGATTCGCGGCAGGGGCAACTGCCCTCTGCGGATTCGCGAAGCGGACGAAGTGGCTGCCGCCGAACGGCGTTGGCTTATAGTTGAATGGGCCGAACCGAAATTCACTGCGACACGAGGACGTGCGAGCGTGCTTCGCATCGATGCAAAGGACTGAGCATGATCAAGGAAGGTGAAAAGCTGCCCGACGCGACGCTCTTCGAGTACGTCGAAGACGACCGGGCGGGCTGCACGATCGGACCGAACAGTTTCGACGTGCACGAGCAGACGGCGGGCAAGCGCGTGGTGATCTTCGGATTGCCCGGCGCGTTCACGCCGACCTGTTCGGCCAAACATGTACCGGGCTATGTCGGGCATGCCGAGCAGTTGCGCGCTGCCGGCATCGACGAAATCTGGTGCGTGTCCGTCAACGACGCGTTCGTCATGGGCGCGTGGGGACGCGATCAGCACACCTCGGGCAAGGTGCGCATGATGGCGGACGGTAGTGCGGCTTTTACACGGGCGCTTGGTCTGGAGCAGGATCTGTCGGCGCGCGGCATGGGGATCCGTTCCCTGCGCTACGCGATGGTGATCGACGACGGCGTGGTCAAGACGCTGAACGTCGAGGCTTCCGGCAAATTCGAAGTCAGCGATGCAGCGAGTATTCTCGCCACGTTGAGCTAGTTGCTGACGTCGCACCTTCGTCGCGACCCTGCGCTTATGCCGCGTGGCGTTACGGCAACGGTGATTACGACGCTTTTGTGACAGGCCGTTACGCGGGCCGATGACCGGAAACGCCTCCGTTCCGGGGCATCGGCCCGTCACGCTTTCCCTCGCTGAGCTCAGTGGGTAATGCAGCGAAACAGATTGTCACGTTCCCCGCAAAGACGCTGGTCTGGGGATTGGAGTATAATTCGTGCTATGGAATAAAAAATCCTGATTAGGATTTTCAATCGAACAGAATGCCACCATGTTGAAGCAGCGCACAATTAAATCGATCGTCAAGACTGTCGGCATCGGGCTGCACTCCGGCCGTAAAGTCAATCTGACGCTCCGCCCGGCGGCGCCGGGCACTGGCATCGTGTTTTCGCGCGTGGATTTGCCCACGCCGGTGGACATTCCCGCGTCCGCGCTGGCGATTGGCGATACGCGTCTGGCTTCCGTGTTGCAGAAAGACGGCGCGCGCGTGTCGACCATCGAGCATCTGATGTCCGCCTGCGCCGGTCTTGGCATCGACAATCTTTACGTCGACGTCACCGCCGAGGAAATCCCGATCATGGACGGCAGCGCGGGTTCGTTCGTGTTCCTGATCCAGTCGGCGGGTATCGAAGAGCAGAACGCGCCGAAGAAATTCATCAAGGTCACGAAGCCGGTCGAAATCCGTGACGGCGACAAGTTCGCGCGCCTCGATCCGTACTTCGGTTTCAAGCTCAAATTCACGATCGACTTCCGTCACCCGGCCGTGGACAAAACCGGTCAGGCGTTGGAAGTGGATTTCGCCAACACGTCGTACGTGCGCGAAATCGCGCGTGCCCGCACGTTCGGCTTCGCGCATGAAGTGGAAATGATGCGTGAGCTCGGCCTCGCGCGCGGCGGCAGCATGGACAACGCGATCGTGCTCGACGAGTACCGCATCCTGAACAACGACGGCTTGCGTTACGACGACGAATTCGTCAAGCACAAAATGCTCGACGCCATCGGCGACCTGTACGTGGTCGGCCACCCGCTGCTCGCGTCGTACACCGCGTACAAGTCGGGCCACGGTCTGAACAACGCGTTGCTGCGTGAGCTGCTCGCGCACGAAGACTCGTACGAAATCGTCACTTTCGACGACACGCAGAAGGCCCCGCGCGGCTTCGCGTACGAGACGCAGACTGCGTTCGCATAAAGCCAGCGTAACAGGCAAGCAAATGAAAAACGGCCCCTCGGGGCTAATGCCGTTCAGTTAAGCAACTGAACGGCATTTTTGTTTGCGGCGCAAAGCGGTTGTAAACGGGGTGAAGGGGTGTTAGCTTTCATCGCCATGCTGGTCGATGATCTACGCCCATTCGTGGAATCACAGCCGTCGCTCGAATGGGACCGGCTGGGGCAGCATCTCCGTACGAGTGGATCGAGCGTGCGGTACAGGCCAGTGGCAGTGCGAGCATTCGTCGGCGCCGGCTACCCGCGCAGCAGGTCGTATGGCTGGTGATTGCGCTGGCGTTGTACCGGCACCAGTCGATCAGTGAGGTCGTTGACGAACTGGACCTTGCCCTACCCACACCGCAAGCGTCATTTGTCAGTAAAAGCGCCATCGCACAGGCGCGTCAGCGCACCGGCGCGGCGCCCCTGGCGTGGCTGTTTCACGAATCGGCCAGGAACTGGGTCGCGCAGGATCAGGCCAGGTATCTCTTCAAGGGCTGCGCGCTGTTCGCGATGGATGGCACGACGCTGCAAACCGCCGACAGTGCCGCCAACCGCACGCACTTTGGCGCTTCCGCCGCCACTCATGACCGGGTGGGCAGCTATCCTCAATTGCGCGCAGTCACGCTCACCGCCATTGCAACGCGTCTGGTGCGCGATGCCAGCTTCGGTCCTTACGACACCAATGAGATGATCTGGGCGCGTGAGCTTATCCCG
>NZ_VZQP01000077.1:0-28099 GCF_014397655.1 Paraburkholderia sp. UCT31
GCCGTATCCCCCGCCGTCACATCGCCCCAACCGCCACCGAGCGCGCGAATCAGATTCACGGTCGCGACCGCCTGCGTGCCCGCCAGATGGCTCGCCTGCAATTGCGACTGCAGCACCTGCCGCTCGCCATCGATCACGTCGAGATAGCTGACCGCGCCCTCCGTGTACTGCGTGCGCGACAGATGCGCGGCGCGCTGCGACGCATCGACCGCGTCGTTCTGCTCGCGCATCTGATCGTCGAGCAAGCGCAGATCGGCAAGATTGTCCTCGACTTCACGGAACGCCACGAGCACCTGCTGGCGATATTGCGCGACGTCCTCGTCGTACTTCGAACGGGCCTGCGCGAGATTGGCCTTGCGGCGGCCGCCGTCGAAGATCGGCACCGTCAGCGCGGTACCCGCGAACGGACCGAGGATGAACGCGCGGCTCGACCACATGAACAGATCGCCGAGCGTCGCCGATTCAAAGCCGAACGCGCCCGTGATGTCGAGCTTCGGGAAAAACGCCGACTTCGCGAGCCCGACGCGCGCATTCGCTGCCTGCATCGCGCGTTCGGCTGCCGCGATGTCCGGCCTGCGTTCGAGCAGCGCCGACGGCAAACCCGGCGGCACGCGCACCGCCACCGGCGCGAGCGGTTGTTCCGCGAACGAGAAATCGGCGGGCGGCTTGCCGAGCAGAATCGCGAGGCTATGCTCCGAGGCCGCCCGTTGCCGCGCGACGCCGACCGCATCGGCACGCGCGCTCGCGAGCTCGTTACGCGAGCGCGACAGATCCAGCTCGCTGATATCGCCTTCCTTGAAGCGCCGCTCGACGAGCTTCAGCGTGTCCTCGCGCAACGCGACGGTGCGGCGATACAGATCCTGGTCGGTGTCGAGCTCGCGCAACTGGAAGTAGTTCTGCGCGACATCGGCCTGCAACGACAGCTGCACCGAGCGAAACAGCGCTTCGCTCTGCTGCTCGTCCGAGCGCGACGCGTTCACGTTCGAGCTGACCCGCCCGAACAGATCCGCTTCATACGACGCGCCGACCTGCGCGCGCCAGATCGTGCCGGTCGTGCCGCCCGCGCTGTCCGGCAGGAATTGCGACGCCGCCGACGCACGCTCGCGGGTCGGGCCGAAGCCCGCGTCGAGCTTCGGGAACCAGTCGGACTTCGCCGCCTGCGTGACCGCGCGCGCCTGCTGCACGCGCGCGGCTGCGGCCTTCAGGTCCTGGTTCGCGGCGGCGGCCTGCTCTTCGAGCGCGTCGAGCTGCGGGTCGCCGAACACCTTCCACCATTCGCCACGCAGGGCGTCGTCGGCGGGCTGGGCCGGCTTCCACGTGCCGGTGTTTTGCGCCGACGCGGCCGAACCAGCCGCCACGCCCGACGCCGCCGCAGCCGACGTCGCCATCGCCGGCGCTTCCTTGAACGCCGCCGGCGTATCGACGTCGGGCCGCTTGTACGTCGGCTCGACCGAACAAGCGGCCAGCAGGGCGATCAGCAAACCGCTCGCGGCCGCGCGGCCCCATCCGCGCAAAGAGTCAAAGCGAGATTCAAAGCGTTTCATTGTTGTTTTCTCCTCAGGCGTCCGTAACGGGCGCGCCGTAGCGCGGCGCATCCTTCTGCGCGACGTGAATCGTCCCGCCCGCGAGCGAACGCAGCACCACATAGAACACCGGCGTCAGCATCAGGCCGAACAGCGTGACGCCGAGCATGCCGAAGAACACCGCGACGCCCATCGCGTGACGCATCTCCGAGCCCGCGCCGCTCGACAACACCAGCGGCACCACGCCCATGATGAAGGCGATCGACGTCATCAGAATCGGCCGCAGACGCAGACGGCTCGCTTCGATCGCGGCCTGCAGCGGACTGCGTCCGTCGTGTTCGAGCTCACGCGCAAACTCGACGATCAGGATCGCGTTCTTCGCGGACAAGCCCACCAGTACCATCAAACCGATCTGCGTGAAGATGTTGTTGTCGCCGCCGGTGAGCCACACGCCGGTCAGCGCGGACAGCACGCTCATCGGCACGATCAGGATCACGGCGAGCGGCAGCGTCAGGCTTTCGTACAGCGCGGCGAGCACGAGGAACACGAGCAGCACGCTGATCGGGAACACCCACATGCCCGCATTGCCGGCGAGGATCTGCTGATACGTGAGATCGGTCCACTCGAGCTTCACGCCGCGCGGCAGCACCTCGGCGGCCACGCGTTCGGCCGCGGCCTGCGCCTGTCCCGACGAAAAGCCGGGCGCTGGGCCGCCGTTGATGTCGGCCGCCGTGTAGCCGTTGTAGCGCACCACCATCTCCGGTCCGTAGGTCGGCGTCACCGTGACGAGCGACGACAACGGCACCATCTCGCCCGCCGCGTTGCGCGTCTTCAGTTGCAGGATGTCGTCGGCGCGTTGACGGAACGGCGCATCCGCCTGCACGCGCACCTGATACACGCGACCGAAGCGGTTGAAGTCGTTCACGTACAGAGAGCCCAGATAGATCTGCATCGTGTCGAACACGTCCGTGACCGGCACGCCGAGCTGCTTCGCCTTCACGCGATCGAGATCGACGTTCAGCTGCGGCACGTTGATCTGATAGCTGGAGAAGGTCGGCCCAAGTTCGGGCATTTGCGCCGCGCGCTTCACGAATGCTTCGGCAGCCTTGTTGAGTTCCGCGTAACCGAGCGCGCCGTGATCTTCGAGCTGCATCTTGAAGCCGCCGAGTGTGCCGAGCCCGAGCACCGGCGGCGGCGGGAACACCGCGACGAACGAGTCCTTGATCGCGCCGTACTGCTGGTTCAGCGCACCGGCAATCGCGCCTGCCGAGAGCTTCCTGTTGCCGCGCTCCTTGAACGGCTTCAGCGTGACGAACACGATGCCCGCGCTCGAACTATTCGTGAAGCCATTCACCGACAGACCAGGGAAGGCCACCGCGCTTTCGACGCCCGGCTGCTTCAGCGCGATCGCGCTCATATCGCGGATCACCTTCTCCGTGCGATCGAGCGAGGCACCGTTCGGCAACTGCGCGAACGCGATCAGATACTCCTTGTCCTGCGCGGGCACGAAGCCGCCCGGCACGACCCGCGCCACCAATACGGTTGCACCGACGAGGATCGCGTACACCGCGAGCATCGCGCCCTTGCGGCTCAGCACGCCGGTCACGCCGCGGCCATACGCTTCCGAACCGCGATGAAAGACCTTGTTGAAACGCTTGAAGAAGCCGCCGAGCACACGATTCATCACACGCGTCAGCCAGTCTTCCTTCTCGCCGTGGCTGCGCAGCAGCAGCGCGGACAACGCCGGCGACAGGGTCAGCGAATTGAACGCCGAGATCACCGTCGAGATCGCGATGGTCATCGCGAACTGCTTGTAGAACTGGCCCGTGAGACCCGTCATGAACGCGAGCGGCACGAACACGGCGACGAGCGTCAGCGCAATCGCGATGATCGGCCCGCTCACTTCGCGCATCGCCTTGTAGGTCGCATCGCGCGCACTGAGCCCGCTCTCGATGTTGCGCTCGACGTTCTCCACCACGACGATCGCATCGTCGACCACGATGCCGATCGCGAGCACCATGCCGAACAGCGACAACGCGTTGATCGAGAAGCCGAACGCAAGCAGCAGCGAGAACGTACCGACGATCGACACCGGCACCGCGATCAACGGAATGATCGACGCGCGCCACGTCTGCAGGAACACGATCACGACGATCACGACCAGCGCGATCGCTTCGAGCAGCGTATGGATCACCGCCTCGATACTCGAACGCACGAACTGCGTCGGGTCGTAGACGATCCGGTATTCGACGCCGGCCGGCATGTCTTCGGCGAGTTCCTTCATCGCCGCGCGCACCTGCTCTGAAATCGCGAGCGAGTTCGCACCCGGCGCCTGATTGATCGCGAGCGCAACCGCGGGCTTGTTGTCGAGCAGCGAACGCAGGCCATATTCCGACGCCGCGAGCTCGATCCGGGCAATATCGCGCAGATAGGTCACGCCGCCGTCGGGCGTGGTCTTCACGATGATGTCGCCGAATTCGCCCTCGGTCTTCAAACGGCCGCGCGCATTCACCGACAACTGCAACTGCGTTCCCGGCACCGACGGCGACGCACCGATCACACCGGCCGCGACCTGGATGTTCTGCTCGCGGATCGCGTTGACGACTTCGGTCGCCGTGAGACCGCGCTGCGCGACTTTCTGCGGATCGAGCCAGATACGCATTGCGTAATCGCCCGAGCCCCACAGCTGCACTTCGCCGACGCCCTGAATCCGCGCGAGCCGATCCTTCACGTTGAGCAGCGCGTAATTGCGCAGATACGTCATGTCGTAGCGATCGTTCGGCGAGATCAGGTGCACGACCATCGTCAGCGTCGGCGAACTCTTGATCGTCGTCACGCCGAGCCGCTGCACGTCATCCGGCAGACGCGGCAGCGCCTGATTGACGCGGTTCTGCACGAGCTGCGTCGCGAGGTCGGGATTGGTGCCGAGCTTGAACGTGACCGTCAGCGTCAGATTGCCGTCGCTATTGGCCTGCGACTGCATGTACAACATGTTCTCGACACCATTGATCTGCTCTTCGAGCGGCGCGGCGACCGCTTCGGCGATCACCTTCGGATTCGCGCCCGGATACTGCGCGTGCACCACCACCGAAGGCGGCACCACTTCCGGATACTCGGAAATGGGCAGCTTGAACAGCGAGATGATGCCCCCGAGCAGGATCAATACCGATAGCACGCCTGCGAAGATCGGGCGATCGATGAAGAATTTGGATATGTTCATTGGAAGCTCTTAACGTTGGAGCATGCGCGTTGGAGCATGCGGCTCACGAATTGCCTTTCGCGCCGGCCTCGGCCTTGGCACGCGACTGCGCGAGCGCTGCGCTGTTCGGGTCGTCGTCGGTCGTCATCGGCACCATGTGCGCTCGGACCGTATCGCCGGGACGCACGCGCTGAACGCCGTTGACGACGATCCGATCGCCCGGCTTCAGGCCGTCCTTGACGACGCGCAGATTGCCTTGCATCGAACCCGTCGTGATCCCGCGATAAACGACGTGGTTGCCCTGATCGACGACCAGCACGAACTTCTTGTCCTGGTCGGTGCCGACCGCGGCATCGTCGATCAACAGCGCCGGATGCGGTGCGCTGCCCCCGACCTTGATGCGCGCGTAGAGGCCCGGAATCAGCGCGCCGTCCGCGTTGTCGAACTTCGCGCGCACGCGGATCGTGCCCGACGACGTGTCGAGCCGGTTGTCGACCGACTCGATCGTGCCGCTGCGCGAGTAGCCGGATTCATCGGCGAGACCGAGTTCGACCGGCACCTTGCTGCCGTCCTTCGCGCGGCTCAGGTATTGCAGGTAGGTCTGCTCGTCCGCGTCGAACGACGCGTAGATCGGCGACACCGACACGAGCGTCGTCAGCGGCACCGAACTCGCGCCCGCCGCCACCACGTTGCCGACCGTGATCTCCGCGCGCGACACGCGGCCCGACACCGGCGCGACGATCTTCGTGTAGCCGAGATTGATGCGCGCGGTTTCCAGCGCGGCTTGCGCGGCCTTCAGGTTCGCGCTCGCCTCGCGCGCGGCGTTCTGCTTCTCGTCGTAGTCGCGTTTGGCGATCGCGTTGTCGACGATCAGCCGTTGCGCGCGTTCCCAGTCGCTTTGCGTGTAGCCGGTGCGTGCCTGCGCGGCCGCGAGCTGAGCTTGCGCGCGATCGACTTCGGCCGCGTACGGACGCGGATCGATCACGAACAGCGTGTCGCCCTGCTTCACGAGCGCGCCGTCCTTGAAGTTGACTGACACGATCGTGCCCGGCACCTGCGAACGCACGTCCACTTTCTGCACGGCTTCGAGACGGCCCGAATAGGACTGCCAGTCGGTGATCGTCTTCTGCACGACAGTCGCCACGTCCACTTCCGGCACGATGGTGGGTGCGGCCGGCGAGCTCGCATCGACACGAATCGCGCCGAACGTGCCAAGCCCGGCAAGAACGACGACGACCACGGCGGCTAATGCCACGCGGCGGCGGGAAAGAGGAAGGATAGTCATGTGTAGCTCCCGGTATCGTTGATTGAATTTCTGTTTATCGATGAGCGCGCGCGTCGAAGCGCCACTGGAAAAAGCGCACCGCTTCCTGCAAAGCGGGCGGATGATCGGCGAGCGCTGCGTGCGACACGCTCGGAAAGCGCACCACCTGGGTCTGCACGCCCGCGTCGATCAGATTGCTTGCATACTTCTCGGCCTCGACGTGCAGCACGTCGTTCTGCGCGGTCGCGATCAGCGTGGCCGGCAAGCCGGCGAGCCGCGACGATTCGAGCGGCGCCGCATACGGATGCATGCGCTGAGACGCTTGCGGCAGATACGCGCGATAACACGCGGCGCACTCGCGCGCGGTGATATCCGAACCGAGCCGCTGCTCGTCGCCGAGCCGCGTCAGGCTCGGATCCAGCATCGGGCCGAACAGCGCCTGCGCGCTGATCGGCACGTCGCCACGATCGCGCGCGATGAACGCGAGACAATTGGCGAGTTGGCCGCCCGCGTCATGGCCCGCCACACCGATCTTTCTGCTATTGCCACCAAACGCCCGCGCTCGCGTCTGCACCCACAGCGCCGCGCGATGCGCGTCTTCCGGCGCGGCCGGAAACGGAAACCGCGGCGCGAGCGAATAGCCGACCGACACCACGAGCGCCGGTAAGTGTTTTGCGAAATACCGCGCGGCGAAATCCGCGCACTCGATCGAACCCTTCGTAAAACCGCCGCCGTGAAAATAAAGCAGCACCGGCAATGCGGTTTTTTTCGTCAGCCGATACAGGCGCAACGTAATGGGTTGAGCGTACCCATCGATATCCACGTCGGTGACTTCAAGTGTCGGGGCATTGGCCTCAGCGCCAGTGTCTTCGGCGGAAACGCCGGTGGAAAGAGGCGGGTACGGCGATTTGAATGCATCCATGTCGAGCCGCGCAAATGCGCATAGAACTTCAATGGTCCGAATTGTGGGTTCGGCAGACTCGCAAATAAATGCCTATAATCCGGCAACACAATTCGGTGCCTTTGAACAATCCCGATGTGATTGTTTTCGCGGACTCCATTCCCGCCTGTGCACCTGCCCCTTCTGGAGGTTTGCAATGGACCGGCTTCAGGCCATGCAAGTGTTCACGCGCGTCGTCGACACCAACAGCTTTACCCGCGCAGCGGAAACGCTCGACCTGCCGCGCGCATCGGTTACTACGATTATTCAGAACCTCGAAGCGTTTCTCGGCACGCGGCTGATGCACCGGACCACCCGTCGTCTGTCGCTGACGCCCGATGGCGCCGCGTACTACGAGCGCTGCGTGCGCATCCTCGCGGATGTCGAAGAGACCGAGGCGAGTTTCCAGAGCGGCAACAAGAAGCCGCACGGCAAGCTACGCATCGACATGCCGGGTTCGATTGGCCGTCTGCTCGTCATTCCGTCGCTGTGCGAATTCCACACGCGCTATCCGGACATCGATCTGCAACTGGGCCTGACCGACCGGCCCGTCGATCTGCTGCAAGAAGGTGTCGATTGCGTGGTGCGTGTCGGCGCGTTGCAGGATTCGTCGCTGGTCGCGCGCCGCATCGGTCTGTTCGAGGGCGTGACCTGCGCGTCGCCCGACTACATCAAGCGAGCGGGCGTGCCCGCTTCGCTCGAAGATCTCGACAATCACAAAGCCGTCAACTACTTCTCGAGCCGCACGGGACGCACGCTCGACTGGGCGTTCCTGGTGAACGGCAACGAAGTGGAAGTGAAGATGAAAAGCATCGTGTCGGTCAACGACGCGGATGCCTACGTGACCTGCGGACTCGAAGGCTTCGGCCTGATTCAGCCGGCGCGCTTCATGGTGCTACCGCATCTGGGCTCGGGTCAGCTCGTCGAAGTACTGCCGGACTTGAAACCCTTGCCGATGCCGATTTCGGCAGTCTATCCGCACAGTCGTCATCTGTCGCCGAAAGTCCGCGTTTTCGTAGACTGGATCGCGGAGCTGTTCGATCGTTGCCCATTGCTGAGCGGACGCGGCACTCTCGACGCCACCTGCACGAAGCGCACATTCGAGCAGCGCGAGTCCGCGCCGGCACTCGACACGCCGGTGATGACCGAATGGGTCGCATGAAGTACGGGAAGTGAAACAGTGAATTCCAGCCGCGGCGCCAATGCCGCGGTAACCGTGCAATCGCACGGCCCCGGTGAAGCCTCGCTCGCGATTGTTCCTGAATCGCGACAATTCATTTCGAAAAACCGCGATTTATCCACACCGCGTCGACGTCTACATTTCACCCTGCCGCAGCGCCATCGCGCTGCCAATGAATCGACAGGAGTGAATCATGAAACGCAATCTGTTGGCGGGCCTCGCTCTGTCGCTGCTCGTCAGCGTTCCGGCATTTGCGCAAGGCGGCGGCGGTATCGGCCGCGCGGGAACGTATGACACGCAACCGGCGCCGACCGCGAGCGCGAAGACACGCGTTGAGGTCAAGGCCGAACTGGTCGCCGCGTATCGCGACGGCTCGCTGCCCTCACTGAATCGCACCTCGTATCCGGACAAAGGCCTGATCGGCCAGACGCAAGCCGCGCGCATCGCGTTGCAGGAAGGAACGAACGGCGAAGTGACGCGCATTGCGAAGGGCCAGTAACGAGTTAGAAGAAGTTGATTCAGAACCCGGCGCGCTTGCGGCGCAAAACTGCGCGCCTCTTCATCAAGGAGCACATCATGACACCATCGGAACTCGACAACTGGAATACCGACACGCCCGTGTGGACACCGTATCGCCCGATACAGCATTGAGCGTTGGCTGTCGTTCACGGCACTCTGCGTCATGCGCCCGCGAAGTGGCTTCGCGGGCGCATTCGCATTGAAGCGATCGAAAGCGGTGCGGCCCGTGACGACGCGCTTGCCGTCGTTTCCCTATAATCGACTATCCTTCCCTCGCAGCGAGTTTGTGCGCTTCACTATAGGAGCAACACGATGGATTATGTGAAACTCGGCCGCACCGGCCTCGATGTATCGCGTCTCTGTCTCGGCTGTATGAGTTATGGCGTACCCTCGCGCGGCACGCACCCCTGGTCGCTCGACGACGAAGCCGCGCGGCCCTTCATCAAGCAGGCGCTCGATCACGGCATCAACTTCTTCGACACGGCCAACGTCTATTCGGACGGCACCAGCGAGGAAATCGTCGGCCGTGCGCTGAAGGACTTTGCGAAGCGCGATGAGATCGTGCTCGCCACCAAGGTCAATAGCCGCATGCATCCGGGCCCGAACGGCGCCGGGCTGTCGCGCAAGGCGATCATGGCGGAGATCGATAACAGCCTGCGGCGGCTCGGTACCGACTATGTCGACCTGTATCAGATCCATCGCTGGGACTACGGCACGCCAATCGAAGAAACGATGGAAGCGCTGCACGATGTCGTGAAAGCCGGCAAGGCGCGCTATCTCGGCGCGTCGTCGATGTACGCATGGCAGTTTGCCAAGGCGCTGCAGGTGGCCGAGCGCAATGGCTGGACGCGCTTCGTGACGATGCAGAACTACGTGAATCTGCTGTACCGCGAGGAAGAGCGCGAAATGCTGCCGCTGTGCGAAAGCGAAGGCATCGGCGTGATTCCGTGGAGTCCGCTTGCCCGCGGACGCTTGACGCGCGACTGGGACACCGAAAGCGCGCGCTCGGAAACCGATGAATTCGGCCGCACGCTGTACGCGCACACGCAGGAAGCAGATCGGCGTATCGTCGAGCGGGTCGGCGAGATCGCGAAAGAGCGCGGCGTGCCGCGCGCGCAGGTTGCGCTAGCGTGGGTGCTGCAGAAGAAGCCGATTACCGCGCCGATTGTCGGTGCTACCAAACTGCATCATCTCGACGATGCGGTTGCGGCGCTCTCGTTGAAGCTCAGTGACGACGAAGTTCGCCGGCTCGAAGAACTGTACGTGCCGCATGCGGTGGCGGGGTTCAAATAAACGCTGTGAAGCGTACTGGCATCCAGTCGGGACGGGCGGAATCACCCGCGATTGCAGCGCGCGTCGCTTCGCCTCCTCTCGCCTCCTCTCGTCCGCGGGGTTCATGGACCCGATTCATGCCCGAGTGGAGAAGTCTTCTTTAATTGCGCGGCACATCCGGTTCGAAGAACACCCAGCGCACCTGAGGAAACGTCGCCTGCAGATCGGCCTCGATGACGTTGATCGCATCGACCATCGCGCGGCCGCTCGCGTAGTCGATCATTTCCGCCTGCACCGCCACCACCACGTGACGCCCCCACTGCAGCGTGATCATGTTGATGATGCCGCGAATCTCGGGACGCGCGCGCAGATGCGCGTCGATGGCGCTGCGCACTTCCGGGCTCGCCGATTCGCCGACGAGCATCGACTTCACTTCACGCGCGACGAGCCACGCGATCGTCATCAGCAGAAAACCGATCCCCACCGAGCCGAGCGCGTCATACACGGGGCTGCCGGTCACCATCGTCGATAGCACCGCGACGAAGGCGATCGCGAGACCGAATAGCGCGGCGATATCTTCGCCGGCCACGACCAGCAGATCCGATTCGCGCGTCTCGCGAAACCAGTGCCACAGATTTTTATCCGGATGCGTCTTGCGAATCTCCTTGACCGCGCCCCACAACGATAGCGATTCGAGCACCACCGACACACCGAGCACCGCCAACGCGACGAACGCATATTGCAACGGCTCGCGCGCAATCAGTCGATGCACGCCCTCATACACCGAAAACGCACCGCCGACGAAAAACAGCAGCAACGCAACCAGCAGCGAATAGAAGTTGATTTCGCGGCCGCTGCCCATCGGATGCAAAGGGCTCACCGGCTTGCGCGCTTCGCGCAGTCCGAATAGCAGCAGCAGTTGATTGCCGCAGTCGGCGGTGGAGTGAATCGCTTCGGCGAACATCGATCCGGAGCCGGTGAACGCCGCCGCGGCGAACTTGCAGACGGCGATGCCGAGGTTGGCGGCGAGTGCGTAGAAAATGGCTTTCGGCGATTCTTCTTTCATCTGCTGGCGGGGGTCGGTGAGCGGGCTGGGTATTGTTGGGTATTGCACGAGCGAAGTGATCGGCAAGTACTCGATATTATGGATGACAACGACACACCCGGTCGCAGGAATCGGACCTGATGTGCCGTCGTGCCGCCAGTTCCCCAGGCGTCCTTTGCACCATTCGTGCGGCTCACGCCCTCTCTAGCGCCGCCATCTCCCGTACGACAACCAGCAGCACCGAAAGACTCGCGCCGCCCGTTGCGCGCAGGTCGGTCAGCAGACGCGTATAACGCTCGAGCTGCGCCGCGCGTTTGTCGCGCCACGCTTGCACCAGCGAGTCGGGCGTCGATGCATCGGTCGCGCCGGCCAATGCGCTCGTGGTCAGCGCGCGCTTGAGCCGCGCGAGTTCGGCGAGCGCCGATGCGCGCGCGAGCATGTCCCAATGCGTCGGCGCCGGCAACGAGGCGGCGCGCTCGCTGATCCAGCTGTAATTCAGCAGCGTGCCGAGCGCGAAGTAGACGCCCGCGACCTGTTCGAGATTGCGCCCGCACGTCGACGCGACTTCGGCGATATCGAGCAGAGCGGCCGACACCTCGCCGCTCGCGATCCGCACCGCGAGATCGCTATCGACACCCGCATCGACGAACACCCGTTGCCGCTCCGACAACGCTTCGAGGTCCGCGCCAGGCAACAGCGCCGGCCATTGTGGCGCGAGACGCTGCGCGGCGTCGCGACAGCGCGCGAGCAGGCCGGTCACGTCGTCGCCGGCCGCGCCCGTTTGCAGATGCCGCAGGAACCACAGCGCCGAACGTTCGACGAGCCGCGCGACCTCCGCGAACATGCGTGCCTGCACGTCGTCGGGAACGCGGTTGTCGAGCGCGTCGATGCTGCGCCAGATCTGATCGAGATCGAACACGTCGCGCGCCATGATGCACGCGCGCACGATGTCGCCGGGCTGTGCATCGGTCTCCTCCATCAGCCGATGCACGAACTCGCAGCCGACGCGATTCACGAGCGCATTGGTCAGATGCGTCGCGAGGATTTCACGGCGCAGCGGATGGCGCTGCATCGGTTCGCGGAAACGCTGCCGCAGAGGTTTCGGAAAGTACTCGATCAACATATCGCTGACGAGCGGATCTTCCGGCATCGACGATTCGAGCAGCGCGTCATAGAGCCACATCTTGCTGTACGCGAGCAGCACCGCGCGCTCGGGTGTCGTCAGTCCCTGCTTCGCGGCCGCGCGCTCGGCGATGTCCTCGTCGGTGGGCAGAAACTCGATCACGCGATTGAGCCGCCCCGCCTTCTCCAGATAGCGCATCAGGCGCGCTTCGGCATCGAGCAGCTCCACGCCAAAACGGCCCGCGATCGACAAAGCCTGGGTCTGATAGTAGTTGTCCGTCAGCACGAGCAGACCGACTTCATCGGTCATTTCGGCAAGCAACGCATTGCGCTGCTTCTCCGTCATCTCGCCGTCGGCGACGACGAGGCCCAGCAGAATCTTGATGTTGACCTCGTGATCCGAGCAATCGACACCGGCCGAATTATCGATCGCATCGGTATTGATGCGGCCGCCGCGCTGCGCGAACTCGATGCGCCCGAGTTGCGTCAAGCCGAGATTGCCCCCTTCGGCCACGACCTTGCAGCGCAGATCCGCGCCGTTCACGCGGATCGCGTCGTTCGCGCGATCGCCCGCCTGCTGATTGGTCTCGCGGCTCGCCTTCGCATAGGTGCCGATGCCGCCGTTGTAAAGCAGATCGACCGGCGCCTGCAGAATCACGCGCATCAGCTCGGCCGGCGAGAGCGCCGCCGCGCTGATCCCGAGCGCCGCCTGCACCGCCGTCGACAGCGGAATCGTCTTCGCGCTGCGCGGGAACACGCCGCCGCCGGCCGAGATCAGCGACGGATCGTAATCGGCCCAGCTCGAACGGTCGAGCATGAAGAGCCGCGCGCGCTCCGCCATGCTCGCCGCGGGATCGGGATTCGGATCGAGAAAGATATGGCGGTGATCGAACGCGGCGAGCAGCTTGATATGCGGCGACAGCAGCATGCCGTTGCCGAACACGTCGCCCGACATGTCGCCGACACCGACCACCGTGAAGTCCTCGCTCTGCGTGTCGACGCCGATTTCGCGGAAGTGCCGCTTGACCGACTCCCACGCGCCGCGCGCGGTGATACCCATCTTCTTGTGGTCATAGCCGACCGAGCCGCCCGACGCGAACGCGTCGTCGAGCCAGAAACCGTATTCCTGCGAGATCGCATTCGCGTAGTCGGAAAACGTGGCCGTGCCCTTGTCGGCGGCGACGACCAGATACGGGTCGTCGGGGTCGTGGCGCACCACGTCAGGCGGTGGCACGACGTCGGTGCTCGCCAGATTGTCGGTCACGTCGAGCAAGCCGCGCAGGAAGGTCTGATAGCACGCGACGCCTTCGCGCATCCACGCATCGCGCTCGCTCTGCGGCGGCGGATTCTTGACGACGAAGCCGCCCTTCGAGCCGACCGGCACGATCACCACGTTCTTCACCATCTGCGCCTTCATCAGGCCGAGCACTTCCGTGCGGAAATCCTCGCGCCGATCAGACCAGCGCAGGCCGCCGCGCGCGACGCGCCCGCCTCGCAGATGGACGCCCTCGACGCGCGGCGAATAGACCCAGATCTCGAACATCGGTTTCGGCTCGGGCAAGCCGGGCACCTGGGCGGGATCGAACTTGAACGACAGATACGGCTTCGGTTGGCCCAGAGCGTCATGGCGGTAGTAGTTAGTGCGCTTGGTCGCCTTGATCACGCCGAGGAACTGCCGCAGGATGCGGTCTTCGTCGAGATTAGGCACCTGGTCGAGCGCGCTGTCGATCGTCTCCAGACAAACGTTGACGCGGGCCTCGCGTACCGCGCCGAGCGCCGGATCGAAGCGCGCGATGAACAGGTCGACGAGCATGCGCGCGATTGCCGGATTGCCGGTCACCGCGCGTTCGATATACGCGTCGCTGAACGTCGAACCGACTTGCCGCAAATACTTCGCGTAAGCGCGCAGAATCGTCACCTCGCGTGCATTGAGCTGCGCGCGCAGCACGAGGCGGTTGAAGTCGTCGCTTTCGATCGTGCCGGTCCACACCTGCTCGAACGCCTGTTCGAACAGATCCTTGACCCGCTCGATGTCGAACTCGGTATCGTCCGCGAGTTCGAGGCCGAAGTCGTGGATCCACGCGGGCATCGCACCGGGCGCCTCGATCAGATGAGGCCGCTCTTCGTCGACGCGCACCCCCAGATGTTCGAGCATCGGCAAGCTGCGCGACAGTGCGATCGGCAGCCCCGTGCGATACACCTTGAAACGGAACGCGCGCGGTCCCGATTCGATCGGCCTGTACAGGTTCATCGCGAGCCGCTCGCTGCCCTGCACGCGCTCGATCAGTTCGATATCGCGCACGGCCGTGCGCGCCGGATAGTCGTCGCGATAGCCGGCCGGGAACGAATCGGCGTAGTGCTGCAGCAATCGGTTGCCCTGCTCTTCTCCGTACGCGTCGAGCAATGCGTCGGCCAGATCGTCCTGCCAGCGTCGCGCGACCTGCACGAGGCGCGCTTCGAGCTCGCGCGTGTCGACGCTCGGCATGCCGCCCGCTTTGGCATGGACGACGAAATGAATTCGCGCGAGCGTCGACTCCGACAGCAGCGGCGTGAATTCGACGTTTTCACCATTGAATGCGTCGGCGAGCAGGTTCGCGATGCGCTGCCGCAGATCGGTGTTGTACTTGTCGCGCGACACGAACACGAGGCACGATACGAAGCGATCGAAGCGATCGCGCCGCACGAACAGCCGCGTGCGCTGATGCTCCTGCAAACGCAGCACGCCGAGGGCGGTGTCGTACAGCTGGTCCTCGTCGGCCTGGAACAATTCGTCGCGCGGATAGGTCTCGAGCACCGTCACCAGCGATTTCGCCAGATGACCTTTCGGCAGGAATGCGGCGCGTCTGACGATATTTGCGCATTTGCGCCTCACGATCGGAATCTCCGCGGCCGACACGAAATAAGCGGTCGACGTATACAGGCCGATGAAGCGCCGCTCGCCCGTCACCTTGCCATCGGCGCCGCTCAGCTTGATGCCGACATAGTCGAGATAGCCGGGCCGGTGCACCGTGGCGCGCGAATTGGCCTTAGTCAGAAAGATCGGCGACGACCCGGAGATGATCTCCGCGGCCGCCGGCGGCAACGGCGTGACTTCCGCCGCGCCGCCCGGCTGCAGCGCATCGCGCAGAATGCCGAGACCGGAGCCCGCGACCGCCCGCAAACCGAAGCCGCCGTCGTGCTGCACCAGTTCGTAATCACGGTGGCCGAGGAACGTGAAATGATCGGCGACCATCCATTCGACGAACGCGCGCGCTTCGACGCCCTCGGGACCGGTTTCACGCACCTTCATATCTTGAATGGTCTGCTTCGCGCGTTCGATGATCTTCGGCCAATCCTCGACCGCCGCGCGCACGTCGCCGAGCACGCGCGCGATGTCGTCGCGCAACGCGTCGAGTTTTGCGGCATCGCCACAACGATCGACCTCGAAATGGATGCACGAGGTCAGATGCGAGCGCGTATCGCCGGCTTCTTCGGCACCTTGGCTCACGCGCGCGATGCTGCCGTCCGGCGCGCGCCAGACCCGAAATACCGGATGGACGACCGAATGCAGCGCGAGCCGATGCCGGTTGACCGACATCGAGACCGAATCGACGAGGAACGGCATGTCGTCGTTGACGATTTCGATCACCGTGTGATCGGAATGCCAGCCATGCTGTTCGAGGATCGGGTTATACACGCGCAGCCGCTGCTCGCCCGGCACGAAGCGCTGCGCGGTCTGCCAGTGGGCCAGCGCCGCGCCGTACAGATCGGCGATCGAGCGGCTTTGCAGATCGCCCGCGTCGACGAAATCGTAGTAATGCCGCAGGAAGGGTTCGACGATATTGAAGGTCGGCTCCGGCAACCGCCCCCGCGCAAATTCGACAACATCGTTCAGCAGGTGTGTGACGGCTTCTTCGTTCTTTGCTTGCATGATCGACTCCCCTGGCTGGCGGCAATGGTGAGTATCGCGTGATTCGCAGGCAACGTCTGACTTGGAATTATGCGCCTGCCGTACGCGATACGGCCGTTTCGCGCAGTCAGGTAATACCCGCTGACCGGTCGTCGAAGAATCGCCAGGCCCTAGCATCGCTGCGGCGCGGCAACGCCGTGCGCGGCTCAACGCGCGGGCTTTGCGGGCGCCGGTGCCGGCGCGGCCGCATCGCTATTCTCGGCGCGCTGGGTGAGCCACGCGCGAATCTGTGCGGCCGTCCACGCGGGATCGTCATGGGGTAGATCGTGGCCGGCCCACGGATGCTTGCGATGCGGCGCGCCCCACGCCACCGCGAGCTTCGCCGAACAGACCGGGTTGACGAGCCCATCGGCTTCCGACGACAGAATCAGCAGTGCACACTCCGGCGCGGCGGGCGCCGCGCTAAAGCACGCGGCCGCCCACAATTGCCGCAACGCATTCGCGCGGCTCACCGGCGCGCTGCGGCGAATCGCGGTCCAGGCAGCGAGATCCGCGCCCAAGGTGTGGAGGTTATTGCACGTGAGTCGATGGATGCCGCTCTCGGCATCGGCGGCATCGCTCCAATGCGCCGCGACGCCGAGCAGACCAGGCCACGCCGACGGCCGCAGCCGCTCGTGCATGCGGCTGAACGGCCGCATGCTCGTATTGATCAGCACGAGCCGTTCGATCTCGCCGGGATGACGCTGTGCCCAGTGGGTCGCGACCATGCCGCCGAGCGACATCGCGAGCACGTTGTAGGGGCCCGGCACACCCGTTTCGAGCGCCGCCTGCCGCACGAATGCGACCATGCCCGCGACGCTCGCGGGCGCGCGCCGCCGCACGTATTCACCGTTGCCAGGCAGATCGAGCAGCAGCAAACGCAAGCCGGTCGTGCTCGTTGCGGCTGGGGTTGCATCGCGCAAGCGATCGCCCGAAATTTGACCCAGGGTTTCGCGCAACGCCGCCGGCAAGCTCCCCCAATGCCGCGTTTCCCGCGTCAGTCCGCGCAACAGGATCCATGTGCTCATACGCGATCCGGCCTGTACCAGTGATCGAGCGCGCTTTGCAGCAACTGCTCGCGACGGTTGCCTTGCGGCAGCCAGCGCTGCGCCGAAAACGCCGCGCGCGCGAGGAAGTCGAACAGGTTCGCATGGCGCCGCAGCACGCGCGCGGTGCGATGCTCCATGACCGGATTGAACATGCCCTGCCGCGAAAACAACTGCCGCGGGTTTTTCTTGATCCACAGCCACGAGCCGAGTTCGAGCGTCATCGGCAGAAAGACGTTCGGCGCCGGCGTGCGGTCATACGCGTAGTCCCACAGATCGCCGTGCACCAGATACTGATGGCTTTGCGGCTCGAACGTGTAGCCGTGATGCGGATGCGCGTGTTCGAACATGCTCTTCAACACGTACATTTCGGGCAGATGCCGCATCTGCCGGCGGGTTCGGGCGTACGGAAACCAGATGCTGTCGCTCCAGCCGTAGCCGGAATGGCAATCGAGCGCGATGCTCAACGGCCGCGCGGCGAGCTGCGTCTCGACGACTTGCAGCAGCGCGGCCGCCTCGACCTCCATCGGCTCGCCCGCGCGGCCGCGATACCAGGGCAACCACGCGCCGACGCGCTGGCCGCCCGCCAGCAGCGGCACGCGCGCGTCGGCGTCTTGCGGTGCGTTGCGCATCAGGTCGACGCCGCGCGGATTCGCGCGCGTCGCTGCCCACATGCCGCCGGGATTAACAATAGGGCAGAAATATAGCCTGATGGATTGCAATTGCCGGACCAGCAATTCGTCCCATTCGAGCCGCGCGAGTAGCGCCCGCATATAGTCGAGCACGAGTTGCGAGCCGATTCGCTCGAGTCCGTGAATGCCGCCGATAAAACCAATAGCGGGCGCGAGCGAATCGGATGAACCGATGCTCGCGGTGTAGACGGAAAAGCGCCGGCCGCGCACCTCCGTCTCGCAGATGACACGGATTTCGAAGCTCGCGCTGCCCTGGTCCAGGATCGACTTGAGGTCTTCGTATTCTTCGAAGCTATCAGGTAGGAAGCTTATAGCCGGCATGGAAGGTCAATCGGAACGTTGGAGGGACGGAGTCCGGAACCCGGTGCGCCGCACCGCCCCTAATATATCCGTCTGCTGTGACAGTTGCGCAGGTCCAACGTTGGCTGATGCACAGAGGCTCGCCATACCCATGCGCGAGCGCGGGAAAAATCGGTAGTCGGGATGTAGCAAGTGCCAAGCCCATTACCGGTGTCTGACCATAACTCACAGCCGGTCGGAGAGGTGCGGGCGAATGACGAAGATTGCGGCTTTTTTACAAGTCGGGACGGCTTTGCGGAGTCCCGCCGAAGCGGGGCGTCATTTCAGGCTATCACCTCGCGACAAAAGAAAGACTGACCATAGTTGTCGATCAGTCATCGTCCCTCACGGGATACCGGTCCGCATCGACCTTCATCTCGATCTTCGTGCTTTCGGGACCAAGCAACTGCATACGCTCGGTACGCCCCTGATCGTCAGTCACCCCAATGTACTCCTGGACGCTGGTTGTCACGCGGTAACAAGTATCTGCTAGAGGTTTCCGATTGCCGGAGCCGTCGTTCCCGATCAGAGTCAACGATTTTTCTTCAGTTCGCGCGGTCCACACCTCAGTTTCGAGAATACGGACCTTCGTCGGTTCGCGATCGTCTCCACACGTAAAGCGGTCGCTTCCGGGTGCTGGACCCGGTGTATCAGCCGTTACCGCATAGCTGGCGACTCCCTGTAGCTTTGGGCTATTACATAGGTTCTGACATCCCGAAGACGGACAGTTTGGAACGAACTTGACACCGATCTGCCATTTGTTATCTGGATCGACCTTGCCCCTGCTCAGTTCGATGACCCGTTCATAGACGTGTATTTTTTCCTTGTCCAAACCTAGTTGAACCAGGAACGCCTTGACATTCTTTCCTCGCAAGGCAGCAAGCTCTTTTGGATTCCGCTCGGTTTCAAAAGCTGCCGCATCGACCTCCACGCTCGCGCCTTCCGTTGTCCAATCCCTTGCTGTCAGATAGTGGCGAGTCAGAGAAAGACGGTCACTATTGCCTACATCAGCAGTGTTAAGCGGCAATTGCATGTTGTCCTGAAGAAAGACTGAGCAGGCATGCGATTGCAACGATATCGCCACGGCGACTGAACCCAAAGCGCAACGGATAGATTTCATGTTCATATCGTCAGTGGAGTGCCAAAACGTACCAGGCAATACTGTCTGCGTTGGTTATTGCACGATAAGCGTGATCGCGCGCTAACCACGTACAGGCTGTGTACCCATACCCTCCCGGATGATCCCCGGAGCCAAATGTGTCTATGAAATGTGTGCATTCGTGAACAATCGTCAGTTGCATTGAAGACAATCTGGACGCAGATTTCTGAGGTAATGCGCAGAAATCCCGATTGATTGCAATGGTATGTGTAGCCGTATCGGGAGCGCATACGTGCGCAACCTGTCCCTCGAGATTTTTCCTACCAGGCACACAACCCGTAGCCCTGTCTTGCTGTGAATCGACACGTACGAAGTTTCTTGCGGTCAGCCCATTCATAACGGGTATAAGTGCCTTCAGGCCACTCATAAGTTTGGTACGGGTATCTTCGTCTGAATTTCCAAACCATTGTTTTACTCTCGTTTGAGCGGCGGCATGCCAGTTGGATAACTCCTGAACTCTGAGTTCGATCACCCTGACTGCATCGTCGCGCAACGTCAACACAACCTTTCTAAATTCGGCATCGCTCATGTTGTAGCAGATTGGCGGCCCGCTGATATCCACGGTAACTGTAACCATTGAATTTGGGTCGGCATTCGTAACTGCTGAATTGTGAACGGTTACGAATTCATAATCTGACATTGTGCTAATTCTCCGAAATTGAAAAATGAGGCTGTCGCTCTATCGCTATACAGCAGCGTCAATGGAAAGCTGCTGCGGGTTATCTGTCGGAATGCGCTGCGTGCGCCCCTGAGAATCCGTTACGCCACTCGCAATGACCCTCGAACCAGCGCTCACCCGGTAACGCACACCCACCAGTCGCTTGCCCGTAGAGTCTCTGAGTGTGAACTGTTCATTGAACCGTTTGGGGGCACGCTCGCGACAGTTGCAAGCCCATGCGTAACCAAGGGCTTCGGCCATGTCGTAACCGTTTGAATGCGACTTCAGCCTATCTAACGGAAACCATTCTCCGGTTTCAACGTTCAGCGCCATTGCAGACGGCATTGGCGGGAAGTTTGAGTATATTGAATAGGTGACACGGCAAAGCAGACATTCTTCCTTGTCCCCGGCGCCTTCCTGTTTCTGTTGCTCCATTTGACCTCCTCTGATTTTCCAAAACCCACCCGACAAATTAAACATCTAGATGAGTTATCGTCAACGCTTTTAATTTGAGATTTAAACAATTTGACAATTATTTACGGTGGTTCCAGGCATCTCATTTTCAGGGTGCATCTTTCCGATATTGCGACTCCACAAAAGATGCGGCATTGAGCCGCCTTTGCGGTAAATGATCGACGCCGGTCAGTGCTTCGTTGAGAAAGCGTTCATGGCCGTCAGTTTGTCGTTCGCACCTTGCGCAGCGTCAGCGAGAAGCGCTGCCGCGTCCGCCTGTGTCAGCCGTCGGTTGGGGAGCCCCTTGGCGTCAAGCGCAAAACCGGTGAACAGTTCCTGATCGCTACGATTGTCGCGTCGTACGTTTGCATGCGAATCCTGTCATCCGTATGTCACTGTCCGTTCGCATCACTGACTTGGCGCTGACTTCGCTCTGACTTCGTTTTGCCATCCTGACGACACATGACACAGCGGAAAACGCGACGCATAAAGATGTAGTCGTCTAGACGTTGCGATGCCTTCACTCAACCGTCACAGTCGCTTCCTAGAATGTGCCCACACCTGCCGGCAGTGGCCGGATGCAAGAGGGAATACAGATGGAAGCGATCCATGAAGCTATTCGAATCGAGCGTTTGAGCAAGACGTTCGGTAACGGCCGCAAAGCGCTCGACGAAATCGATCTGCGCGTCGCGCCCGGTGAAATGGTCGCGCTGATCGGCGCGTCCGGCTCGGGAAAATCGACGTTGCTGCGGCTTATCGCGGGCTTTACCGCGTCGGACGCGCAGCCGTCGCAAATCGAGATTCTCGGCCGGCCGATCCAGCAGAACGGCCGCATCGTGCGCGAGGTGCGCAGCATTCGCCGCGACATCGGCTTCGTGTTCCAGCAGTTCAATCTGGTGAACCGGCTGTCGGTCGAAACCAACGTGCTGATCGGCGCGCTCGCGCGCCTGCCGTGGTGGCGGCGTCTCTCCGGCCGCTTCCCGCGCGCGGAACGCGCGCTGTCGCGGGCCGCGCTGCACGAGGTCGGGATCGGCGAACATGCGCGCGAGCGGGCCGCGAACCTGTCGGGCGGTCAACAGCAACGTGCCGCGCTCGCACGGGCGCTCGTGCAACGTGCGCAAATCGTGCTCGCCGACGAACCGATCGCCTCGCTCGATCCCGAGTCGTCGCGCCGCGTGATGGACATGCTGCAAGCGCTGAACGTCGAGCACCGGATCACGGTGCTGGTGTCGCTGCATCAGGTCGACATCGCGATGCAGTACTGCCCGCGCACGGTCGCGCTGCGTCGCGGCAAGGTGGTCTACGACGGCCCTTCCAGTGCGCTGACACCGGCGCTGCTAAAGAAACTCTACGGCGGCGATGCGCGCGAACTGCTCGACGACGCGACGCACGACGCAGACGAAACTCACGACGGCCCTGACGCCCCCGACACCGCCGCCGCGCGCTACGCGTTCGCGTTGAACGCCGCGCCGTCGAACTGAACCACGCACGCTATCGCGCGCTTTTGATTCTCTCCGTCCACTCAACCGGATCTCAACCGATGAAATTCCTGCGCTCCCTGATCACGCTCGCGGCCGGCGCTGCCGCTTTCGCCTGCATCACCGCGGCCCACGCCGAGGACATCAACCTCGGGATCATCTCGACCGATTCGTCGGCGGTGCTCAAGCAACGCTGGGAACCGCTGATCGATGACATGAAGAAACAGACCGGCCTGAACGTGAAGGCATTCTTCGCGACCGATTACGCGGGCATCATCGAAGGCATGCGCTTCAACAAGGTGCAGGTCGGCTATTTCGGCAACGCGTCGGCGATCGAAGCCGTCGATCGTTCGAATGGCGAAGTATTCGCGAAAGCGCAGCACGCGAACGGCGACAGCGGCTACTACTCGCTGCTGATCACCAACGTAAACAGCCGCTTCAAGACGCTCGACGACGTGTTCAAGGACACGAAGAGCGTGACGCTCGGGTTCGGCGATCCGAACTCGACGTCGGGCACGCTGGTGCCTGGCTACTACCTGTTCGCGAAGCACAACGCGCCGGTCTACACGTCGTTCAAGAGCGTGCTGCCGTCGAGCCACGAAGCGAATCTGCTGGCCGTCGTCAACAACAAGATCGACATCGCGACCAACAACAGCATGATGATGGAAACGCTCAAGCGCGAGCATCCGGACAAGTTCGCGCAGGTACGCGTGCTGTGGACCTCGCCGCTGATTCCTTCGGACCCGCTCGTGTGGCGCAAGGATCTGCCGGAAGCGACGAAGGACAAGCTGCGCAAGTTCTTCCTGAACTACGCGAAAACCGATTTGCACGAAAAAGCGGTGATGGCCGGCATCACCGAGTACAGCGGCTTCGAGGCATCGTCGGATCGGCAACTGCTGCCGATTCGCGAGATCGTGCTGTTCCAGCAAAAGCAGAAGATCGAGAACGATGCACATCTGTCCGATAGCGACCGCAAGACGCAATTGGCCGCTCTCGACGCGAAGCTGAGCGCGCTCAGCAACGCACAGTCGAAGCAATGAACTCCGCGGATCTGAGCACGTCGCCCGCGCGCGCGAGCGAAGCGGCCGCCGCGCGGACGGCGCAAGCGAAAGATCGTGCCGGCAAGCGCACCTGGTGGTCGTTGCTCGGCTGGATCGCGGTGCTCGCGGTACTCGGCGGCGCGTGGCACGGCGCCGACATGCGGCCGCTCGATCTGCTGAGCGACTCGGCCAACATGGGCCAGTTCGCCGCGGACTTCTTCCCGCCCGACTTCACCGAGTGGCGCAGCTACGTGCACGAGATGTACGTGACGCTGGCGGTCGCGATCTGGGGTACCGCGCTCTCCCTCGTCTGCGCGGTGCCTTTCGGCCTGATGTCAGCGCACAATCTCGCGCCGCAGTGGGTCGTGCAGCCGATGCGCCGCCTGATGGACGCATGCCGCGCGATCAACGAAATGGTCTTCGCGATGCTGTTCATCGTCGCGGTCGGCCTCGGGCCATTCGCCGGCGTGCTCGCGCTGTGGGTGCATACGACGGGCGTGCTCGCCAAACTGTTCGCAGAAGCAGCCGAGGCGATCGATCCGCGTCCGGCCGAAGGCGTGCGCGCAACCGGCGCGACGCGCCTCGACGAAATCGTCTATGCGGTGCTGCCGCAAGTGCTGCCGCTGTGGATCTCGTACGCGTTGTATCGCTTCGAGTCGAACGTGCGCTCGGCGATGGTGGTCGGCATGGTCGGCGCGGGCGGCATCGGCGTCGTGCTGTACGAAGCGATCCGCTCGTTCAACTATGCGCAGACGGCCGCGGTGATGATCATGGTGATCGTCGTCGTGACGGTGATCGATCTCGGCTCGGCGTGGCTGCGTGAACGGGTGATCTGAGGATGGCGCGCGTTCGCGCGCGCGGCACTGAGCAGCCGGATTCAAAACTGACAGCACGGGCGAAGCGCACTGGCGCTCCGCCCGTTTTTTTCCGCGTCACCTGCACTCGGTGCTGCAGGGGGGTGATCTCGATCACCGGGCAATGCCAACACTTCTTCCGCGCCTCATACCGCCGCTTTCCACCGCACAAAGCCCCTTCGCTTCGATCATCCACTCCGCCATTCCGGCCTTCTTGCTGCCGCTGCCGGCGCTGGCCGCGTGGCCCGCACCGAGGATGCGCTGCTGGTCGGTGCCCGCCCCCGTCGGGCTCACGACGAACGGTGAACTGAAGCCTCAGCCCGTGCTGTCGACCGCGCCGCTCGTCAGATTCGACGGCGTCGCGTTGCTGCGCTTCGGAAGTGACGTTAGTTGTACACGCTGCAATCAACGCGTGTAATTCACCACCGGCACGGAATACGAAGTCGGCGCGAAATCGGTGCGGCCACTGCGCTGCGACGAGCCATTCGACGGCGCACCGTAGCCGCTATTCTGCGCAGCCTGGTTTTGCGCCGCGACCTTTGCTTCGGCCGCCTGGATATCGGCCGGATAGTCGATCACGTTCGCATTGGACGGATCGTAACCCGCCTTTTCGAGCTGAATCAGCTCGGCGCGGACCTGGGCGCGCGCGAGCGGCTGATCGGCCGGATTCGACTGGGCAAACGCCACGAGCGGCGCGGCAACGAGAGCGGCGATAGCCCCTGCTTCGATCAGCGACCTGATGGACTTCATGATTTCCAACCTCCCGAGATGGCTTCATGCGATTGCCGCGGAGCCTGGTGCGACCATCGGCCATCCGCAGCGGTTAACGCAGTTTAGAAGCCGGTCGAGCCACGTAGTAAGCCCTGAACCATGAATTCACTGTTGCCATAGCGGCCACAATTCGAGGCCACCACGTTCCGGCGCAGCCTCAACGCGATGCACTACACTGATAACGCCCAACGACGCGCCGCAGACATCGCATTCGATCGAGGAGATAGACGCTCATGTCGCATCCCGTTGCCCTGCCCTCTTACCGCGACGGCGTGCGCGCCGAATGGGTCGACTACAACGGCCACATGCGCGACGCGTTCTACCTGCTGATCTTCAGTCTCGCGGTCGACGGGCTGATCGATCTGATCGGCCTGCCCGATGCGGTGCGCAAAGAGCGGCATCGATCGATCTACACGCTCGAAGCGCATCTCAACTATCTGCATGAAATCAAACAAGGCACGCAGGTGCGTGTCGACATGCGCGTGCTCGGCTGCGACGCGAAACGTATTCACGTGTACTTCGAAATGTTTGCGCTGGACACGACGCAAAGCCAACGCACCGGCCCCGTCGCCGCGGGCGAGCAGATGCTGCTGCACGTCGATACCAGCGGACCGCGCGGCGTTGCTTTCGATCCGGACGTCAAAGCGCGCGTACACGAACTCGCGCAAGCCCATGCGGCATTGCCGCCGGCGCGTTTCGCGGGACGTGTGATCGCTTTGCCATGCGCGGTGCAAACGGGAAACACTACTCAAACGGAGTGACCATGCTCGAGCCGGAAATCGCCGCCTTTATCGAACGAGCGAGCGCGCTCTATCCGTCGCATCACGCGGCGATGACGCCGCGCGAGCAGCGCGAGCTATATGACCGCTACGCCGCGACGTTGACGCCGCCACTGCCCAGCGAACTCACCACACGGGACGCAAGCTTTCGCACCGACGCGGGCCATGCGATCCCGCTACGGCTCTACCGACATCCAGCGAAGGCAAGCGAACACGGCACGATCCGCGGCACGGTGCTGTATTTTCATGGCGGCGGCTTCGTGCTCGGTTCGCTGAACAGTCATCAGATGGTGACGGCGCGCCTCGCCGCCGACACCGGCCTCGACGTGATCGCGGTCGACTACCGGCTCGCGCCTGAGCATCGCGCGCCGGCCGCGCACGACGACTGCCTCGAGATCACGCGCGCCGCGTTGAACCACCGCCTGCCGTTCGACCTCCCAGAGCGCGCCGCATTGCAACTCGCGGGCGATAGCGCCGGCGGCACGCTCGCGGCAAGCGTCGCGCTACGCCTGCGTGACGAATGTGCGAGCAGGGTGCGCGGCATCGCGCTCGTCTATCCGATGCTCGGCACCGAGCCGCAATTGCCCGCGCGCGACACCGAGTCCGATGCGCCGATGCTGACGCTCGCGGACGTGCTTAAGTTTCGCGACGCTTACTGGGGAAAAGGAGAGGAAGCCGACCCAACGCCCGGCCCCGCGTGGACGATCCCGCTCGCCGCAACCCGCTTCGACGGGCTGCCGCCGACGCTGGCCATCGGCGCCGAGCACGACCCCCTACGCGACGACGCGCGCGTGTTCGTCGAGCGAATTCGCGAAGCTGGTGGAGATGCCCGGCTGCTGGTCGGCACGGGGCTCGTGCATGGATGCTGGCGCGCGCTTGAAACAAGCCCCGGCGTGCAGGCCATGCACAGGGCTGTATGCGAATTTCTCCGCGAAAACGCACGCCATTAGCGCGGCGATATGCACTGCCGCGCCCGGCGCGTTATCGCGGCTCAGCGATTGCGGTCGCCGCGCCACTGCGCGAACGTGACGAGATCGAGGCCGACCTCAGCCGGCTCTATGCGGGTCCAGCCGAAGAACGCGTCGTCCCAGCCAGGAATGCTTTGGGGCGTCAGCGACCGGAACTTCATGCCGCCACGATACGCGAGGTCCGGCCAGAACAGCGGCATCACCTCGCGCGTGGCGAGCTGGCGCAGCAGGTCGGACGGGCCACCCTCGTCGGCGACGATCTCGCCCTGCGAGATCCAGTCGTTCTCGGCCCACGCGACGAACACGCTCGGGTTGCCCGCGGCGTCGAACATCAGGATCACGTTCTGCTCGGGCCGCCAGTAAAACTCGACGATGCCCTGAGCGGCCACCACTTCGTCGATCATTTTGCGCGTGCGCGGATCGCAGTAGGTCATGCCGTTTTCGCCGAGCGCGAGCCAGCCCGACTCCGCGCAATGGCGGCTTTTGGCGTCCTTCAGGAAGTGCGTGAGGCGATTGGCGGAATCCGCGTCGGTCTTGCGCAGGTACAGGTCGACGATGCCGGCGTTGAAGGCCTTCACCGCGACGGTTTCATCGGCGACGCCGGTGAGCAATACCTTCGCGCAACGCAGGTGCGAGATCGACGACAAAAACTCGACGCCGTCGATGCCCGGCATGTCGTAGTCGACGACGACCGCCGCCACTTCCTCGAAGCGCGACGGCTGCGCGACGATGTCGCGCTCCGCCGAGGTCTCGACGAAGCGCTCGACGCCCGGTTCGCTCAGACACGCCGACGCGGCCGCGAATTCGAGCGAATTCTCGCGTGCGTGCTGGCGGATATAGTTGAGGGCCGCTTGCGGACGCGTGAAAAACAGGTTCGTGTAGGTGCCCGGGAAGAAACGGCGGAGCGCGTCGAGGTAGCTGTCGTTGTCGTCGACGAAAACCACTGTGGACGGATAAAAAACGGGAGGTCGAATAAAGTTGTTCATATCTTCACGTATTTCTCACGCCGCCGCGAAGGTCCCCGACCGACCGGTCGGTCGATCTGACGTTTCGCCAGGCGACTGCCCAAGGAATGCCGGGCGATGCCTCGCCCGCGGGTCCGCATGATCAATGGGTTCTTGTCGCTACTACCGGTGACCGCCTGCCGTCGCTGTTCGCGCCGCTATCGGCGCTGTTCGCGCGTCTCGGGTGGCGCAGCCTGGCGCGGGCCTGCCGGCATGTGCGCTGCGAGCCAGTCGCTGCAAGTCGCTTTCACACGCCGGATAATCGAACCGTGGCTGCCGGTCGTCTGCAATGGTTCGTATAGTACAGGCTCCGCGCATTGGCGGCACAACTTAAATCGCATTCCTGCAGGCGCCGGCCGCGCAATTGCGGGGGACTAATTGGTCGAAAAAGAAAATCGCGGCATGCGGAAAAAATGTCCGCTTCCGTCGTGCCGGCGAATGGCTTTAGCGGCAAGCGCGCGCCGTTCGTGCCAGGGCCGTTCGGACATCAATCATCGTGACGCGCCGCAATATGCCCACAAGAAGCGTCGATGTCGAAATGCTCGTTTATCATCAATCAATCGCAGTTGCTTAATGGTTGTTGCTTAGATATGACGAATACCGGCAAGATGATGATAGTCGGGCTGCTCGTGGTCGATGCGGGCGTCGCCGGTTATCTGCTGTACCCCAGGGACGATCAGGCGCCGGCCGTGACCGGCGCGGTGACCCGCAGCGTCACCGGCGCGGTGGAATCGGAACCGCAGACCGATGCGACGCGTGCCGCTGGCGCCAGCGTGAGGCCTGCGCAACCCTTGAGCCCGCCCGCGCCACAATCGGCGCTGCCGCAGATGGAGTCGGCCACTCCGGCTCCGGGAGCCGCTCAGGCG
>NZ_VZQP01000078.1:0-28074 GCF_014397655.1 Paraburkholderia sp. UCT31
GTGCCCGGCGCGCGGATCGATGATCAGATACGGGCGCTTCTTCACGTCGACCACGACACCCTCCGGCGGCCGTATCGACAGCAGAGCGTAGTTGACGGGCCGCTCAAAGTGCCTCGCGTCGAGCACTGTGTCATAGTCGAAATGCAACGCCGGCTTGATCCCGGCCTTGTTGCGCTCGATGAACTCGTTGCCGCGTTGACGCAAGGCATCCCAGAACAGGACGGAGCGCTGCGCGAAATCGGCCGTATAGTGCCAGGCACCCCATGGTGTGAACGGCGCCAGGTTGGGAATGGTGAGCGCGGACGTGCCGTCGCCCCCCTTGATTGCGTCGCTCGTCCTCTGCCCGAACCGTTGCCGGGCCTCTTCCAGGCGATTGTGCAACAGGCGCAGGATTTTCAATGCGATCTCGTGATTGCGTGTCAGCTGTGAAACCTGGTCCATCTCATGAATCTCCTTAAGCGAAGCGACTTAACCTGGCACAACTGCTCATTCCGTTGCCTGGTTGCAGAGAAGCTTGCATCGTCGAGGAATTGGGCGTGCGCGAAGCGCTGGATGCGCGCCGCATCCGCCCGGTGCGCATCGCGCTGCAGAACCCGGCGCGATGACCTGCTCGCGTTCGCCGGCGTGCTCGATGAGAAGCTCGCCGCGATCGCGCAGCGCGCCAACGTCTCGGATGAGCTCGTGCGCGCCGCGTGTGTGCTGCTTCGCAAGCCGCGGACTTCACCCGCGTGCGCCACCTAACCAGCAGTGGAAGGTCCCATGCCCTGTTCGAAAAACTCCGCGGTATGGTCGATAAACGCCCTGACTTTCGCGGGCAACAGTGCGCGTCCGATGTATGCCAGGCGGACCTCGGCCAAAGTATCGGCGATCTCGAAGTCTTCCAGCAGACGAACGAGCCGTCCGGCCTTTATGTCCTGCTCAACAAGGGCGATTGGAAGCAGACCAATACCGAATCCTTCGAGTACGATGTCGCGATTGAATATGGGATTGTTCGACGCAATTTCGTAGCTGATCGGGACCGCGATGTTTTCCTGTTCCATTCGAAAGGTGACGCAGGGTTTGTGCATCGAAGGAGGGACCGTGACGAACACATGGTCGGCCAGCTCAGCCGGATGCCGGGGCCGAGGACGCCTGCCCAGATAAGCTTCCGTTGTGACAACGACCAGCGGCAACCGCTGGAGCAGCCGCGTCACAGCCAGATCCGTCGCCAGCATGAAAGGCAGGACGATACCCAGATCGTAACCGTCGGCCGTCAGGTCCACGGGCCGCTCGGTCAATGTGATATCCAGGGTGACATTCGGATGCTTGCGTTTAAAGGACGCAATCAGCGGTGCGAGCCACGTCAATGCGGTGGTCGTATGTGCGACCAGTCGCAGCATGCCCGCCGGCACTCGACCGTGGCCCGCCGCACTGGCTTCCAGGCAATCGAGGTCATCCAGGATGCGACAACATCCATCGTAAAAACGCTCCGCGGCTTCCGTCAGCGAAAACTGTCGGGTCGAGCGATGGAAAAGTCGCGCGCCCAGGCGCTCTTCCAGCGATGCGATCGCCCGCGAAACGACCGATGGCGAGAGATCCATCATTTCCCCGGCACGTCTGAAGTGTTTGACTTCGACGATAGTCCGGAACAGGCGCAAGCTTTCAATGTATTCCATGGTTCACGTTCCATCTGCTATCTGACGACTTGTGTAGATATCCTTGATATCAGTCCTGTTCGTGGACCTTTACCGCACCGCACGCCGTGGAACATAGTCCAATGCCGTGCAACCGCGACCAGGGGTACTGTCCGGTCACGCCTGGCGCGCGTGGATGCGCCTGGTGTCACGGCCGCACATGAAAGCGCTGAGCATTCTGCCGTAAAGACACCAGAGAACCGAATCACTTCAGGTCGGCTGTTCTATCAGGCTAACGCTTCTCGCACAGATCATTGCGTGAGCATTAGCCGGTGTGGGCCCAGTGAGGCGCGGCCTGTAGATGGCATCTCCGACTTCGATTAGCCGACCGGTCAGCGCACAGATGCCTGGCACCCGCGCGACGCCTTCGCACCATGTCTGGTATCCATAGTGTCCGGAGCGCGCATCGCACCATGAAACGATCAGTGTTTGCGCGGTCGGTTGGTCGAGTACCCGTACGATTGGCTTGCTGGTCGAAGCGATCGACTGTCGAACCGAGGAACCGTTCAAGGCAGATCCGTGCGCAGTGGCTCGTTCGTCAAGACTCCAATCGCCAAGCCTTGTGACGGTCATACTCCACGGATCAACAGCGCGATTCATAACCCGGCTCCCTCCGTGCAAGCTCGAACGCTTGCGCTTCGCGTGAGCGCTGCCCACCATAGCTGCTCCCTTCCGTCGATAATTAGCGGTCCGATTGCGTCGGCAAAGACCTTTTTGATGTCTTTGCCCCTGCGAACATAGTCACGCTTTCATGAACGGCGCCTACCCGAAAAACACCGCGGCCCCGGCAAGTCCCCCGGGTCGGGGAGATCGTTCTTCGAGGCTTTACCGGTATGCTGCTGCCGGGCCCAAAGTCCTATGCGTGCGCTGCCCCCGTGCCGCCATGTGCGTTGTCGCAGGTGGCAGCAAGGACGCTGCGGGCCGCTTCGACCAGGACTGCATATCGGCAGCAACGCGTGCAAAATCGCTCGCCGCCGGGGACCCAGGAAATGCATCGACGACACAGCGCGAAAGCTCTGCCGCTTGCGCGATACACGGATCGATTGAGATGCAGCCTGCCTTGAGAACCGAGACAGCCAGATAATCGCGGGCGATGGCTCCGAGACTTTCCAGCAGCGCGTGAGTGTCCGCTTCACCCTCGAACAGATTCACAATGATGCGGAATTCCTCGATGCCCTGTGCGAGACGCAGGCGCTTCATGCAAACGTAAGTGTCTGCTACTGCAGCGGCCGACAGGTGCATGACGACGATGACGTGGTGGGCTTGCAACGCAAGTGGTGAAAACGCGCCGTTGCCAGCAAGCGCGGCATCGATCAGCACGATGTTCGGCGGGCTCGTGAGCACCGCGTCGTACTGCAGGCCAGCGACGTTTTCGTGATCCGTATGGCCGGTGCCAGTCGAGTGGAACTGACGTCGACCACGGTCAACGGCCAGCACGCGCGGCAAGTTGCGATGTATCGCGGGAGCGAACACGCCTGCGGCGTGAATGTCTTGAAGCATTGTGCTCGCCGAGCGCGCGCCAGGACATTCGTCCACCACCAGCACGTCCATACCCTGTCTGGTCAGCACCATCGCGAGGTTGACAACGGCAGTTGTACGGCCGACTCCTTTCGAGCCGCCTGTGACAGCGACCACACGCGTAGCACTTTTGGCGAGCATCTGGCGCAACCCGAGCGCCTGTCCGGAGACTATATCCTTCACTGATTCCCCCACGTATCGAGACCTCCGCGCCCATCACGAGTAGCGTTGACGGCCCGCGCGCCGTCAGTCATAACGACTTTCGGATCGCACGTTTCATCGACGCGTGGATTGTACGCCTTCGCGTCAATACTGACAATGCAATCATATATGGTCTATGTGTCAGATATGAGTGACAGATGCAAAAAGCGCGAACGGCGGGTTGGCCCCGAACTCATCTGGTTCTTTCTTGCACGTCGGGAATTGAAATGCTGCGCGCTGCCTGAAAATGGAGGTAGCGGTACGTCTAGCCGGCTACAGCAAGGCTTGACGCCGTGCCTTTCGGGTCGTCTCGATCAACAGCCGAAGGCGCTTGGGGTGCGCCAATGTGCTGTTGTGGCGAGCGGGGGTGGAGTGACACCTGTCGATGCCTCCGACTGATGCCCGCGGTAACTTATCGAGCGGTTGCGTCGCCTTGGCGACAGCTCGGCGCCGCCATGGCGCGTTCACTCGGAAGGGGCTGCCGCGGGAATTGGGCTGTGCCAGTCCATTCAGTCATATGAGTCGCCATGGTGCGCCCATGGGTACGTCCGGGCGATGATTGTCGTAGACTGGTTCTTCCGGCTGTCGCGACAACACGCACGAAAAAAATCCGGCAAGCACTGTCTGAAGCACCTTGTCGCTCACCGTTTGCGGACTGCACATCCTGAAGAACTGCACGCCCTCGCACAGGCTCACCAGGCCAACCGCGAGAGCCTCGGCCTGCAGGGGCAACGGCCTGCCGTTGCGCTCCGAAAGCATGCAAATGTGCGCGCTGATCTGTTCCAGCTTCTCCTGCCGGAAGGCGTTAATGCGCTCCCGAAACGGGGTGTCCCGGCACGCGAGCAACTGGGCCTCGACCCAAAGTGGAAAGCAATCGTGTTCAACAATAGATTGGCTGTAGTACGCGATGGCGCGGTCCTTCATTTCATCGGGCGTGCCGCCCTTCTCCATCATCGCCAGGAGATTCGTCCGCGCCCTATCGTCGTCGCGGCGCAACAACCTGATCAGCAGATCCGGCTTGCCGCCGAAGTTTGAGTAGAACGCGCCGCGCGTATAGCCAGCCGCCTCAGCGATGTCCTCCACGCTTGTCGCGGCGAATCCCTTTTTAACGAACATCTTCCGCGCAGCCTCAAGCAGGCATTCGCGCGTCTGCTCTCTGCGCTGTGCCCGTGTCAGGCGTTCCCGCTTCATGGCATAAAGTACCGGTCAGGCCGACATCTGCGGTGCCGCCAGATCGGCATGCTTGTCAGATGACGGGTTTCGCAATGATCCGTCGACGCCCGATCAGGCCGTCTCGCGGTTTATTTGACATTAGACTCATATCTGATTTTGTTGTCAACAAAGTCAACGAAATCTGGCACACGTGAGAGGAAATCGGAACCGTCATACCGAAGCGTGAGCGGTCCGCCTGTCTCATGCAAGCAGCTTCGTTGCGGTGCCCATGATCACGCGACTTCCATACCGTTTGTCGACTGTGCGAGGCTGAGCTCCCCAAGGTAGACGCTTTCGCCCAATTCGCATTTGCGCCAGGCGCTGCCGAGGGCATGACGGATTTCGACCCGGTACATGCCGCTTCCTTTGGCCAGACCGCCGAACCGGAAATCGCCGAAGCCGTCCGAGACGGTTTCGGCCATCTTCTGATTGCCGAGGTACAGGGCGACCGCCGCATCCGTGACGCACTCGACCACATCTCCCAACCGGGCGCTGACGCTTCCGCCGATGAAGCAGGTTTCCCAGCGCTCGAGGTCGCTGTACCACACGCGCGGTTTCGTGCCCAGGTTAGGCCGCAAGACCTTGAGCCCCTCGCGCTGGGCCTTCTCGGCCATCGCAGCGTCATCGAGCTTGACCGTCTCGAAGACGTCGGTGGGGCACGACTGCTGGCAACGCGGCTGCGGCCAGCCCTGGTCGAGTAGATGGGCATCGAAAATCCAGGTCTGCGGCAGTTGCAGCTCATCGTTCCAGACGATCGCCTTGTAGGGGCAGGACTTCACGATGTCCTTGCGGCCCCGCGCCTTGTCCGGATCAATGATGACGACGCCGTCGGCGCGCTTGCGAATGGCGTCGCCGCCCACCCGCATGCAAGGCGCTTCGTCGCAGTGGTTGCACATGACCGGCAGATACGTGGTTTCGACCATATGCGAGTCGCCCTGGACGCGGCGCAGGATCCGGATGGGGCTGTCGGCATTGGCGGCGGCGGGCGCGGCATAACCGGGGAAGTCGTTGCCGACGTGCTCGTCCCGCGCGGCGATCACGCAGTTCTGGCAGTTCTCGCAACGCCCCACTTTGATAATCAGGTTCAACTTGCTCATTCGAAATTCCTCACGCGGCGCGACCGAGCATGAACGCTTCGGTGCCTAGCCACTTCTCGACCTGCACCAGGCAGGAATTTGGGCTCATGCTGCTCGTGCCGGCGGTTTGAGGCCGGTCAGGGGTGAGCATGTTCATGCAACCGCCAATCTCGACGCACTCGCCGTCTATTTCGACCAGCTGAAATTCGGCGCTCGCCTCATACGACTTGACCACTCCCGCGCTAACCAGCGGCGAGACGTCGGCCGCGCAGATCACTGCGCCGCGGTCGTTGTACACCTTGACGAGGTCGCGGTGCGCAATGCCTCGAATGGCCGCGTCGGCCGGACCTAGCCTCAGCAGCCAGAAGCGATGGCCACCAATCAGCGCGCGATGGTCATCGATGCTGTTGACCGAGGAGTTCTTGCCATCACAATGGGTATGGAAGCTGTAACGGCTGTGAGTGGCGATCAACTGCAGCGGATAACGCTGAGCCAGGTCCGAACGCAGCCCCTCCCAGGACGGGATGTATCGGTTGAGCGGTGGTCGCTCGGGATTGTCCGCAGTGTGCCGCTTCATCAACTCGGGCACGAACTCCAGCTTGCCGCTCGGCGTCTGCAGGCCCATGCCGAATTTTTCGGCGAACTGCGACGGCAGCGGATGGGGTTCCTGCAGGTCCTTGCGCCGTCCCTCCGCGAACCAGCGCATGTCCACCGGATGGCGCAACTCGGGCTTTTCGGGCGGCACGACGAAATAGCCCTTGCGGCAGAACTCGCGCCACGAAATGCGATCGGGCAGATCCGACGAGTCGAAGACCCGCCTGACCCAGTCCAGCTCGCTGCATCCCTCGGTGAACACCCCGCCAAGGCCCAGCCGGGTCAGGATGGCAGTGAAGATGTCGTAGTCGGAACGGGACTCGCCCAAAGGCTCGATGCACTTGTGCTGCAGCGTCATCACGCGATGATTGACCGTGCTAAACCCATGGTGGGCGTAGCCGCCGGAATTCGCCCATTCGCCGATGTCCCAGCGCTCCAGCGCGGTGCACGCCGGCAGGATGATGTCGGCGAACTGGGCCTCGCCCTCCATCCAGATCGACTGGTTGACCACGAACTCGATGCTCGGGTGCCGGTAGGCTTCAGCCCAGCGTCCGGAATTCGTCACCGTGCTGAAGGCGGATCCGCCGTAGCGGTAGATCATGTGGATCGGCGAATACCCGGGCATGGGGTAGCTGAACGGCGCGAACTGGGCTTCCTGGGACATGCCGTCCCAGAGGTAGCCCGTCGCATGGCCGTTGATGATGGCGTCGGGCAATTGCTGCCGCGGGACCATTTGCTTGACCGGATTCATGGACAGAATGTGCGGCATGCGCTGGTAATTGTTCACCGCATTGGCGGTCCACGCCAGGTCGCCGGATATGCCGCCGTCCGCGTAGCCGGGGAAATAGAAATGGAGGTCGTGGGGCACGCCGGCCTCAAGGCAGCCGAAATTGACCCCCGGCTTACCCCAGCCCTGCATCGCCATCATCATGATCATGCAGCGCGCCCATTGCGCTCCGGTCGCGCCGCGGCCCGCGCCGCCGAATCCCGCGCCGGTCATCCCGACCGCGAGATGGACCTTCCTGTTCCCCCATCGGCGCGCAAGCGCACGGACGTCCTTGGCGGGCACGCCGGTTTCGCCCTCCTGCCACTCGGGCGTCTTGGGAACGCCGTCGGATTCGCCCAGAAGATAGGCCCTCCACTCGTCGAAACCGGTCGTGCGGGTGGCGATGTAATCCTCGTCGTACAAGCCCTCCATGGCCCATACGTACATGATGGCGGTGGCGAGAGCAGCATCGGTTTGCGGTCGGACCGGAATCCAGCGCCCGCCCAGCAACTGCGCGGTGGGGTTGCAGTGTGGGTCGATATGAACGAACTCAATGCCGAGTTCCTTGGCCCACAGGCGTCGCGGAGTCCCCTCGAATCCCGCATAGGCCCCGTTGGTACTTTCGGGGTCGCAGGACCAGAACACGATCATGTCGGCTTCCTTCAGGCAATCCTCGACGCCACCATAGCCGGATGGCACGCCGACGCGCATCGAGTTGCCGAAATGATGCATGGCACCCCAGTACCAGCCTTCCCAGCTATCCGGATTGGCCGCGACCCGGGTAAAGCCGATCAGGTTGGCAAAGCGCGTCAGCGCGCTGAGGTAGTAACCCACGTTGCCCCACTGGTGATGGGACGACATCGGGAAGGTGATGGAACCGGGACCGTGAACGCGCTTCTGCCGGTTGATTTCCCTGGCGACAATGTCCAGGGCCTCGTCCCAACTGATACGCACATAGCCGGATTTGCCCCGGTTCTGGGGATTGCGTTCGCCGTCAGGGTCGAAGTCGACCCGCTTCATGGGGTGAAGGATGCGCTTGTCGGAATAGACCAGCGACTTGAGCGTCAACGCGTGGGGCGCGACCAGGCCACGCCGTGGCGGGCTGAAACGGCGGCCGCGCGCCTCGATCACATAACTTGGCGCATCCGTGCTGTCCAGCTCGATGGGCGTCACCCGAACGACGCGGCCATCCTTCACGTAGACGAACAGAGGCCCGCCGTTGGTGCAGGTGGTGTAGCGGCGGGTGCCGTCGCGCAAAGGCGTGCCCATCGGCAGGCCGACGGTCCGCATCATGCTCAGGGTCTGCATTAGCCAGACCAACAGTTCGTCCTCGCCCTCGGTGACCACCTTGAAGTTCTTGGCAGCGTGGATGATTTCGCCCTGATCCGGATTGGGAGAAAGGAACTTCAGGGCTGTGGCGACATCCTTGAAGACCATGCTCACGTCGGGCCGCGGATGCCTGCCGGCGCTGGACCGAACACGTCCGTTCTTTAACCTGATGACGCGACCGATGCTTTGATCCGCAAGTCCGATCCAGGCCACGAGATCGCGCTCCTTCAGGCGATCACGATAAGCGGGAAAGCGGCGTGCCGTCAGGTCAAGAGCCTTGGGCAAAGCAAAAAGAATAGTCTTGAGGACCTGTCGTTTCATTATTCGATCCAAAGGGAAGCGGGGTGCGCTAGCGGTGGCATGACGTCGCGGACCGCAGCCAGGCCCGGGGCGCGAAAAATAACGTTGTCGATGTGTTCGATGGGCATTCAGATCTCTCGATCGGTGCATTAACGAGTCGTACGCGCTAGAACGTGTAGGCGACGTTCAGGAAGACGCTCAGGGGATCGAGCCGGAGCGTCGATTTGGAAACGATCTGCGTTCCAGTCGCGGTGTGTCCGTCTAACGTAAGGTGGGTCTTCACCGGCATATAGTTCACAGAGGTTCCGACAGACCAGTGTTTTGTAATGGCGTAACTTGCCCCGATCTCGAATACCGGATTCCACGACGAACTGAGTGTTGCGTGTGCCGAACCGCCTGGACCAACGCTATCAGTGACAAACTGGCTATTGGTTATCCGAACCTGGGTGAACCACGTATAGTTCACGCCGAGCCCCATGAACGGACGGAATTTCGATTCGGCTGAAAACAGGTGGTATCGAAGTTCGATGGCTGGCGGCATTGGCCTCGTCGAGCCGAGGTTGCCATACTTCTCCAGCGTCCCATCGCCAACCAGATTTACTGTCAATGGCAGTCCCAAAAGCATAGCGACGCCAATGTTGTCCGTGACGTAGTACTCGGTGGTAATTCCCACCGTATTCGTTGACGTCGCATGCCCCCCGCTACCGGCTAGTTGGCGATTCACCGTTTCGCCGCCAATACTCTCCACGGTGAGTGGCGTTGCGTCGCCCTGTGGCGCGATGTGAAGCCATCCTGTGGACAGCGTAATGCTTCCCGCCGACTGGGCGTTTGCATTGTCGGTCAGCGCAGCCGAGCAGAGGCAAGCCGCCATACCGGCAGAGCTGATCATTCGCCTGTAATTCCTCACGTGTCTTCTCCTGTCTCGTTGCCCGGGCATTTTTGTGAACCCGTGGCGCTTCCTGTGGAACCGATGCGGCGCTCCGTCTGGGGTCGTTGCGTCGTTCCTCATAGGCTTCGACCGCTTATCAGGTCCGCCGGTTATGTCTGATTAGGTAGTTTTACTAAATGACATGAAACAGGCACGAATGTTTAGAACACCGCTACTGCCTCGTACACGTTATGTGGAAATACGCTTTCGCGTTATCCTTACCATCCTTTCTATTCTTCGTACCTCCTGGTGTCGAGACTTTAATCCGTCCAATTATTCGTTCTCTGCCTTTGGAATAACTGCTGGTACAGCATGCCTCCATCGCCCTGCACGCTAGTAAGCGCGCATCGCCAAACGTTCAGTCTCGGGCGGGAATACGCACCACGCACCGTCGGGGTGCCGGAAGAAAAATAACCCAACCGGTCCTTTCGGCAGCAGTAGCTCGATATGCACATAGGGTCTCTGGTTTGAGCCGGCACGACCGAACCGGGTAATCCGAACCGCACTCGCCGATATTGGCCCGAGCCATTTTTCAACAAGCGAACGCAAGGACCTTTCTGAAGCAGTATTCATCTTCTTTCCTCCAAACCGACGCGAGCGTTTAACTCATGACACTGGCGTTTGAAACGCCGCATCGAGCCGCGTGCGCGTGACTGAGCGCCCCCGCTGATGTCAGGCTCCTATCACCTTGGCCTGCTGTGCGTCTCTATCGCCGCTGGTACATCAACATTGCTCTTTCCGTGATGGCCGCGCGGCAACCGAAAGCGAAAATGCGAACGGAAAGCGCCCGAGCGCGGAAGTCGCCAATGCTTCGAGCTCGGGGTCGGGAAGTTCGACGTAAAGCGAAAGCCCGCGCGAAGTATCTTCAATGATCCTAACGGTTGCTCCCTCGACGCCAGCCTCCACGAGTGCCGACTGTAACGCGTCTACCGTTTCGCGCTGTTTCAGCGCCGGCTTGAAAATCTTGCCCACGCCTGTCAACGGCATCGCATCCAGGATTCTGATCCGTTTAGGCAGTGCCGCGCGCTCGCCTATCTCGAGTCGCACGAACTCGGCGAGTTCGTCCTCAGTCGCGGTTGCACCCGGTTTGAGCTGGACATAGGCAATCGGCAACTCCCCGGCGTGTGCATCGGGACGACCGACCGCCGCCGCGATGTTGACGGCGGGATGGCGATAGAGCGGTTCCTCGATCGCTGCCGGATCGATGTTGTGACCGCCACGAATGATCACTTCCTTTTTGCGACCGGTAAGCCAGAAATAACCATCGACATCGCATCGACCGAGGTCGCCGGTATTGAGCCAGCACCTGCCATCGCCGAGATCCAGCCAGAGCCCCTTGTTCTGCTCGGGCACGATATACCCGAGGAAAATGTTCGGGCCGGAAATAGTCAGCAGGCCGACCTCATCGATCTCGCAATCCCGTACATATCGCCCGTCAGCGTCGACGATGACGGCTTTCATCGCCTGGCCCGGAATGCGGAGCCCGATTGAGCCCAGCCTGCGCTCCCCCAGCGGCGGATTGGCGCTGCTCACGCAGGTCCCCTCGGTCAGGCCATAGCCCTCGAGAATCCGGATGCGCGTCCTTTCCTGAAAGGTCCGGAGAACTTCGACCGGCATGGGAGCCGCACCGCACAGTCCGTACTCCAGCGAACTCACATCGTGCTCGCCGACAGGAATATCGAGTAACGCCGCATAAAGCGTCGGGACACCGCTGAAGAAATTGATGCGGTGATGCTCGACGATTTCCCAGAAACGTTTGACAACGCCATCGCCGCGATAGCCTTGTGGCGTCCCGAGCACGACCTGGGCGCCTTTGGAAAAAGGCAGGAGACCCGTTGCCATGACGGCATTCACGTGGAAGAGTGGCAGTCCGCAGAAAAGCGTCTTGCCTGGCCCAACGCTGTCGCCGAAGAATTGACCCGTGCTCCAGGCATTAGCCACCTCATTGCCGTGGCGGCGCATCGCAATTTTCGGCAGGCCGGTCGTCCCGCCCGTACAGAAGTACGACGACACGTCGTCGGCGCCAAAGTGCCGCGCGCCTTGAAGTGCCGTTCCCGACTCCTGCGCGATGGCAACGCCGAAGTCGTGGATCTCGATATGCGCAGGAACCGCGCCCCGCACGCCGCCCTCGCCGTGCAGCCTTGAGCACTCGTTACGCTGCAGCATCCGCGTCGCGGACTGTTTTGAACCCGTCACACGTTCGGCCGGATTCACGAGCACCAGATTCTTCAGCGAAGAAACCTTGTGCAGCACCGCTTGTACCTTTTGCCAAAGATCAGTTCCGGGAAACGGCGCCAGCGTTACCAGCACGCTGGCGCCTGCAGCGTTGAGGAGTTGGCCGATGGCTTCCTGCTCGAGCAATGGATTGATCGCGCAGACAATTCCGGCGGCCTCCCCACCCCAGATCACGAAGTGCGTTTCAGGGAGGTTAGGCAGAACATATGCGACGACTGAGTCGCGTTGTACTCCGAGGCGCGAGAACATGTTCGCGGTGCGCGTGATATCTCGGACGAGTTCACTATACGTCCAGCACTCGGCGTTCCGATAGTCGTCGGCCGTTGCAAAGAACGAAAGTGCCGGTGCCGATGGATTAATCGCCGCGCCCCGGCAGATCATCTCGTAGGTGCTCGACGGGAGATCCGCCGGCAGCCCTTGCGTTTCGATGGCAAGGACTTCGTCTACGTTTGCGATGCCTTTCATGCTGCCTCTTCCACAACGACGTTATGCTGCACGCCCAGATCGATCGAGCGATCGTAGCTGACGATATGCGCCTCCACGACGTCCCCCACCTTCAGGTACTGCGGCCTTTCCGCCTGCATCTTCAGGAAAAGACGCCATTTTTCCGCTTCAGGCAGCTGCGCCGCGGCGCGTTGCTTTTCGGGCGATGGAATGCTCAGTGCACAGCCAGATGGCGTGCCCGTCGCGAGCAGGTCACCGATGCGCAGATCATGCACGCCGGAAAGCTCCGTCAAGGTCTCTGCCGGCCCATGGACGAGACCCGCCGTCGTGTCATTCTGGCGGACGGTTCCATTGACCGTCAGTGTCAGCACGAGCTCCTTCAACTTCGGAATATCATGTTTCTCAAGGAGGCAAAGGTAAGGGCCCACAGGGCCAAACGTGCGGTAGCTCTTGCCCTTGTAGAACTGCATCTGCGGAATCTGGATATCGCGCGCGGAGTAGTCGTTGACGATCACGGCGCCAGCAATGTAGTCATGCAGGTTCTCGTCGGTGACCGTTTCGCGGGACGTGACGTCGCGTTTGAGCACAAGACCGAGTTCGATCTCGTAGTCGAGCAACTGCACCTCCCTGGGCTTCACGAGGGGCGAGTCGGCAGGAACGATGCAGCTCGTCGCCTTCGTGAAGATCATGTTGAATTTCTTCACATCCGGGTCCATGCCGGAGTCGATCATATGCTGGCGATAATTCGCGCCCTGGCAGATGAACTGCTGGTTGGCGGTCACGGGCGACAACCATTGCACATCCGATTCGGGAATCGGAGAACCGTCCAGTACCGCCAGCCGTTCGACGGGATTGGCTTCAATAAACTCGGCGGTCGACTTGAATTCGCCATGAATCGGCGTGATGGCGCCATTGGCGACTACGCCCCACCGGGCGCGGCCATCATGAAGGTAATGCAGAACGTGAAGTGCCATTTATCGATCTCCGGATTCGATGAAAGTGGGGTGGTTCAGGCGAAAAGCTTCGCCAACGTGCGCAGCTTGCTCAACGTCAGGTCGGGGCTGCGGCGCAGGTTTCTGAAAAGTGCCACGACGCTCGCGGGTGTGAACCTGGGCTTCGTGAAGCTGCGTGGCATCGTCGGTCCCCATTGCGCCATCGCCTCGCGGCTCACCGCATGGACACCCGTCGGCGCGTCCGCCGTAAAGAGGTCGCCGTCGCAATAGTGCTCGTGCTTGTCTCCCCACGGATCCTGCCAGTAGTCGAACACCTGGCTGCCCAGGATATGTCGGCCGATCCCCCATGCGTGCGTCCAACCTTTGTCGCGCAGAATGCGTTGGCCCATGCCAACCGCGTCGGCGTCAACGACTTCGTACGCGCTATGGCTGTAGGTGGGCACGAAGCCTTGTGCAAGCGCGAGCGTATGGTGATCGGCTGGCTTGTCGCCGAGATCGAGCCGCATGAACGCGACGGCGGGCGAACCATCGGGAAGCACCTGCACATCGCTGGGGATGAAGCCGAAATGCCGCGTATACCACGCGCAGGTTTCCTGATAGTCGACGAGTTCGAGCACGACGTGTCCGAGCCGGATAATTTCCGGCGCGCCTTCGGGCGGTCGCTGCGTCCCGTTGATCCGGACCGTTGCATCCACGGAGTTGAACGGCAAGGGTGGCCGATGAGACAACGTCGAAGCTGGCTGCTGGCCCCATATCGCGTCGACGCGAAAGCCTGAAGGATCGGTCAGCCGTACCGTATAGCCGCCGCCGGGCAGGGGCGAGCGTTCGACGTCCGAGGCGCCCGGCAGTTTTGCAAGTGCATCAAGCTCGGCCCTGTTGTCGACCTGTAGCCCAAAACCAACGAACCGGGGTTTCGAGGCCTTCCGGACGACGTAGCAGAAGTGTGAGGCACCCGTTCCCCGCAGCAGCAGGAGCGCTTCACCGCGCGATACCGTTCGGAGCCCGAAGTCACTGAGAAATTGCTCGGCTTTCTCGAGATCTGGCCGGTCGAATATCAGATAGGCCAATGCCGACGCTTTCGTCGTAGGATCGGGGTGACGGGCTGGTTGTACTGTGGTCAGGTTCATGGCGATAAGAGGTCACACGGTGTGAATGGGGTTTCGAGACGGCATGCGGCTTCGCGATCACTGCATGACCCAGCAGTGCTGACCTAGCAAGGAAAGACTCTCGCGCACGAGCCGCGACGCATCGGTCGCCGGGCCATCGTGAACGACGGTCTTGTCGGGCCGCACCACGGCGGCCCAACCAACCGGTACGAGACGCGGAAGGAACACACCGTCGAGGTCCTCCCAGCTGTCATGCCGAGCGAGATGCGGCCGCTCTCCACGGTGTGCGATCTGCACAGTGCTTCCGCCGGCACGCGCGAAGGCTGCTGCCTCAGAAGAATCAAGCGAGGCTCGGGCATCTGTGCCAAATCCAATCAGCACCAGGCCCTGCCCAAACACCTCGTCGCTCGGACGCGCCTTGCCATCCGAACCACGTACCCGCCCCTGCCCAATGACTGCGCCGCGCACAAGCTTCGTCGGCGAGCGGCCTTTGACAAACACACCTCTTCTAGTTGTTTTTTTCGGCTGGATCTGCGATTCCTCGGGCTGCGCACGCAGCGGGAGCACCGGTGGCGACAATTGCATTAGCCCATGAGCCCACAAGGCAATGCCGCCATTGCGCGGCGTGACGAGCTTTCTCATGAACCTTGCGAGCTTTGTTATCGCCTTCTCGTGGGGCCGCCTCTCCTCGTCGTAAGTGTCGAGAATGCGTGAATCCGCTCGCCCCTGCACCACCCATGCAAGCTTCCAGCACAGGTTGGCGGCATCTCGCAGTCCCGCGGCCAACCCTCGGCCGACGGATGGAGGCCCAATGTGCGCGGCGTCGCCCGCGAAGAACACACGCCCCCGGCTGAATGCATTAAGGGTTCGCGATCGGAAGCGATACACCGCCTTGCGCTCGATCATCGAGTCTTCCGGGTTGCCCGATGGAGCGACCACCTCGCGTATGCGGACCTCGGCTTTCATGTTCTCGTGGCGCTCGTCCGGCTGCAGCATGAACTTCCAGCGCTCACGCCCGCTGCGACCGACCATGCACCGGTTTGGCGGACGGTGATCGGAGATGAACTCGATATCATCGGCTGGGCGCGAAAGATGCCGCGCAGCGGCAACGAGCCATTCCTCGGCAAATGTCTTACCCCAGAAGTGCGGCCCGATAGTCTGCCGAACCAGTGAATACGCCCCGTCTGCACCGACCACGTAGCGCGCCCGGACGATGTGAGGGCGGCCGTGATCAAGCTCCAGCGACACGAGCACATGGTCGCCTTCTTCCGTGAAGCTCCCCAGTTCGACACCTGGCGCGATATGCACACAGTCGTATTTCTCGAGCCGGGCCCGCAGGCACCGCTCGAGTTCGTGCTGGTACAACGTGACGGGCTTCTGATAGCCATCCAGGCGGCTCGCCGAACTGATCTGGCCGACCTGCCCCAGGCTGGGCGTTCTCATCCGCACATATGGAATGGTGCTGGTCTCGAAATCGGGCTCCCCAATGCCCGCAAGCTGAAGGATGCGCAGCGCGTCGTTATCCAACTCGATTGCCTGGCGCGCGATGGAAACCTCGGTCGACTTGTCGACAATCAATACATGCACGCCGTAGCGCGCCAGTAGATTGGCAATCGTTGCACCGACAGGTCCGCAACCCACCAGTAAGACGTCAACCACCGACGGTAATGCGCCAATCGGCGGACGAACCTGTTCATGCCGGCTCCACGGCGCGGCGCCGTCCTTTGCTGCTGTCTCCACAGTCACTCCAGATGTTGTCTGTTGTACTTGTATGTAAGGCCGGCCTTCGGGGCGCCTTTAATGACATTAAAGTCATTCATGAGCGTTTTGTCAACCTAGACATTACGCTCTATACTTAGGCATAACCAAGCTTGGATCCATCATGCCGAACACTACAAAGCGTCCTACCCGTGCGGCGCCAGTCGCCCCGGTTGCCGTTCCCGAACAACGCGAGCCGCGCGGTGCGCGTCGCAAGCGCGAGACGCGTGCCCGTCTGCTCGACGCCGCCCTCAGACTGATGGCCGAAAAAGGCATGGAGGGCGTGGCGATCAATGAAATCACCGAAGCCGCTGATGTCGGCTTTGGCTCGTTCTACAACCACTTTGAATCGAAGGAGGCGATTTACGCGACGCTTGTCGACGAGGTGTTCGAGGATTTCGCTAACATGATGGATCGCCTCGCCGCTGGCCTTTCCGACCCGGCCGAGGTGATCGCTGTCGCCGTGCGTCATACGGTCCTGCGTGCGCAGCAAGACCCCGTGTGGGGACGTTTCCTGGTACGTGAAGGGTTTATTCCGACGCATGCGATGAGCCGCGGACTGGGCCAGCGGCTGCTGCGCGACATTGTGAATGGCATTGCCGTGAAGCGCTTTGTGGTCGCCGACCCGTTCATCGGATTTCTTGCGGTAGCCGGTACGGTCCTCTGTGCAATCGCCGCCGAGCTGAACTTCGTCGCACCGGGCGCGCCCGCGGCAAGCGTACTCAAGGAGCTTGGCTTTAGCGGGGAGCGCTTCCCTGAGCGTACTGCAGCAATGCTGCTGCAGACACTCGGACTCAAGCGCGCGGAGGCGGAGAAGATTGCAGCGCGTCCGCTGCCGGTCGTGGAGGAGACTGTCGACGCCGATTGAATCAAGAGGTCCGGCGCCATCGGTCTGATCGGCCTGAAGTCAGCCGGGTGCGGCCCGGTGGAGAAGCCCGGTCGGGCCGCTAGCGATTAAACTCAATCACCTGCTAAAGCCTCGACGCTAGCAATCAGCTCGCGCTCCTTGTCGGCGTGATGCACCAATTCCTGTATCGGTTCAGCCTGCTAGCGCCGGGCATAACAACGCCGAACTTCTCGTACTCGCAGGGATGCGCGCCGGTGCAACGGCGGACACGGTAGGCGCCGCCGAAAATTCCCGGACGACTTCGCCAATTTGAGTGCCTATCCTTCTCACTGCGACTCGATGGCCGTTGACGAGTGCATCGTAGCCGGCCGATACGGGCTGGCTGACTATGCTGCGGCAGGTCAATGTTCGTGAGTCGTTCGACTTGCGTACACTCCAGGTGACGTCAAGCAGCGCGTGTGAGCCCGGCCACGATTCAAAACGCTGCACGTCGACGGAGACCTGATACGTGCGAGCGTCCTCGGCGTGACCCGGCTGGTACGTGTCGGGGCCGCCCGCCTGTCGAGTCGCGGCCGCGAGCAGCGCATTGCGGATCTCGTCTGCAAGCGGCGATGCCCAGCGCTCGTCTTCCAGAATCCTGACGCGCGCCGCATCGACCTGTACGACGAACTGGCTCCTTGCGACTGAAACCGGCACCTTCACTGTGCGCATGTCGATCCGGAAGGCCGGACTGACCGTAACGTTTGCGCGCGTCGGTTCGCTGTCAGTGCCGAGGGTATAGAAGCGGGCCGGCGGGGAAGCACAGGCGCTCAGCGCGGCCAGACCCATGACGGTCGCAATACGGGCGATCGCGCGCCACACGCGGGATTGGATCAGTTTCATCGTTGGTCTCCTTTCTTGCCGAACAGGAGCGCCTGGGGATGACGTTCCAGATAATCGGCGAGCGCATTGAGGGATTGCAGGGTGCGCGTCAGTTCCTGCATCGCATCCTGGATGTCCGACTGCAGGGGCGCGGTCTGCCGGAGCGTCGTTTCGGCGGTACTGAAGGTTTTCTGCGCGGCCGCCAGGGTGTCGCGGGCTTGCGGAACGACCTCTGTGTCCATGTGCCCGAACAGCTTGTTGGCGTTTTCAAGTGCGCCGTTAAGGTTGGCTCCGATCTTGTCGAACGGCACCTGATTCAGCTTCCTCGCAATATCGGCAATCTGCACCTGAAGTTCGTCGAGGGTGTTAGGCACAGTCGGCAGTTCAATAGGATTGCGATGAACATCGACGCTCGCCCGAGGCGCTTTCGGAAACATGTCGAGCGCCACGAATAGCTGGCCTGTCAGCAGGTTGCCGGTTCGCAACTGACCGCGCATTCCCTCCATGACGAGGTTTTGCAGCAACGCATGACCACCCTGCGAGTTCGGAGCCGGTAGCGCTTCGTTGGAGCGCCGGCTGAGCCGGTCGGGATACAGCGCCAGCGATACCTTCATGCTGAAACTCTTCTCCTTTTCGTTATATTCGATACCGATGTCCGTCACCTGCCCCAGCGCGATGCCTCGAAGGTCGACAGGAGCGCCGACAGACAGGCCGCGCAGCGACTGGTTGAACCGCATCACGACATTGAGCGGCGCGCCATCGGGCTCGCGCATCGCGTCCGACTCGTCCGATGCGAGTCGGAACGCCGCCTTGTCAGCGGCCGGTTGTCCGGCGTCCTGACCCGGCGGCGACTGGAACGCCAGGCCTCCGACGACCACCGTCGCCAGAGATTGTGTATTGAGCTTCAATCCATTCGAATCGAGACGGAGGTCAACACCGCTTGCGTGCCACCACCGTGTATTGGTGCCGACATACTGGTCAAACGGGGCATTGACGAAAACATTGACGATGACACCGGTGCCGTGCGGATCGAGCGAGAAGCCGACCACCTGGCCTACCTGGATGCGATGGTAGAAAATCGGCGCGCCGATATCGACGGAGCCCAAGGAGTCGCCCCTCAGCGTATATTGATGCCCCGGCTGCCCGGACGTGACGATCGGCGGACTTTCGAGGCCGACAAATGTGGTTTGCCTTTCCGAAGACTTCCCGACGTCGACACCGATATACGCGCCGGAGAGCAGCGTACCGAGGCCCGAGATGCCGTTAGCGCCCACGCGCGGGCGAACCACCCAGAAGCGCGTGCCGCGGCTTGCGAATTTTTCTGCCTGTTTGGTCAGCTCGATCGTGACGATGACGTGCTGCAGGTCCTTTGACAGCGCGACCGCCTGTACCGAGCCGATCTCCACGTCCTTGTATTTGACCTTCGTTTTGCCCGCCTCCATGCCCTCAGCGTTGCCGAACGTGACCGTCACTGTCGGTCCCTTGTCGGTGACGGATTTGACTACCAGCGCCACACCGATCAGCGCACAGATGAGCGGCACTAACCAGATGAGGGAGGGAATCCAGCGTTTTCGCGGCTTGATGTCAGGTCTGGGTGGCGTGGGAAGATGCATCGCTCGGAGAGTAGTTCGCAAATGTGAGGTTATTTAGGAGTGCGGACGCCGCTAGAACGGTATTCGTTCATCGCCGTGAACCACGCGCTGGCCCGCAGCGGACGTTGTCCCAGATCAGCCGCGGATCGAATTGATGCGACGCGAGCATGGTGAGAATCACCACCGCGCCGAAAGCCAGCGCGCCCGGACCGGCAGTGACAACCGCAAACGAACCGAAATGCACCAGCGCGACCGTCAGTGCGACGACGAAGATATCGAGCATCGACCACCGGCCAACGCACTCGACGAGCCGATGCAGCCTCGCGCGTTCGAGCGGCTGCCAGTCCGGACTGCGACGGGCCGCTACGATCTGCAGCGTGAGAATGGCGAGTTTGAGCATCGGCACCACGACGCTGGCTACGAACACGACGACGGCGAGCGGCCAGTCGCCTGAAGTCCAGAAGTACGCCACGCCGCCGAGGATCGTGTCGTCCTCCGAGTGGCCGAGGGATGACGCGTGCATGATCGGCAACAGATTCGCGGGTATGTAGGCGAGCGCGGCGGCAAGAACCAGACTCGACGTGCGCGTCACGCTATCGGGATGGCGCGTGTGCAGCACCGATTCGCACCGCGAGCAGCGCTGCTCTGACGACGCCGCGATGTGCTTCTGCACCAGTCCACAGGTATGACAGGCTACGAGCCCGGCGCTGCGCGCCGTCATATGCGCCGCCGGCGCGGGCTTCAGGCCGAAGAACGTCGGGGCTCGCGCGGTGCACCTGCGCTTCACTCTGGTCCAGCGGATCTCAGCGGGTTGTCGAAACTTTATTTCGTCCCGCGTCGACCAGAGCACGCGCGGGTCGAAAGTGGCGAGAAACGCCAACATCAACGTGAGTGCACCGAATGCAAACAGTCCTGGCCCAGGGATCACCTGCGCCATGCTGACCATTTTCACGATCGTGATGACCACGCCGAGCATGAACACTTCGATCATGCCCCATGGACGGATGAGCTGCACGACGCGAAGCATTCGATTGAAATGACGTACTACCTTGCCAAGGCGCAGCGGAACCAGCACATAGAGAAGGGCGAGGAGTTCGATCAGCGGAAACAGGATCGCCGAGCAAAAGACCATCGTTGCGACGATGCGCATGTGGCCCGTCCACAACGAGCGCACCGCGCCGAATAGCGTCGCCGCCGACGTCATACCGTTGGTCTGCAGTTGTATGACCGGGAAAGCCTGCGCAATACAGAATGTGATCAAAGCTGCAACGGTGAGCGCACCAATCCGGTCGAGCGGCACGCCCGCTCCCTGCGTTCCTTCCAGGCCCGCACGGCAGCGCGAGCAGCTCGCCGTCTGCCCGCCCCGCAGCAGAGGCTTGCGAAACAGCAGATCGCACTCGTGACAGGCGATCAGTTTCTTATATTCCATACAGGGAACTGGACAACCTGAGGTTCTGGCGCGTTCGATGCACGTGAAGTCCGGCTTGACCTTCCCGTGCGTGGGCGCATTCTGATTTCGGATAGAAAACGACTGCTCCGATACCCGCCGGTACAGTCGAGGAAGAGCGGCCTGAACGGCAGGTCGCTCTTCCCGTCTTCATCGACACGCGATCATTGCGCCGACGCTGTTTGCGGCTGGCCCGGCGGCAGTTCGCCCATCGCCTGGAACAGTGCGACGGTATCGTTCATGCGCTGGCTTGCCGCGCGCACGGCGCCGATCTGTGCGTTGAGAAAGCGCTGCTCGCTGGCATACTGTGCCGTCGACGGCAGCGAACCCATGCGGCGGCGCGACGCGGTATCGTCGAATCCCGCCTGCGCTGCCTGTGCCGCTGCTTCAGTCGACGCGAGTGTCTGTGCGTCGTTATCCAGCGCGGCAAGCGAATCCGCGACATTCTGGAACGCCGACAGAACGGTGGACTTGTAGTTCAGCACCGCCGCATCGTAAGCATCGATCGACGCCTTGCGGTGCGCGAACAGCGCGCCGCCATGGAAAATCGGTTGCGACAGGCTCGCACCAATGGCCCAGAGTCCGCCCGCTCCTGAGAGCACCGCGGGCCAGCTAAAGCCGCCGCGGCCCATCGAGGCCGTCAGCGACAGGCTCGGAAAGAGCTGCGCGGTCGCAGCGCCGACATCGGCGGCAGCGGCCTTCACGGCGGCGTCGGCTGCCTGAACGTCGGGGCGCGAACGCAGCAGGTCCGACGGCACCACGACGGGCACGTGTTCGGGCAACGTCAGGCTGTCGAGGTCGGGAACGGCCGGGGCGTTGTCCGGCGTGCGGCCCATCAGCACCGCGAGCGCATGGATGGTTGTGGCGCGCTGCTGGCGTAACGCAGGAAGACTCGCCGCAGCCGAAGCCGCATCCTGCGTCGACGCAAGCGCCTGCGCACGCGAGACCGAGCCGAGCGCGTAGCGGTGCTGGTCCTCGTCCGCGGCCGTCCTGGCCACGGCGACGAGCCGTTCGGTGAGCGCGATCTGGCGATCGAGTGCCGCCACGCTGATCGTCGTACCGACGATGTTTGCCGCCAGCGCGCGCCGCGCCGCCTCCAGTTGATACGCCTGCACGTCTACGCGAGCGGCGCTGGCCGCATTCGCCGAACGCGTCGCACCGAACAGGTCAAAGGTGTAGGACGCGAGAAACTGTCCGGCAAAAAAGTTATAGCGAACCTCGCTGGGGCCAATGCCGGGCACAAGCGGTGAACGCCCGCGATCGACTTGTGCGACAGCATCGATTGAAGGCAGCGTCGATGCGCCGACCTGGGCGCGCAGCTCCTGCTGCGCGGCTGCGAGCGTCCGCTGCGCAGCCCCGAGCGTGGGGCTGTTGCGCAAGCCTTCCTCGACCAGTGCACTCAGCGCGTCCGACCGGTAAAGCTGCCACCATTGCGGAACGCCCACTGCGCCGATATCGAACTGCTGCGCCACGCCGCCCGCTGCGACGGTCTTCGCCGGCTGTGCCTCGGCACCGTAGTGCGCAGGCGAAGGCATCGCCGGGGGCGCGCCGTTCGGGCCGAACGTGCAGGCCGTCAGTGCGATGGCCACAGCCACGGCCATCACGGATGTCTTGTAGGCGAAGCTCATCATCAAACCTCCATCTGCTCGGCGACGACCGGTTGCGTTCCGCGCTCGTCGTGCCGGACCCTGAAACACGCCGCGTACAGCGCGGGCAGGAAGAACACGGTCAGTACCGTCGCAATCGTGATACCGCCCATCAGTGCGGTCGCCATCGGACCGAAGAAGCCCGAGCGCAGCAGCGGAATCAGCGCGAGGACGGCGGCGGCGGCCGTCAGCATGATCGGCCTGAAACGCCTTATCGTTGCGCCGATAATCGCGTCGAAGCGCGGCTGCCCTGCCGCGATGTCCTGATCGATCTGGTCGACCAGAATCACGGAGTTGCGCATGATGATGCCGAACATGGCAATCACGCCCAGCAGCGCGACGAAGCCGAAGGGCTTGCCGAACAGCAGCAGCGCGGCCACGACGCCAATCAGGCCGAGCGGCGCCGTCAGCACGACGATGAAGGTCCGCGCGAAGTTCTTGAGCTGGATCATCAGCAACAGCAGCACGGCGATGATCATCAACGGCATTTCGGCATTGATCGACGTCTGGCCCTTCACGCTTTCTTCGACCGCGCCGCCCACCTGAATGCGATAGCCGACCGGCAGCCTGGCGGTTTCCGCCGCGAGCGCACGTTCGATGTCGTGGGTCACGTCGATGCCCTGCGCGTCGCCGCGCACGTCCGCCTGCACCGTGATGGTCGGCTGGCGGTCGCGTTGCCAGATGACGCCGTACTCGAGCGTATTGCGCACGTGGCCGAGCGAACCGAGCGGCACCGGGCCGTGGGGTGTCGGAATCGCGAGGCTCGTGAGTTGCGCCGGATTGACACGTTCGCTCTTGGGCGCACGCAGATCGACGTTGATCAGCTTGTCGCGCTCGCGGTACTGCGTCACCGTGTAGCCCGATAGCGTCATCGCGAGGAAGTTCGACACATCTTCCGACGTGACGCCAAGCTGGCGCGCGCGGTTCTGATCGATCTCGAACGAGATCGAGCGCTCCGCCGGCTCGTCCCAGTCGAACTGGACGTTGCGCGTGCGGGGATCGGCGCGGACCTTGTCCGACACCGTCTGCGCAATCGATCGGACGGTCGCGATATCGTCGCCGCTCACGCGGAATTTGATCGGGAAGCCGACCGGCGGACCATTCTCGAGCCGGGAGACGCGCGCTCGCACGCCGGAGAAGTCCTTCTCGAGCTTGCCGTCGAGCCAACGCATCAGTTCCTCGCGGTTTTCCACGCTTTTTGCGGTAATCACGAACTGCGCGAAATTCGGCTGTTGAAGCTGCTGGTCGAGCGTCAGGTAAAAACGCGGCGCGCCGGTGCCGACGAAGTCGACGAAGTGGTCGATCCCGGCTTTGCCGTCGAGCACTTTTTCCAGGCGCTTCGCTTCACGCAGCGTCGCTTCGAACGAGGCGCCTTCCGGCAATCGCAGATCGACCAGCAGTTCCGGCCGTTCCGAGTTCGGGAAGAACTGCTGCGGCACGCGCGTGAAGGCCAGCATGGAAATCGCGAAAAGCACGACGGTGACGCCGAGCACGACCCAGCGACGCTCGACGCACCACGCAACCCATCCCGACAGGTGCCGGTAGAAGCCGGTGTTGCCGATTTCATGCGGATCATGGTGTGCACCGCCGGGTTGAGGCTTGCGTTCCGGCAGCAGGTGATAACCCAGCAACGGCACCAGCACGACGGCCGCGAACCACGAAACGATCAGCGCGATGGCCGACACTTCGAAGATCGAACGCGTGTATTCGCCCGTGCTCGATTTGGCGAGCGCAATCGGCAGGAAGCCGCATACGGTGACGAGCGTGCCTGTGAGCATCGGGAATGCAGTGCTGGTATACGCGAACGCTGCCGAGCGCGCCCGGCTCCAGCCCTGTTCCAGCTTCACCGCCATCATTTCGACGGCGATGATCGCGTCGTCGACGAGCAGGCCTAGCGCGAGCACGAGCGTACCGAGCGAGACCTTGTCCAACCCGATATTGAAGATGTGCATGCAAAGCGCCGTCACCGCCAGCACGATCGGAATCGTGATCACGACGACCATGCCGGTGCGCAAGCCGAGCGAGACGAGGCTCACGACCAGCACGATCGCCACCGCTTCGCCAACCGATTTCACGAACTCGTCCACCGAGTGCTTGACCGCGTGCGGCATGCTCGAAACCGCCGCGAGTTTCAGACCCGCCGGCAGCGTTGCCTGCAGTTCGGCGGCTTTTGCGTCGAGCGCCTTGCCGAGGTCGATCACGTCGCCGCCCTTTTGCATCGTCACGCCGATGCCGAGCACCGCCTGGCCGCCGACGCGCATCTGGGTCGCCGGCGGGTCGTCATAACCGCGTGTGACCTTCGCGATGTCGCCCAGCCGGAACGTGCGCTTGTTGATGGTGATCAGCATGTCGGAGAGCGCCTGCACATCCTTGAGCGCGCCGCTCGGCCGCACGAACACGCGGTCGTCCGCGGTCGTGATGGTGCCGACGGGCGCCACGGCATTCTGTGCGTCGATCGCCTGCGCGAGCTGTTGCGGCGTGATCGAAAGCCGCGTGAGCTGCGCATTCGATATCTCGACGAAGATGTGCTGATCGGGGTCGCCAAAATAGTCGACCTTCGCCACACCGGGTACGCGCAGCAGGACTGTGCGCAGCTTGTCAGCGTAGTCGTGCAGTTGCGCCGGCGAAAAGCCGTCGCCTTCAAGCGCATAGATGTTGGTGTAGACGTCACCGAATTCGTCGTTAAAAAACGGGCCGACGGTTCCCTTCGGCAGCGTCGCGGCAATGTCGCCGACCTTCTTGCGCACCTGATACCAGGTGTCCGGCACTTCCTTGACGGGCGCGGAGTCCTTCATGGCGAAGAAGATCATCGACTCGCCAGGCCGCGAGTAGCTCTTGATGTTGTCGATGTTCGGCGCGGCCTGTAGCTGGCGGCCGATCCGGTCCGTGATCTGTTCCTGCACCTCGCGCGCACTCGCACCGGGCCAATAGGTCTTGATCACCATCGTGCGGAAGGTGAACGGCGGGTCCTCCGACTGAGCGAGTTTCGTATAACCGATCACGCCGAAAAGCGTGACGAGCCCGATCAGAAAGATCACGAGCTGCTGATGACGCAGCGCCCAGGAGGAAAGATTGAAGCTGCCTTCGCCAGACTTGTCTGCCCCGGAAGACGGGACAGGCGCGCTCTCGCGCACGGGTTCTTGGTCACGGGAGTTCATGACGGGAAATCCTCCCGATGCAGGGGCGCCACCACCTGCACGTGCTGGCCCGTGCTAACGGCGTGCACACCCTGCACCACGACGCGGTCGCCGTCGTGGAGGCCCGATGCGATGGAGACCGTGCGCTCGTCGTATCGCTGCACCGTCACAGGACGCAGCTCGAGTGTGTCGGTGCCGGTACGCACCACCCAGACAGCAGGGTTCTCGCCCTGATGAAAGAGCGCCGTCACCGGCACAGTGAACGGCTGTGCGCCCGACGCGTCACCGACGACATCGAACGCAACGGTGGCCGTCATGCCGAGGCGCACTGCAGGGCTGGGCGCGTTCAGGGTGAGCTTGACGCGCCAGGTGCGGCTTTGCGGATCAGCGCTAGGCGACACCTCGCGCACGCGGGCCTCGAAGGTCTTGCCGGGTAGCGCCGGCAGCGTTACGCGCGCCATGCTGCCGACTGTCAGCGAGCTCAGCGTGCGCTCGGGCGCGTCGCAGACGATGTCTACGTCGCCCGTCCAGTCGAGGTGATAGATGGATTGGGTTGCCTGAACGTTCTGGCCCGTGTCGGCGTCCTCCGAGGTAATCACGCCGTCGTGGTCCGCTGTCAGCGTCGCATAGCGCAGATTGTCCGAGGCGAGCGCCATCTGGGCGCGCGCCGAGTCGCGCTGCGCAACAGCGGATGCGTACGCGTCCTGCGTCTGTTCGAGCTGCGCCGGTGCAATCAGGTTTGCCTGCGCCTGCGCCTGATCGCGATCGAGCTGCTGCTTCGCGTAGACGAACCGGTGTTCGGCGGCATCGAGCTGCGCTCGCGCGTTGGCCAGGTTACTGCGCAGATCGGTCGGGTCTAGCAGCGCAACAACCTGTCCCGCCTTGACGGCGTCGCCGAGGCGAACGCGCCGTTCGATGATCTTGCCGCCCACTCTGAACGAAAGCGCCGTGGAGTAGCGCGCCTGCACCTGAGCCGGCAGCGACGCACTTGCCGTGCGCCCGTCAGCGTGGACGGCCAGGGCGACCACGGGCTTCGGCTCTGGAGCGGCGGCTTCGCGCTGGTGGCATGCCGCGAGCATGACCGCGCAGCAAGCCGCAAGCACCATGCGTGCGCACTGCGGAGATTGGACGAGGGAAGGTAAGAAGCGACGCGCAGGCGCCTGCGCGATAGGGCCGGAATGTTTCACGATGTTCACAAGACGGGTGATAACCCTGGTAAGAAAGTTTCCCGATGCCGTGCAAACCCGAGTGCCAGCAAGCACGGTTCGCTATCAGCGCGGACGCATAAAACAAGCTTCGTTGATACGTTAGTCCTACTTATCGACGTGCATGTCGGTACTTGCCATCTCGATGTGCCTCCACGCAACCAGTACGTGGGGCAGCGCCCGTTCATGCCTAACGCCCGGTGATCTGCGGGTCTGTCAGTTCCGGCCGAGGACTTGGGATCGACCGCTAACGGAATTTTTTCGCTCCGTCGGCATCGTTGGGTCCTTCGTACGTCCGGTTGTCGGCGTCGAGGGTGAGATTAGACCCAATACTGAGTATATTGTCAACTATGACATAAAAATCTAGAATACGGATATCGAATATCACGACTACGAAGCCGACATGCCACAAGCCCCCACACCGCGCGCGAGCCGCGGACGCTCTCTCAAGGCGCCAAGTGCGTCCCGCGACGCGATCAATCGAAGCTATCCGCGCGGTGCCCGTCGCAAACGCGAGACGCGCGCGCGCCTGCTCGACGCTGCGCTGAAACTGGTGGCGGCCAAGGGTTTGAGCTCCGTCACCATTAACGAAATCACCGAGGCAGCCGACGTCGGGTTCGGCTCCTTCTATAACCACTTCGAATCCAAGGAAGGCATCTTCACGGCGCTCATCGAATGGCTGTTCGAGGAATTTGCGGATACGCTCGATCGCCTCGCCGCGGGGTTGTCCGATCCAGCGGAAGTGATCGCCGTCTCAGTCCGTCACACGCTCCTGCGGGCCTACCGCGAGCCAGTGTGGGGACAACTTCTCATTCGCGAAGGTTTGTCGCCGCGCCTGCTCAGCAGGGGTCTCGGCCTGCGCCTGCTGCGCGATAGCGAGAAGGGCATTTCAGAAAGGCGCTTTGTGATCGCGGACCGGCTCATGTCCGTTATCACCGTGATTGGCACGGTGCTCGCGGGAATTGCCGCCGAACTGCAACTGGCCAACTCGTCGAAGCGGACCGTTCGTGCGCGAAAGGTGCTTCGCTCGAAGGAGGACAAGTTTGCCCAGCGAACCGCCGCCATTGTGTTGCAGGCGTTCGGTCTCACACGTGTAGAGGCCGAGCGGATCGCGCGACGTCCACTGCCCACCGTTCCCGATGCTCCGACCTTGCCGTGACAGTGCAACTAGCGCGGCGTTTCCGCGCCATCGCAGGTGCGGCCGCCCGGTGCGGTGTGGGGTGTGTCTCTTATACACAACTGACGC